>CAZNLT010000027.1:0-45129 GCA_964573705.1 uncultured Desulfobacterales bacterium
AGAGACGGCGGCACAAACCAGAATGCCTTCCCCCAAAACCATCCATTCCGGAATGCCGAACACTTCGACGATATGCATCAACAGGGATATCATCATCAAGACCGTCATGATGCCGTAGGCGACCGCCTCTGCGAACGTGTATCGTCGGCTAAGAAAAAAAATGAAGCCGGAAAGGCACAAGCCCCCGATCTCCGCGGCCATCCCCAGAGTTATGGGAGAAAGTTCCGGAGTGGTCATAAACCTTCGTCAGTCTTTTCAGTGTCGTCTTCCTTCGGGTCCGGTCGGGAGGACTCCTCTTTGGCTTTGAGGTGGGCTACAATTTCACTCATGAAGTCCCGCATCTCCCGGGCAATTTCCAGACATTCGTCGCAGTACACTTTCTTGCGCATCTTGCCGTGGGCTTCGATCTGGTGCCAATACCAGCGGCCGTAGGGGGAGCCCTTGCAGAATTTATGGCCGGTATACTCCGAAATGGGACAGCCGATGCAGATGAGCATGTAAAAAATCCGGCAGGGCGGGCAGTCCAGCACGCCGCCGTCACTGCTCTTGCCGGCGATAATGCGCTCCCATTTTCGGACGGAAGCTTCCATGATACGGATCTTGTTCATACTACCTCCCTTGTTCAGGTCGGGTCAGGGTTGGATGGTTTTCCAGAACCGGCGATGAACATGAAAACACCGGGAAACCGCCCGCGCGATCTGTTTCCGGTGTTTTTTGGAGGACGGTTCGGGTAAATGAGTGATCGTTGATCCGGAAAGTTCGAGAATGACCGCCCGCACACAATTTCCGAGTACCGACAGATTGTAGCCTCCTTCCAGGCCCAACACCAGTCTTCCCCGGCAACACTGTTCGGCCAGCCGCATCAAGAACTGAGTCAGACCGGCGAATCCGAGCGGCGTCATGCGCATTCCACCCAGCGGGTCCTCCCGATGGGTATCGAATCCGGCGGAGACCAGAATCAAATCCGGTTCGAATTCCAGGGCCAGCGGATTCAGGATGGTCTCAAAAATCATCCGGTATTCCGAATCTCCCAATCCTTTGGGAAGGGGAATGTTCACCGTATATCCTTCACCGGGCCCCCTTCCGATCTCCGTGAACACCCCGGTACCCGGAAAATGCGGGTATTGATGAACGGAAAAAAATAGCACCGAGGGATCATCCTCGAAAATGTGCTGAGTGCCGTTTCCGTGATGAACATCCCAGTCGACGATGAGGATCCGGTTCAATCCCAGGTATCGGCGGGCGAACATGGCCCCGAGGGCGATATTGTTGATCAGACAATAGCCCATGGCCCGATTCCGCTCGGCATGATGCCCAGGGGGCCTGAGCAGGACGAAGCCGTTGTCCAGTTCACCGAAAACGACCCGGGCGATCATTTCGCACATGCCGCCGGCAGCCAGCAACACCGTTTCAAAGGACTCGGCTGAGGTAAAGGTATCCGGCGTCAGCGCGCACTGCTCCTTGCCGGCGGTGGCGGCCAGTGCTCGAAGATAATCCGCTGAATGGACCAGTTCGATTTCCGCGAATTCCGCCCGGCGCGGTTTGATCTCGGCGAGGCGGGTTTTGTTCATCAGATCCTCCAGGGCCGCATGGATGGAGAGTAGGCGTCCGGGATTTTCCGGATGACCATCGGCGGTGATATGGTCCAGAAAACGGATGTCCCGTACAATTCCGGTGCGAAGCGGCCGGACAATCGTCATCGACGCCCTCCTTTACAGGGCAGAACCATCACCGGGCAGACGATGTGGCGAAGGGCCGATTCGGTGGTGGATCCCATCCACAGCTTCTCCCACGGGCCATGAGTGCGCAGCCCCACCATCACCAGATCCGACACCGAATCCTGAACATAGGCCACCATTCCCTCCCAGGGAACTCCCGGCAGGACCGCCGTTTTCACCGGGATTTCTTTACAACACCATTCCGGAACCAGAGATTTTAATTGTTGTCGTCGTTCTTGTTGAAGCATCTCTTGTTGTTCGCCATATCCACCCCGAGTGGTGTTCATGAGGGTTTCATCCACCGGTGATTCGAGAAAATGGACCAAGTGGCATTCCGCGCCCGATTTTCTTGCGAATCGACAGGCAAAACGAACGGTTTCAGCCGAACCGCTTTTAAAATCACACCCGACAATGATGCGCCGAAACCCGGTAAATTGCAGTAAATCCAAACCGTTTGAGAGCGGTTCAAGAGCTGTTTTCCTGAGCTTGTGTGGATGAATGACCAAAAGCGGTCGATGGAGGGTACGGGCGAATTGCTCCACCACCGTTCCCGAAAGAATCCGCCTCAGGATCCCGACTCCGTGGCTGGCGGTGATGACAAGGTCCGCACCCAACTCATCCGCGGCCCGGTTTCCTGCCTCCACCGGGTCTCCGAAATCTACCCGCAGTTGCCAGTCGACCTGGCTTCCATCCATTAATTGTTCCATTTTTTTCCGGGCCTGCTGAAGGACCCGATTCTGATCCGAACCTCTCAGGGTATCGGCGGTGCCGTAGATGATATTCCGGGGAAAACAGACCGCGTGAAACAGATACAGTGTCGCCCCGAATTGTCGGGCAAGAACCAGTCCGTATTCCACCGCGGCCTGAGAGTAGGCGGAGAAGTCGATGGGGATGAGAATTCTATTCGGCATCGGAAGCCTTCTGAATCGGTAGTTCAAAAGAGAAGGTGGACCCCGCTCCCGGTTCGCTTTCCACCCATATGATTCCGCCGTGATGCTCGACGATTCGGCGGGTGATGGAAAGGCCCAGACCGCTGCCAGAAGGGCGGGTTTTATTCACATTTCGAATCTGATGAAACTTGTCGAAGATCCGTTTCTGATGTTCCGGGCTGATGCCGATGCCGTTGTCCCGCACATCCACTCTCACCTTCTCGCTATCGTGGCTCAGGGTGATGTCGATGCGGCCCTGGTCCTCATCGCAGAATTTGACCGCATTAGAGATCAGGTTGAGCATCACCTGGATCAGGCGGTCGACATCGCCCGGAACCTTCGGAACCGGTGCTTCGGGCTGATGGATTCGAAGCACCGCCCCCTTGTCCCGAACCAACCGGTCGGTCCTGGAGACGGCCTCTGAAACCACGTCTTGAATATCCACCGCCTGCATCTGCCATTCCATGCGGCCCGATTCCATTTTCTGAAAATCGAGGACCTGGTTGATCAGACGGGTCAGCCGTTCGCTCTCTTTTATAATGATCCCGAGAAACTGCCGGTGCTGATCGGGATCAAGGTCCTCGGTATCGTGCAGTATCTCGGCGATGGAGCGCACCGAGGTAAGCGGGGTGCGCAGTTCATGGGTGACGGTGGAGATGAATTCATCCTTGAGCCGGTCCAGCTCCTTGAGGCGTTCATTGGCCGCCTTCAACTCGGCGGTGGTTCGTTCCAGCTCCTTGCTGTAGATGATCACCTGCCGGGTCTCGTCCAGGATATTCATGACCTCTTCGATGCCGAGGGATTCTTCCTTCACTACTGAGGCCACCATCACCCTTGCCGAGGCCGACCCGATGGCTCCCGAAAGGAGCTTTTCCGCATAACTGATAAGATCGTCATCCGCGGTCAGCGATTTTTCCCAGTCGAGCTGGTGGGAGTCGGCGTACCGGGAGAGGAGTTCCCGGGTCCGTTGTTCTCCCAGAAACCGCTCCAGAAGCGATTTCAAGTCGGGCACCGAGGCGGTCCGCCGCCAGGTGAACTCCTCCCGGGGTTTGAAGACATCCACGAAAAGGGCGGCCTGGGTATGCTCCATGGGGCTGGGTTGGGTAAATAGGGAAACCCCGATGTAGCCCCCAACATTGACGAACATGGACCAGAACACCGCATGGGCCACGTTGTTGAACCCCTCCAGTCCGAAGAGTTGAAAGGGCCGCAGCAGGGCGATCCCCCAGGGCCCCTCGGTGACGAATTCCGAGGAGAGCAGTCCGGTCTGAACCAGAGACGGCAGAAACAGGGTGTAGGCCCAGACCAGAAACCCGGCCACCATTCCCCAGAGGGCCCCCAACCGGGTGGACCGCTTCCAGAAAATGCCGCCCAGAATCGCGGGCGCAAACTGGGCCACCGCGGCAAAAGAGACCAGCCCGGTGGAAACCAGGGGGTAATACTCTCCGATAAACCGAAAATAGGTATATCCCAATAGCAGAAGGACGGCGATGCCGCTTCGCCGAATGGCCAGAAGCAGACCGCTCATATCCCCCCACTGGGAGACCCGGGGAAAGGGCAGCCGAAGCAGTACCGGCATGACCAGTTCGTTGCAGATCATGGTGGAGAGGGCCACCGTCTCCACGATGACCATGCCGGTGGCCGCCGAGGTGCCGCCGATGTAAGCCAAAAGGGCGAGCCCTTCCTGATGGACCGCCATGGGCAGGGTCAATACGAAGGTGTCCGCGTCCACGGTTCCCTCTGGAAACTGGAGCAGCCCGCCCAGGGCCACCGGCAGCACGAATATGTTGATGGCCAGAAGGTAGAGGGGAAACAGCCAGAT
This sequence comes from uncultured Desulfobacterales bacterium, assembly GCA_964573705.1. GTDB lineage: Bacteria > Desulfobacterota > Desulfobacteria > Desulfobacterales > Desulfococcaceae > JAABSQ01. The sequence goes on from CAZNLT010000027.1 coordinate 4,470, forward strand.
GGCTTTGTTGAGGTGGTCTTCGTTGACGTTTTCCACCACCGCTACATGAAACTGTCGAGGCAGAAAAACCACTGCGGTCATGGAGAGAAAAATATAGATTCCCCAGTCGATATAGGCCCCGCTGCGATCCTCCATGATCATCAAACCCCGGAATTCGGGCGCCGCGCGGACCTTTGCAAACAAATCCCCGAAGCCGCCGTAGAGACTGTAGGTAATGAAGATTCCGATGGAAAGAAAGGCGATCAGTTTGACCACGCACTCGAAGGCGATGGCCGCCACCATGCCTTCATGGCGTTCGGTGGTTTCCAGATGACGCGTGCCGAACAGAATCGAAAACACCGCCAAAAGAACGCTCACGTAAAAGGCGGTATCCTCAAACACCGGTACCTCGGCGAAGTTGCGGGGCATGATGATCTCGGGATACTCTTTGATCACGAGATAGCTGGTAGAGATGGCCTTGAGCTGAAGCGCGATATAGGGCACGATGCCCAGGACCGCGATGATCGTCACCACTCCGCCCAGGATGGTGCTCTTACCGTAGCGGGACCCGATGAAATCGGCGATGGAGGTGATGTGGTGGATTTTGCTGATGCGAATGATCTTTCGCAGGACCAGCCATCCCAGGGCGGCCATGAGGGTGGGGCCGATATAGATGGTCAAAAAGCCGGGGCCGTCCCGAACCGCCCGGCCCACACTGCCGTAAAAGGTCCAGGCGGTGCAGTAGACGGCCAGAGACAGGGCGTAGATATACGGATTGCCGACGAGGGAACGGCCCATCTCGGCATGTTTGTCCCCGAAATAGGCGATGGCGAAGAGAAACCCCATGTACCCGAAGGAAAAAAAGAGTATGGTGGCGGTTTCTAACATCCATCCCCTGTTTCAGCGGTGATCGGCGCCCTTTCGCTCCGTGATTCGGGTGACCAGGGCGGCGGAAAGGATAAGGAATACCCATACACAGAAGATATAGAGATAGAGGGAGGGGATTCCGAACACCAGGCGGTTCAGGCTGAACAGGGAGAGCAAGGGGTAATTGAAAAGCAGCCAGCCGAGCAGGAACAGAGCGGTCAGCCGGGCGGTTTTTTTGCTGTCGGCGGTCACAGCAGGGAAGACCCGGTGAATTCGAATTCCATTTTGCCCTGGAATTTCTCGATCCGTTTAAAAATCTCCTTGAGCATGGTCTGCTCGATTCGGGAAAGCTTCTTGGGATTGATGTAATTGTCCGGTTCCCGGTTCTCCTCGATGACCGCCGTGACCTGCCGGACGAATCGAAGCTGCATCAGAAATCCGTAGGATTTTTCCAGGTCATTGTATTCCTCTTTCGAAAGCCCCTTTTTCAGGTGAATCTGGTAAAGCCGTTCCAGGGTGTTGGTTTCTTCAATCTTGTTTTTCAAGGCGTAAATCCGGGCAAAATCGACAATGGGCGTCATGGCGCTCTTGATATCGAACTGATTCCGATGACGGCCCTTGGATTCCACCACGAAATTTCTGAAAAAACCGATGGGCGGCCGAAAGTGAAGACCGTTTTCGGTAAGATGGCGAAAAAACCCGGCCCATCCGCCCAGTGAATCGAAAAGGAATTTGCGAAGTTCGGATATCAGGTCCATATCCCCGTAGGCCCCTCTGAAATCGAAAAAAATGCTGGAATCGCGCAGGTCTTCGGGGCTTGCGGCATGAATCCATCCGTTGAAATAGTCTTTCCACTGGGAAATCGGCTGACACCACCGGGGATTTTTGGCCATGATGCCGCCTTCACAAAAATCATACCCGACCTGGTCCAGCCAGGTGCAGACCTTCTCTCCGAATTTCAAGAAATAGTCGTGGACCGCTTTTTTTGAGGCCTCAGGTACGTTTTCGTAAACGATGGCGTTGTCCTGATCGGTCTTCAGGGTCTGCTCCTTTCGGCCTTCGCTGCCCATGATCATGAAGGCGAAGCGCGCCGGAGGTTCGCCCATTTCATTCAGGGCGAAACCGATCAGTTTTTCCAGAATCACATCGGAGACAGTGGTGATCAGCCGGTTCACGTTTCGGGCCTTGGCCCCGCCCTGAATCAGGCTTCGAAGCACCCCGGGAAGCTGCTTTCGAATGCCGATGATGCCTTTGATATCCTGGGCAAAGGAGATCTGTCGAGTCAGGAAGAAGGGGGATTGGCCTTGGGCGGTCAACAGGTCATTGTTGGTGATCAGGCCCACGACCCTGTCTCCGTCGGTCACCGCCAGATGCTTGATATTGTAATGCATCATGGAAAGCATGGCCTCGAAGGCCAGCGCCTGAGCAGAGATGACGCACAGAGGCGTCGACATAATTCCCGACACCGGTTTCTGCGGATCAACCCCCGGCGCGATGACCTTTCTCCGCAGGTCGTTATCGGTCACCATCCCGATAATCTCTCCGTCGGCATTCCGGACGAAGATGGAACTGGACCCCTTTTCCGACATCAACCGTGCCGCTTCCTGAACGGAGGCATTATGGGGACAGTCCACGGTATCTTTTCGGTAGAGGGTGTCGACCAATTGATTCAGAAACTGACTCGAGTCCTCCCTGGGCAGCATCGTTTTCCGAATAAAGGAGGCATAGGATCGGTCGAGCATCCGTTTTCCGAAGGTATCGGTGAAAAACTCGGAAAAGACGTCAAATTCATCGCACAACTCAAGAAACCGTTTCTTGGGAAGGATATAGAAAAAAGTATCTTCGGTAATCTGAAGGGTGCGGACGGCGATGCCCTCGTTGAGCAGCATGGAGATGCCGCCGTACATATCTCCTTCGCTCAGAATTCCGAGGAGTGTCTTCTGGTCGTCTTCCTGGAAAAACCGTTGGGCAGCCCCTTTCTGAATGATGTAGAGATATTCGACTTTAGACTCCCCCTGAAGGAACAGAATCGTTCCCTTGGAATAGCGCACCACGGAAAGTTTTTCCGCGACGCACTCGACGGTCTGTTCAGGCAGAAATGAGAAAGGAGCGATATTGGATAGGAACTGAAAAGCCTGGCCCGATGCCAGGATTTCGGCATAGGAGGCATCGTGCATCCGCTCACTGAAGATTTCGGCAAAATGCCTGTAGAAAAACTCATACCGCGAACAGAACTCCAGAAAAACCTCCTTGGAAAGGGCGATCACCGAGGTGTCTTCCTGAACCTGAACGTGACGCACCGAAACCGCACGGTTCATCAGGATGGAGATGCCCCCGAAGATTCCGCCCCTTTCCAGGACAACCGGCTGTTTCTTCTCCCCGTCTTCTTCGAAAAACAGCTCCAGCTTTCCGGTTTCGACGATGAAAATGCGATCGATGCGGGTCCGTTTCTGAGCAGCCAGAGTGGTGCCCCGAGGGTATTCTTCACGCACCGCTTTGGCGGCGATTCCTTCCCGTTCTTCTTCTGGCAGGGAAGCAAACGGCGGTGTTTCCTTCAATAGATCGGATAGGGTCCTGTCGTCCATGGGTTCCTCGATAAGCCGGCCGGAATCAGTATCTGAGTCTGGCGTAAAAGGTTCTTTGGGATGCTTCCCGGGCTTCTTTAAGGGTATATATCCCTTTATTGGCCAGAAGCCGAATCAGCTTCAGAAAAAGCTCAGCTGTGGTCCAGGCATCCCCAAAGGCGGTATGGCGTCCGACCACTTTGATGCCCATGCGGTGGGCCGCCGATTCCAGGTTATGGCTTTGGTGAATGGGATGAACCACCGCCGAGAGCAGAAGGGTATCCAGAACCGGGTTGATGAAGCGGATCCCGGTGGTCCCTTCCTTCACCTGAAGCATGCGCATATCGAAAGCGGCATTGTGAGCCACCAGGACGGTATTGCCCACAAACCGGTGAAATGCCGGCAGCACCTGGTCGATGGTCGGTTGTCCTTTCAGAGCTTCCGGCTGAATTTGATGAAATTGGATCGATTCCCAACTCAGTTCCCGCTGAGGGTTCACCAACTGGTCGAATTTTTCATCCCGAAGAATGCGACCGTTGACGATCCGCACAGCGCCGATGGAGATGATTTCATCCCCTCCCTGGGGATTCAGCCCGGTGGTTTCGGTGTCGAAAACGGTGTAGGTCAGCTCGGACAGGGGTTGATTGTCCAACTCGCTGGTTTGACCGGCCTGATTAAAAAGATCGAAATCATAGAATTCCGGTCGGCTGTCCGAAAGAACGGCCAGTTGCCGTATCTGTTCGGACGCCGGAATATCGTGAACCGGCAGGGAGAGCCGAAAATAGGAAAAGCCGTTCTTTTCCCGGTCCGAATAGGTCCAGATTTCGGCATCGTGGTGACCGACCACATCCTTCAGGGTGAGGGGAATCATGTCTTTGTCGACCTTCAATATCATGTTCTCCCATTTTCGCAAGGTGCCGAGCCGGATCGGTTCTCCCCGCCATCCGAAATCCAGAACGGCATACCCTCCTTTCCGGGTCAGAGAACAGTTGAACTGGTCGACCTGAACATCTTCTTTCAACTGATAAAGCACGAAAAGCATCGACAGAAGCAGGGAATAATTGTCTATTTTGATGTTTTCTTCACAGTCGCAATGGATGAGATCAATGGTCACCCCGAGGGCCTCTTTCGCCCTTCGGGTAATGGCCTGAATGAAATCCCCGGTAGTCAGGGTCACCAGGGGCCATTGGGTTTTGATGAATCTGGAATAATCGAACCATTGATGATTGAGGAGTTCACTTAAATCCCGGGCTTCATCATGGACAATGGAATAGAACGATTGCCGCTGTTCCGGTTCCATTCCGGGATACTCCAGGAGCAGTTCCGCTGTGGAGCGGATGCTGGAAACCGAAGCCCGCATGTTTTTGGTGAGGGATCGAAGCTGGTTGTTGACCTCTCGGTCCCGCTGAAGTTTTTCAGTGATATCCCGAAAAATTAAAATGAATCCCGAGAAAATTCGCTCATGGTCCAGCACCGGGACCGCCTCCACTTTTATCAGGGCGTGATTCCGGCTCACCATTACGAAAAACGAGGCGGCATTGGGAGATTTCCGTTCCAGTTTAATGTGAATTTCGTTCAGGGCATGTTCAATCAGGTTCTTGTCGAGGATGTCATAGATGGTTCGCCCCAGCCCCACATACCGGTCTGATGGACGGCATTCTCCGTGCTTGTCGGATGATCCCTCCGGATGGTTTTCACCCAATACCTCCTTGGCCTGACGGTTGTACAGAATAATTCTGCCCTGGGCGTTGCAGATCAGGACCCCTTCCGGCAGTTCGGACAAGAGGCCGGCGAAAATGTTTTTTTCCGATTCGACGTCGGCCTTGGCCCTTTCGATTTTCTCCCGGATATTGTTTTTGATCTCCCGGAACCGTTCGGCATTCTGATTAATGATCCTGGAGAGCCGAATCACATCCTTGCCGCCGTCGATATTGACGCGATGCCCCGGATTGACGGAGCACATCAATGAGGCTTCGTCGGCAAGCTGCCCAAGCGGAATGATGTAAAAGCGGAAAAACCAGTCGAGGGTAAGGCCCAGAACTGCGAATACCAGAAATACGACGGTGAACAGGTATCCGAAATTGGCTTTAAAAACCTGGATGAGCAGGGACTTCTCGTCCGGGGGGAGGGGCTGCCAGAAGAGCCAGGCCATGGCGACGAAAACCAGCAGAACGAACCCGATGGAGACGATGACCCACCAGAGGAATTTATTTTTGGGGCTCATTCGAGAGGAGATCTTTGACGCATTCGACTACTTCCGCATTGGAAAAAGGTTTGGTGATATAAGCATCCCCGCCCATGGACATTCCCTTGGAAACATTCATGTCCCGCCCCATGGCGGTCAAAAAAACGATTTTGACCTCCCGCCAGTCGGGATGGTTTCGAATCACCTGGCATACCTCGAACCCGTCCATCTGGGGGAGCATGATATCCAACAACACGAGGTCAGGCTCAAAAGCGGACAGGGCGTCCATGACCGCTTCCCCGTTCTCCACGGTCATCACCTCGTAACCGTTTTTCTCCAGGAGAAATCGAATGGGTATCAGGATGTTGGGCTCATCTTCCACGACCAAAATTTTGTGGGGCATGAATAAATCCCCCCTTTCCCTATTTGGTTCGAAAGTGACGCGCCGCTAGCTGAACAAAGGTTCACCGAAAAACCCGACAAAGGTGAAAATGATAAACCCCAAAATCACCAGTATCATGGTCAGTGTATAGTATTTTTGAAAAACATCAAACCGCTGGTCTTTGGGGTGATAGAAGACACCACGACAACATTTTCCGCACCAGCTTTTCTCTTTTTGGGTGATGAAGGAATAACCGCATTTGCAGGTGACTTCCTTTTCCGGCAACTGGTTTTGCATTCTATATGCCTCCCTTTCCGGTTTTTACAATGGCGGTTTATATCCTCGAACTGGCGATATCGTCCCCTGTTTCACAAGCGATTTTGACCTGTTTCCAGTCTTCGAATTCATACCGTCCGACGATTTTATCGCTGAACCGCTTAAGGGCGCCTCTTCTTTCCCGGGCATACTCTGTGAGATACCACCACCATTTTTCCCCGTAAAGAATTTTGTGGGCTGAATAATCTCTCTGGTCGATCAGCGAATCGACCTCGATCTGTTCAATCCCGAAGTCATTGTATGCGGGGCCAAGCAACAGGCAAGCCGCGATAAGGTCCCGAGAATGATTTTTAAGGATCACCTTTGAATACAGCTTGGACAAGGCGATGGGTTTGGCGTCATATCGCAGGGATTTGGCGATATTGATGATGTCCTCGTTCTTGAAAATGTGCAGTTCTATGTTGCACCCGTACTCCTTGGATTCGGAGTCGAAGGGCACATTGTTTCCCACCATCAGAATATCCACATCCCGGGGAACGGCGTCCAGAGAATATCCGGCCAGATACCGGGCCATGGAACCGAACAGCAACACCGCATTCGGGTGGTATGCCGTCAAATCGTTCGTCAGTTCCCGAACCGCATTCTGTTTCGATTCGATACCCGAAGATGCTCCGGTTTCGGCGGTTCCGGTTTTTATGGAAAAATAATGGAATGCCACAACATAGCGCCTTCTGCAGGTCCGGGCCGGAAAAATCGTCTCATTCAGCCCCGGCATCATAAAAGAACCGGCCGGAAGGAATACAAAAGGGTCTCCCTTGCCGGCCGGATCGGTTAAGATCTAAAAATTATCCCCAGAGTCCCCAGCTGAATGAGGAGACAAAAAGGATGCAAAAGATGAAAATTCCTGCCATCCAAGCGTCTTCTTTCTTCATGATAATTCCTCCTGAACTGATGAGGGTTAGACTTCTTTGACCACGATATTCTGTTCGGTGTCTGCCCGCTGAATCTGGACTTCGTTGGTGGTGGCCATTTCAGCCTTGAAGGCGAGGCCCCACATCATGACGATGCCCAGAATCCACCAGAAGATCTGCCACGACCAGAGCGGCGGAAATCCGGCGAAGGAGAAGGCGTTGTTGCCGATAATACAGGCGGGTCCGATGGCGAAGAAATACCATACCGGAACGACGATCTTCATGGCTTTCCGCCATTGCATGCCGGATTCGCTGGGCGCATCCACATCGTCGAGCCAGTCGCGCATCTCTTTTTGCCGGTCGATGGTCTCCTGGGAATCTTTGGCGCCGAGTCCCTTGCAGAGATAAGCGACCACGAGGCCGGTAAAGGTGCCCCAGAATGCGCAGTGCATGGAGAGCGGACTGGGCCACACCTTGAAGGTCAGAAATACTGCGATCATGCCTGAGAGAACTCCGGCCACGGCGCCGACGGAGGGGATCCGGAACCCCCAGATGACGCCCAAAAGAAGCACGTACATGACGAACCCGAAGGCGGTGGCCAGCGCCCCGAGAATAACCAGGGCCGCGGTCGATGTCATTCCGATGACCAGCGCCAGGATGGTCAGCACGGTGGCCAGAAGCCGGTTGACCCAGATCTGCTCGGCATCGCTCACGTTCTGTTTTTTAATGTATCGCCAGTAGACATCCCGCAGCAGAATCGATCCGCCGGTTCCGATGTAAGGTGCAGCGGTGGAGTGAATGGCGGCGATGGCGCCCATGAAGACGACCCCCAGCATGATCGGCGGCAGGAAACGCTGCATCAGCAGCGGCACCACCGATTTATCGGTCAATCCCTGAAAGGCTTCGATGCCCTGAAGCTCCAGAATCTTGGCGCCCATGCCCTGGAAGGCGGTGAAGAAGAACAGCGCGAAACCGACTACGAAGGTGGACATGAAGGCCTGCTGCCATGCCAGGGGTTTGGGGGATTTAATGCCGAAGGTCCACATGGTGAAGGCCGGCGAAGACTGAATCCCCATCAGGGCGAACATATAGGTCAGGATCATCACAGCGGTCCATCCCGTCTCCCCTTCGGCGCCTCCCAGGCCGAAATTGATCACCCGCGGCACTTGTGTAAGCCGTGGTCCAAGTTGGTTCACGTTTTCAGAAAACCCGCCCCAGCCGCCGAATTCCGGGTGTTGAATGACGAACCAGCCGAGAGTTATGATGCCGCCCACCAGGAGCAGGAACTGAATGACCCCGACCCAGGTGCTGGCCTTCAGCCCTCCGGTACAGACATAAAACCAGACGATAAAGGCCAGAAAAATGGCCCCGAACCTGAAGGGAACCCCGGCGATTACGTTGAACAGGGCGCCGGCCGCCATCAGCTGAACCGCGGAATAGAAAATCGAGTAGAGGACCGCCGTGGTGACCACCAGCCAGCGAATCGCCTCACTGTTGAAGTAGTATGCGTACATGTCGCCGGGGGTGATGAACCCGTATCGTTTTCCCAGCAGCCAGGTTCGTTTGGAAAAAAAGGTCCCGGTGATCGGAATGGTGAGAACATAAAAGGACGCAAAGGCATAGGCCAATCCGTCCCGCCAGATCAGACCCGGATGGCCGATGAAGGTCCACCCGCTGAAGGATGCGGCGGTGGCGGCCATCAAAAAGGCGGCAAAGGGGATCGACCGCCCGGCGATGGAATAGCCCGAAGAGGTTTTTTCGGTGAAATACCCCTTCAGCCCCCAATAAAAACAGTAAATAATGTAAAGACCAAGGAAAACGTAGACCCAAGTGGTTCCAGCCATTTTACCCCCTCCTGTGAGAAGCGTCTATAGATAAATGGATTCGGTTTTCAATCTGCCCGCATTGGCTTTTTCGCCGCTCTTATCACCACCTTTCTTTCTGTAAATTTAATTGAATATAATCAAATCTTCCTTCGATGTAACCGCCGGAAGCCGCCTTTCCGATTCTTTCAATCTTATGTAATGGACTTCCCAAAGGATTATTGAATATGATATTATTTATTCGATTTAAAACAATGAACCCTATTTATTTATTTTAGCACACTATCAATTATGCCTTGAATTTAGTCAAGAAAAAAAATTCATTTATTGTACAAAAAAAACAACTATTTTTTATTTAACTGAATTTATTTGAAATTTAGAAATAAAAAAATCAGCGGTTAAAGGGATAAAGATTGAAAAATACCCGCTTGCAGCAAAACGAATCCCATTCAATAATTTTGAATCCCGGTGGAGACGGATCACTGAAATGGCCGATTATTGTAAAAAATGAAAAGATTTTCAGGGAAAAAAGAAGGGGTTTGAAAAGGCGAGGTGAGTGGGGTCGGGTAAAAAGAAAGCCCGAAAATCATATGTTCCCCGGAAATCAGATGTTCATAGACGAACAAAGACTGAACGGATTTCTGAGCCAAACGCCGGGCGATTTCAGGAAACCGTGGGTTGGAGAATCGAAGAAACCGCCGTTTTGCTTATTGAGCGACGGTCAGCTTCTGACCGGGCCGAATCACCGCGTCCGCGGAAAGATTGTTCATCCTTCGAAGCTGGTCCACATTCAAGTCATACTGGCGGGCGATGGAGTAGAGGGTGTCGCCTTCGACCACCGTGTGCTGACGGGTCTGGGATTTCTTGGAAACCGCCGGTGTTTTAGACTGGGTCTTCTGCGATACCTTGGCCGAGGGCTCTCCACCCGGGTCCGGCGCCTTGGCTTCCGCGATCTTCTTTTCCAGGTTGCCTTGGCGCTGATCGATGTGCTCGAGTTTTTGCTGGATGGCCTGAATCTCCGTCGGAACCGCTTCCAGGCGGCCGAAGCGTTCCGACAGCATGCGAACCGATTGCTGAACGGATTCAAGCCGCTCTCTGCGGTCGTTGACCTGGTTTTCCAGCGACATGATTCGATTTTCCAGATTGGCCAGACGGGTTTGAAGGCCCCGCACGGTGTCGGAGGTATCCTCTCCCGGCATGAGAATGAAAATAAAGATGATCAGCGTAATAATCCCCGCACCTGTCAAAATGAAAGGCATGTAGCTTTTGGACAGGCCTATTCCGCCCGGTCTGTTTCTTTTCATGGTTTCCCTCGGCATGTGGGGGGGTTATTCCAAGGCCGGGTGCACCGAAGATGAAGACTCCCGCCCGGCGCCTTTTCACGGATCAAATGAGGTCAACTTATAGAAAAAGAACGGGCCTGTCAAACCCCTAAAATTCGGGACATTTCCCGAATTTTAGTTTTTCCGAACCGGCGGCTTTAAAATCGAATTTTTTGTGTTATCTTTATCGGTTATTACTCGAAAGCGGAAGAAAACGCTTCGCTGTTTTACAGGATCAGGAGGCCTTATGCGGATCGGAATGGGATATGATGTTCACCGGCTGGTGGAAGGACGCGATCTGGTTCTGGGGGGCGTCACCATCCCCTTCGAAAAGGGGTTGTTGGGCCATTCGGATGCCGACGTATTGCTCCATGCTCTGTGCGACGCCCTCTTCGGCGCTGCCGGATTGGGGGATATCGGCCGCCATTTTCCGGATACCGATCCGGCCTATCAAGGCATCGAGAGTCTGAAACTTCTCACCCGCACCTATGAGATGGTCCGGGGCAGGGGATTCGCACTGGTCAACGCCGATGCGACCGTATTCGCCCAGAAACCGAAGATCGGCCCCTACCGCAACCAAATGGCTCAAAATATCGCCGCCGTGCTCGATTCAGGGCCCGAACGGATCAATATCAAAGCCACCACCACCGAGGGCCTGGGAATGATCGGCGCCGGAGACGGAATCGCGGCCATGGCGGTGGTTCTTCTGGAAATTACAGGATAGAGAGGATCCATTCATGTCGTCCTTCAAACTGGTGTCCGAATTCGCTCCCCGGGGGGATCAACCCACGGCCATTGAGCAATTAACCCGCTACCTCAGCGGCGGCAGCCCGCACAATGTGATGCTGGGGGTGACCGGGTCGGGAAAGACCTTCACCATGGCCAACATCATCGCCCGGCTGGATCGGCCGACCCTGGTGATGGCCCCAAACAAAACCCTGGCCGGACAACTGTACAATGAATTCAAAAGTTTTTTCCCGGAAAATGCGGTGGAATATTTCGTCAGCTATTACGACTATTATCAGCCGGAGGCCTATATCCCCGCCAGCGACACCTACATCCAGAAAGACTCCTCCATCAATGAAATGATCGATAAACTGCGCCACTCCGCCACCCGCTCGGTGCTGTCCCGGCGGGATGTGGTGGTGGTCTCCAGCGTCTCCTGCATCTACGGCCTGGGCGCTCCGGAAGATTACCTGGGCATGCGCATTAATCTGAAGACCGACCGGGAACTGGATCGGGACAAGCTGTTGGCCAAATTCGTGGAAATGCAGTATGAACGAAACGACTTCGATTTTCATCGGGGGGTGTTCCGGGTTCGGGGAGACCGGGTGGAGATCTTTCCGGCTTATGAGGAGGACCGGGCGGTGCGGATCGAGTTTTTCGGAGACGAAATCGAGGCCATTTCGGAAATCGACCCGCTGAAAGGGGAGGTGACCCGACAGCTGGACCAGGTCACCCTGTTTCCGGCCAGCCATTATGTCACTTCTCAGCGCACCCTGCACCAGGCGGTGGAATCGATCAAGGAAGAGCTCAAGGACCGGGTAGCCTTTTTCCGGGAAGAAAACAAACTGATCGAGGCCCAGCGGATCGAGGAACGGACCCTGTTCGACCTGGAAATGATGCTGGAACTGGGTTACTGCAACGGGATCGAAAACTACTCCCGCCATCTGACCGGCCGAAAACCCGGAGAACCGCCCCCCTGCCTTCTCGACTATTTTCCAGAGGATTTTCTGGTTTTTATCGATGAGAGCCATATCGGCGTTCCCCAGATCGGCGGCATGTTCAAGGGCGACCGGTCCCGCAAACAGACCCTCGCGGAATTCGGGTTTCGCCTGCCCTCGGCCCTGGACAACCGGCCCCTTCGTTTTGAAGAATTCAATCAGCGGGTGTCTCAGGTGGTCTACGTTTCCGCCACACCGGCCGATTATGAACAGAAAAAGGCGGAAACCCATATGGCGGAACTGATCGTCCGGCCCACCGGCCTGGTGGACCCGGTCATCGAGGTGCGGTCGGCGGCCCATCAGGTGGATGATCTTCTGGAGGAGATCCACCTTCGGGTGAAAGCCGAGGAGCGGGTCTTGGTCACCACCCTGACCAAACGAATGGCCGAGGACCTGACCGATTACTATGCCGACCTCGGGGTTCGGGTGCGCTACCTCCATTCGGATATCACCACCCTGAATCGAATGGAGATCATTCAAGACCTGCGCTCGGGGGAATTCGACGTGCTGGTGGGCATCAATCTGCTCAGGGAAGGGCTGGACATTCCGGAGGTTTCCCTGGTGGCCATTATGGATGCCGACAAGGAAGGATTTCTGCGCTCCGGAAGGTCCCTGATCCAGACCTGCGGCCGGGCGGCCAGAAACGTTCACGGAAAGGTAATCATGTATGCGGAGACGATCACCGGCTCCATGCGCCAGGCACTCGAGGAGACCGAACGGCGGCGAAAAATTCAGGTCGCTTTCAATGATACCCACCATATCGTCCCCACCACCATTCGAAAGAACGTCTCCCCGATTTTCGATTTCGTCTATGAGCCGGCCGCCCCGGCCCTGGAGAAGGTGGCGGAGCCGGGAACGGTGTACGGGGATCCGGACGGACTGGATAAGGTGATTCAGGGGCTGGAAATAGAAATGAAAGAGGCGGCCAAAGAACTGGCGTTTGAACGAGCCGCGGAAATTCGGGACCAGATCAAGTCCTTGAAAGAGATCGCGCTGTTATAGACTCATGGATCATTTGTTGGAAAAATTATCCGGGATCTCCACCGAACCGGGGGTCTACCTGATGAAAAACCGGGACGGCCGGGTGATCTACGTGGGCAAGGCCAAGAACCTGAAAAAACGGCTGGCCTCCTATTTCAAAAGCCGGGATCAGCTGGACCTGAAAACCGGCGTGCTGGTCAACCACATTGCAAACTTCAACACCATTATCACCCGCACCGAAAACGATGCCCTGATCCTCGAATCCAACCTGATCAAAAAACACCGGCCCCGATACAATGTCATTCTGAAAGACGGCAAACGCTACCCTTCGCTGCGCATCGACATCCGTCAACCCTTTCCCAATCTGGAGATCGTCCGCAAGGTCAAAAAAGACGGGGCCCTCTATTTCGGACCCTATACCGCACCCGGGGCCATGTACCAGACCCTGAAGCTGATCAACAAACATTTCAAGCTTCGAAAATGCAAAGCCGGAATGTTTCGAAACCGGACCCGGCCCTGCCTCAACCATCAAATCGGGATGTGTCTGGGCCCCTGCTGCCTGGAGGTCGACCCGGCGGTCTATCGGGAGATCGTCAATGAGGTGGTGATGTTTCTAAAGGGCCGCACCCCCGAACTGATTCAAAAAACCAAAAAAGACATGGCCGGGGCCGCGGCGGAACAGAATTTCGAAAAGGCGGCGGAGCTGCGGGATCGCATGTTCGCCCTGGAACGAACCGTGGAACAGCGGATCGCCGTCAGTACCGATTTCCAGGACCGGGACATCATCGGTCTGGCCGGATCACCGGAACGGTCGGTGATTACCGTTTTATCGGTCAGAAGCGGTTACCTCAACGGGTCCCGTCATTTTAAATTGACCGAAGCCCTTTCCACCGATGAAGAAATGATCGACGCCTTTCTCCGTCAACACTATGAAAAGGTTCATTTTATCCCCAAGACGATTCTGGTTCCCGCCGGGTTGGAATCGGCGAACCTGATTCAGGAACGGCTCGGGGAATTAAAAGGACAAAAGGTAACCCTTGTGCATCCTCAGCGGGGCAAAAAAGCCCGGCTCCTGGAGATGGCCAACCAGAATGCGGCCGACGCCCTCAAGGAATGGACCTCCTCCGAAGCGGCGAACCGGAATATCCTTAATCGTCTTCAGCGCCGCCTCAAAATGGATCGGCTGCCGAACCGAATCGAGTGTTTCGACAATTCCAATATTTCCGGCGCCTCGCCGGTGGCCGGTATGGTGGTGTTCGAGGCGGGAAAACCCCTCAAATCGGCGTACCGGAAATACAAAATCAAAACGGTCCGGTCGCCTGACGACTACGCCTATATGGCCGAAGCCCTGAAACGGCGATACGGAAGAGGGGAGGCATCCGAGCCTTTTCCCGATCTGTTGATGGTGGACGGGGGCAAGGGGCAGTTGAACATCGCCGGGGCGGTGTTGGCGGATCTGGGGCTTTCAGAGGCCTTCGCGGTGATCGGAATCGCCAAAAAAGATACCTTCGCGGGCGAAACCGAGGATAAAATCTATCTGCCGGGGCGCGCCAATCCGGTCCGGATGGCCGGGGAAGGGGAGGTGCTTTTGTTTCTGCAGCGGATTCGGGACGAGGCCCATCGGTTTGCGGTAAGTTTTCATCGAAACCGCCGGTCCAGGGCCGCACTGGGCTCGGCCCTGGATGCAGTGGCCGGGGTAGGAAACGCACGGAAAAAAGCGCTGTTGAAGCATTTCGGAAGCACCAAAAAAATCCGGGCGGCGACCCTCGAAGAGTTGAAGGCCGTGCCCGGAATATCCGAAAAGCTGGCGGAAACGATTCAATCCGCCATTCAGGAATAGGCCGGCGCTATTTCAGTTTGGCTAAAACCCGTTTCAGCTCTTCCACCGCATCCGCCGATTTTTTGAGGGCGGCTTTTTCTTCATCGGTAAGGTTGATCTCGATGACCTCTTCCACGCCGCCTTTTCCCAGCTTGGCCGGTACCCCGATGAACAGGTCCTTGAATCCGTATTCCCCGTCCAGATAGACGGCGCAGGGAAGGATCATTTTTTTGTCCAGAAGGATCGATTTGGCCATTTCCACCGCGGAAGAGGCGGGCGCGTAGAAGGCGCTGCCGGTTTTCAGAAGGCCCACGATCTCGGCGCCGCCGTTCCGGGTCCTGTCCACGATGGCGTCGATGCGGTCTTTGGGCATCAGTTCGGTGATGGGGATGCCGGCGACGGTGGAAAACCGCGGCAGCGGAACCATGGTATCCCCGTGGCCGCCGAGGACAAAGGCGTGGGTGTTTTCGATGGAGACGTTCAATTCCATGGCGATAAAGGCCCGGAACCGGGCGGAGTCGAGAACCCCGGCCATGCCCATGACGCGGTTTTTGGGAAAACCGCTGACCTCGTAGGCCACGTGGCACATGGCGTCCAGGGGATTGCTCACCACGATGATGGTGGTGTCGGGGGAAAATTTGACCACCTGCTCGGTGACCTTTTTCATGATGCCGGCGTTGGTGCTGATCAGGTCATCCCGGCTCATGCCCGGTTTTCTGGGGATACCCGCGGTGATGATCACGATATCGGAACCGGCGGTATCCTCATAGCCGTTGGTTCCGATCAGATTGCAGTCATGTTTTTCAATGGCCGCCGCCTGGGTCAGGTCCAGGGATTTTCCCTGGGGCACCCCTTCGACGATATCCACCAGAACCACATCGCACAGCCCTTTTTCCGCCAGTCGCTGGGCCGCCGTTGCGCCTACATTTCCCGCACCGACCACCGTGACCTTTTTGTCCATGAGTTTCTCCTTGTCTAATGAGATGGGTTAAAATATAATCCAAAATCCCGTGCAACTAAAAAAGATAAACTAACATCATCGTACGGTTTCTTGTCAATAGATTTATCTATTGTTGACATCCCGATTCGAAATAAGATAAGCATTTAAAATACTAACCGATCAGCTGATCGAACAGGGTGTGATCGAGCAGGGTGATCGCGCATGGCTGTCGATCATGGATGAAAACGCCGCAGAGACTGATATGGATGTAAAAAAACAGATCAAATCGATACTGAATCAGGCGGAGGTATACAGATCCCAGGGGCTGCTCAGGGAAGCCCGGGATAAGTATGTCCGTGCCGGAAAGATGATTCAGAAACATGCCGGCCTGATTCGCAACCACAAAAGCCTGCTGGTCTCTCTGAACAAGAAGATCTCCGCAGTCAAAATCGACCTTCAAAAGATGGAAGATGCGCCCGCTACCAAAGAGATGCCCGAGGCGGTTCAGCAGATCATCAAGGAACACTTCGCTTTTACGGAAAACGAGGAGACCCGGGAACTGGCTGAAGCCCTGGCTCTGGTCCGGTTCGGACAATACACCCGGGCCCTGGAAGACCTGAAAGGATTACTGAAAAATGAACAGGTGCGAACGGAGGCGGCCAAAAACCTCATCCGCTGCCAATTAACCCTGGGCGCGGTGGATGAGGCGGTTCAACAATACCAGGGATGGATGAAGTCGGAGATATTCACGACGGAAGAGGCCCGGTCCCTGCGTATTTTTTTCCAGAATATGCTGGACAAGAAAGACAGCGAAATCATCCTGCCCGAGGTCGGGGCGGAAACGGAAGCCGAAGACGCGCCCCTGGAGATGGCACACGCATCGGCGGAAGCCGTGCAGCCTGAAGATCTCCTGGATATCAGTTCCGTGGGCATCCCCACAAGCGAGGGAGCGGCCGCCGGCAGAACCCGGGAATGCGACGTCTGTTTTCAATCCGGTAATATACTCAATCTTCTGTTATCCGATCGGGAAAAGGATGTCCTGGATATTCTGGAGCCGAACAGCGAACTGGAGCCGGTGGAGTTTTTTTCACCTATCGCCATGTTCGAAGGTAAGGCCAAAGTGTTGTCCAGAAAAAAACTGGAAACCGGCCCCAAAAAAGGTGATTTCAGCATCGATATCCAGATTGTGGGTCTTTTCTAATGCGCCTGGCCCAAAAAATATTTTTTGCAAAAAGTAAATTGTTACTTTTAATTCATCCCAGGAGGATTACCCTACCCCGAAATATCCGCATCTCCCCATTGACCGATCCTCTCCAGGTGGGATATGCGAATGGTTGCGAAAAATTGTAAAGGAAAGGCACCACTCAGATTTCCATACGAGCTCGGAACTGGACGAATAGATGGCGAATATCAATTTAAAAAACAAGGAAATTGAGGTAAAAGTCGTTTATTACGGGCCGGGCAGGGGAGGAAAAACCACCAATCTTGAATATATTTTTAAAACCTTTCGTAAACAGGTGACCGGTCAGATGGTGTCTGCAAAAACCGAGGGCGATCGCACACTCTTTTTTGATTTTTTGCCCATGGGCCTTGGAAAAGTTAAGGGCTATGATGTTCGAGTGCAGCTGTATACGGTACCGGGTCAGATCAAATATGCTTCCACCCGGAAAATGGTGCTGAAGGAAGTCGACGGGGTGGTCTTCGTCGCTGATTCCCTTGAGGTTCGGCGGGAAAAAAACATGATGTCGTTGAAAGACCTCCACCAGAACCTCAAAGAATACGGTCTCAGCATCTTCAAGATTCCATTGGTCCTGCAATACAACAAAAGGGATCTGTCCGAACAGGGTATTCCGCTGCTTCCCATCAGCCGCATGGAGAGCGACCTGAACCGGCAGTTGCGGGTTCCGTCCTTTCCGGGCAGCGCCATCAAGGGAGAAGGGGTCGGGCCGACCCTGAAGGCCTGTTTGAAATTGACACTGCAATCCCTTAAAAAACAGATGGGATGGTAAATCGATATCCGAATGGCAACCAAGGTCGTATTATCAGGTGATCTCGGCTTTTTAAGTCTGGGAGATATCATTCAACTGATCGGTTCCAGCGCCGGCACGGGCGAGCTGCGGATCATGAGCAAATACATGCCCGAACCCGGGCTGATCTATTTTTCCAAGGGCAACGTGATAGACGGGTCGATCCCCGATCGTTCGGGTCTGGAAGCGGTCTTTGCCTTGTTCGGATGGACGGACGGTGAGTTTGAATTCAGCGAAGGCCCGATCTCCAGGACCAAAACCATCCACGCCGGCCGAATGGAAATTATCCTCGACGGTTTGAGGAAAGTCGATGACGGGGAAACCCCGAAGATGGGTCCGGTCTCTTTTGAAAAGACCCCCGCGGACAACAGGGAATTGGTTCCCGTGATCAAAGGCCCTCTGGTCGACTACATGTATGTTTTGGACGAAGAATCGTTTACCGCCGGCCAGAAAATCGTCCAGGAAAACAAGCACGGCAGCTGGATCTGGGTCATCTTGGAAGGGACCGTGGATATCATGAAAGAAGCCGGCGAAGGTCCTTTGACGGTGCTTAAACTCGGCCCCGGGTCCTTCATCGGGAGCGTGGCCTCCTTTTTGTTTCAGGACAACATTCGAACGGCGACCGCCGTGGCGGCGACCGATGTTCAGTTGGGGGTGCTCGATTCCCAGAGACTGACCGAGGAATATGCCCTGCGATCTCATGAGTTCAGGAATTTCGTGTTACGGCTGGACAAACGGCGGATCGAGGTCACGGAACGAACCGTGGATATTTACCAAAAGAAAGATCTGCTGAAGCTCGCCAAAGGAAAAAAAACGGTCATTAAGCAGGGAAAAAAATTCGACAAGTTTTTTAAAATCACTTATGGTGAAGGATGCATCGTCAAGCAGAACGACTCGGGAACCGTATTTTTGGCCAACCTTCGTGATGGGGATTTTTTCGGGCCGGTTCATTTTCTGGACATCAATCACGAGCCCTATAATGCCTCGATTCTGTTATCCAAGGATGCGGAAACGTCTCCGGTCAATATTCACAAAATACATGAGGAATACGAACTGCTGTCCCCCACGCTCAAGAATCTGATTTCGAGCATCGCCACCAGCATTTCCGTCACCACCCGTGTGGCCTGCGATTTCCATATGAATAATCTCAAGAAAAAGAATAAGAAATAACCGCCGAAGATCGGGGATCGGAGTGAGAAAATGACGAACATGGAGAAAAGAAAACATACCCGAGTCGAATCCCTCAATTTATCTTATATCTCCATTGATGATGCCGGAAATGTGATCAATCAAGGAATGGGCAGAACCCTGAACGTATCGAAAACCGGAATTCTTCTTGAATCCAACTTTTGCGCACTTCCGGATCAAACCATTTCCCTGACTCTGGCAATCGAAGAAGATCTTCTGGATGTAAAGGGAAAGGTCGTTCGGTGCAAAGAGTTGGACGAAGACCTCTATCACATGGGGGTCGAATTCGTGGATCTCGATGCGGCGGCCCGCCAAACCCTTTCCAAATTCATAGCAGTGTTCAACGATGTCCAAAAAACCGGAAATTTATGAATCAATAGCAAAGGAAAGTTTTTTATGCAGAATGTGGTCATCGAAACCGATTTTCCGAATCTTCAACTGAAAAACAGAGGGAAAGTCAGAGACATTTATGATCTGGGGGATCACCTGTTGATGGTGGCCTCGGATCGGCTTTCCGCCTTTGATGTGGTCCTGCCCGATCCCATTCCCGATAAGGGCAAGGTTCTGACCCGGATATCCCTGTTCTGGTTCGATGTGATGAACTCTCTGGTTCCCAACCATGTGGTATCCGGAGATATCGAGACCTACCCCGGCATTTGCAAACCCTATGCCGAGGTCCTGAAGGACCGAAGCATGCTGGTAAAAAAAACCGAACCGCTGCCCATCGAATGCGTGGTTCGAGGATACATCTCCGGTTCCGGATGGAAATCCTACCGGGAATCGGGCGCCGTCTGCTCCATTCCATTGCCGGAGGGGCTGCGGGAATCGGACAAACTCCCCGAACCCATTTTCACCCCCTCCACCAAGGCCGAAATGGGGCTGCATGACGAAAACATCGATTTTACTGAAGCGGTCCGTCTGGTCGGAAAGGAGATTGCCGAAAAAGCCCGGGACCTCAGTCTGGCCATTTACAAAAAAGGGGTCGATATCGCCGAAGAAAAGGGAATCATCATCGCCGACACCAAATTTGAGTTCGGGCTTCTGAACGGAGAGATGATCCTGATCGATGAAGTATTGACTCCGGATTCATCCCGGTTCTGGCCCAAAGAATCCTACCAGCCCGGGGGTCCCCAGCAGAGCTATGATAAACAATATGTTCGGGACTACCTCAAATCTCTAGACTGGGACAAGACGCCCCCCGCCCCGACGCTGCCAGCGGAAGTCATTCAGAACACCCGCCGAAAATACCTGGAAGCCCTGGAGCAGCTCACGGGCGCTTCGCATGAATTTTAGGATCGGACCGGTCGGGTTTTCGAATATTAATTTCGAAAACCCGACCTTTCAAATCACCACCGATCGCGATCCTTCACCCTTAAAACGGTCGGTTCAGGGAATCGGGCTGATCACCCCGCCGGTTTTATTCGATTCCGGAACCGACCTGGTCATCATCAGCGGATTCCGCCGGATTCAGGTCTGCCGAAATCTGGGCTGGTTGAAAACCGAATTCCGAATTCTCCCCACAAAAACCGAACCGCTCCGACTGGCTCAAATCGCCATCGCTGAAAATTCTTTTCAGCGGGAACTGAACCTTATCGAGTTATCGAGGGCCTACAACCTCCTGCATGAAATGCAAAAGAATGCCGCCGCTCTTCAACGAACGGCTGAAGCTCTCAATCTGCCGGGAACACCGGCTTTTATAAAAAAAATTCGACCCCTGTCCCAACTGGCTGAAACGATTCAGCAAGGTATCCTTTCCGAAACGGTGCCGCTTCCGATGGCCCTGGAGCTGGCAGAAATGGAAACCGAAGAAGGGATACGGTTGGCCGAGTTTTTCACCGCACTCTATCCCAGCCTGAACAAACAACGGGAGATGCTGGGTATGGCCAAAGAGATTGCAGCCCGGGAGGATCTCTCGATCTGGGACGTTTTTCAATCACCGCCGGTTCAGGAGGTGCTGTCGAATGAAGACCTGGACCGAAACCAGAAGATTTTTCGCCTTCGGCGCCATTTAAAACACCGCCGATTTCCCGCTCTGAGTCGGGCCGAAGATCATTTTCAGGAAGTGGTCAAGACCTTAAAACTAGGGGCCGGCGTTCAGCTGAATCCGCCTCCTTTTTTCGAGGGATCGGATTATCGCCTGAGTCTGTGCTTCTCCCGTCTTTCGGAATTGGAGGCCGGCAAAGAGGCGATCGATCGTATTCTCCAAAGCCCTGAATTCCGACACTTTATTACTTGAATTCAAGTTTCTGAATCCAAATCACTTTTCATTTTTTCTCGAAGGCCAATCAAGTTTCTGTATTCATAACCAATTCTTCCTTTGTTCCCTTTTGATTTGCAAATTGTTCTAACCAGGATTATAAAGGTTTTAATTATATATTCCAATGGTTTATCTTCTAAACTTCGAAATCCTAAAAAAATAAATATTTTTTGCTTGACTAATTTAAAAATATAATTCATAGTACCGTAAAACAAATAAATATCATTCAGTAAATTATGGGAATACGGGAGAGAAAACAGAGAGAGCGGGAGAGGCGGCGTCAGCAGATCATGATCGCTGCCAAAAGGGTATTTTCCGTAAAGGGGTACAACAAAGCCACCATGGAGGATATCGCCAAAGAAGCGGAGCTCAGTCCCGGGACGCTGTATCTCTATTTTAAGAACAAGGATGAGCTGTTTTCATCCTTGTCTATCCGTATACTTCAATATCTGAACATCCGTTTGGAGCATGTGCTCAACGATAAATCGAATCAGACTATCGAGCAGAAAATCGAAGCGCTCAAAGAAGCGATGTGGGACGTTTACAAATTCGATCCGATGATGTTGATCAATATGTTTCACCTCCAGTCGAGCGAAACTATAAAGAACCTCAGTCCGCAGTTACTGGCCGACATCAAATCTTTGTCGCGAAGTTCTCTCAACCTGATGGCCAAACTATTGGAAGAGGAGATCGACAAAGGAGATCTGGCCGAGGTGCCGCCCATCGTGCTGGCCGATATTCTCTGGTCCATCTTTTCGGGAATCGTACTATGGGAAGAGAGCAAGCGGATGATCAATGAGGACAAAGGATATTTAGAAAAAACCCTCGATACCGCTTTTGAAATTTTCGGACGGGGGATTCAAAAATTGCATCAGTTAAAAACTGTAAAAGAAAGGGGTGAGAACGATATCGGTTATGGGGAAAACGTAAATGATTCGATTCCGGCGCCCGGAATTCAGGAAAAATGATTCCGATTCAGGGTAAAAAGGCTAAAGGTTTAAATGTTTACAACACATCAATCCAAGGAGAGGGAGTCATGACCGAAAAAGAAAGAAAAGAAGCCACCGAAACTTCTGAAGCTCAAATTGCCGTCCATTGGCAGGAAGAGGGGTATGTCCCACCCACACCCGCGTTCATTGCTCAAGCCAACATGACCGATCCGACCATTTACGACCGCTTTAGCCTGGATAATTTTCCGAACTGTTTCAAAGAATATGCCGACCTGCTCGATTGGTACGAATACTGGACCGAAATCCTGGATACCAGCGACGCCCCCTGCTTCAAATGGTTTAAAGGCGGTAAACTCAATGCCTCCTATAATTGTGTGGACCGCCACCTGGCCAAACACGCCAACAAGACCGCCATCCATTTTGTTCCGGAACTCGAAGAGGAAAAAGTCGACCATGTCACCTACCAGGAACTGTGGGTGCGGGTGAATGAGTTTGCAGCGCTCCTTCAGGATTTTTGCGGCCTGAAAGCCGGAGACCGGGTCACTCTTCATATGCCGATGTCGGTCGAACTGCCGGTGACCATGCTGGCCTGCGCACGCCTCGGGGTGATTCATTCTCAGGTTTTCGGGGGATTCAGCGGCAAAGCCGCGGCCGACCGCATCGAAGACTCCGGCAGCAATGTCTTGATCACCATGGATGCCTATTATCGCGGCGGAAAACTCCTGAGCCACAAGGAAAAGGCCGACATCGCGGTCGAAGAAGCCGAGAAGATGGGCCAGAAAGTCGATAAGGTTCTGATCTGGCAGCGGTATTCCGGAAAATACTCCTCGGATGTTCCGATGGTGGATGGACGGGACTATTTCGTCAATGATCTGCTCAAGAATTATTATGGAAAACGGGTCGATCCGGTGCCCATGCCCGCCGAAGCCCCCCTATTTCTCATGTACACCAGCGGCACCACCGGAAAGCCCAAGGGATGTCAGCACGGCACCGGCGGATACCTGGCCTACGTAGCCGGAACCTCCAAATACGTGCAGGATATCCATCCCGAAGACGTCTACTGGTGCATGGCCGATATCGGATGGATCACCGGCCACTCCTATATCGTCTACGGCCCGCTGGCCCTGTGCGCCTCCACCGTGGTCTACGAAGGCATTCCCAATTACCCGGATGCCGGCCGGTGCTGGCGGATCGCGCAGGACCTGGGCGTCAATATTTTCCATACCGCGCCGACCGCCATTCGCGCCCTCAGAAAGATCGGCCCCGACGAACCGGCCAAATACGACTACCACTTCAAACACATGACCACGGTGGGCGAACCCATCGAACCCGAAGTCTGGCGATGGTATCATGAAGTGGTCGGGAAGGGGGAAGCCGCCATCGTCGATACCTGGTGGCAGACCGAAACCGGCGGGTTCCTCTGCAGCACGCTCCCCGCTCTCAAACCGATGAAACCCGGCTCCGCCGGCCCCGGAATGCCCGGCATCCATTGCATTATTTATGACGATGTCGGAGAAGAGGTGCCTCCGGGCCAGGGAATCGCCGGAAACATCTGCATTCAGAACCCGTGGCCCGGCATGTTCCAGACCATCTATGGCAACCGCGAACGATTTGTAAACCAGTATTTCGAGCGATACTGCAAGGATCCCAACAGCAAGCGGTGGCAAGATTGGCCCTATATGACCGGGGATGCCGCCGTAATGGCCGAAGACGGATATGTCCGTATCCTCGGCCGCATCGACGACGTGATCAATGTTTCCGGACATCGCCTCGGCACCAAGGAGATCGAATCCGCAGCCCTGGTCGCTCCCGAGGTGGCCGAAGCCGCCGTGGTACCGGTTAAACACGATATCAAGGGCCGAGAGCCCGATCTGTATGTCGCTCTGAAACCGGGAATCGAAGGGACCGATGAATTGGCCAAAAAGATTTCCGACACCATCGTCAGAGAGATCGGCCCCATCGCCAAACCCCGAAAGGTCTGGATCGTACCCGACATGCCCAAAACCCGGTCCGGAAAGATCATGCGCCGTATCCTGGCGGCTATTTCCAATGGATCGGATGTGGGCGATACCATGACCTTGGCCAATCCCGAGGTGGTGGAAGAGATCAAAAAGATGGAGGAAGCCTCCAAGTAGTCGTTCACGGGTTGATTTTCAGATGCAACTCTGATAGCTTGACCTTGTGAATAATCGTAAAAAAGTGTAGTACTCATGAAGGCAGGAAACCGGATTTCCTGCCTTCATGCTGTTTATCCCCCGGCCTGTTTCCCCCTTAATTCCGGACAAGGAGGTTTTCTCATGGCAGTGATCACCATTTCACGTCAATTCGGCGCGGGCGGAAAAACCCTCGGCGAAATCCTGGCCAAAAAACTCGATTACCAGTTCATCAATGAGGATATTATTCAGATGGTGGCCGACAAAGCCCGGGTATCCAAGGGGTGGGTCGAATCGGTGGAACAGGAGGCGGGCGGCAAGCTCCTCAACTGGATGGCCCGAATCGTCCCGAAAAGCTATGTGGAACGGATTCTCGGCGGAGACAGCGGATACCTGGACGAAGAAGTCTATGTCGATATCCTTCGAGAGGTCATCACCCAGGTGGCGGAAGAGGGGAATGTCATCATTCTCGGCAGGGGTGGTCAATACATTCTTCAGGAACATCCGGATGTATTCCATGTTCTTCTGATCGCCAAAAAAGAAGACCGAATCCAATTCATGGAAAAACACTACAACCTGAGGCCGACCCAGGCCAAACAGGTGGTGGAAAAACAAGACAGGCGGCGCACCAATCTCTACCGCAAGTTCAGCAAGGAAGACTACGACCGGCCAGGCCTCTACAACCTGGTCCTGAACATGAGCAAGCTGGACATCGAAAAAGCCTCGGATTTTCTTTCTCGAATGGTCTCGAACGTGGCCTCTGCCGAGGCAAAGGCGTAGAATTCATCTTGGTACTGAAACACGTATTTGTCGATCGAGCCGTGATCGACGCTCCCCAAACTCTTTTGTTTCGAGACAAACTGAATCTGCCGTTGCAGGTTGTGGATGACGACCGGAAGGTATTCGACTTCGTTTCGAAAGCGGATGATCCCATCCGGCGCGGAAAAGAGGTGCTCTTTCTCACCCGAAACAAGGGCGCTTTCATTCGCAAATGCCCCGGAACCCGGCATTACACCTGCTGCGATTACATGATACTGCACATCGGCGCCTTCTGCACCATGGACTGCGCCTATTGCATTCTTCAGTCTTATTTCCATCCGCCGGTGCTTCAATTTTTCGTCAACCATTCGGACCTCTTTCACGAACTGAACACGGCGTTAGCGGAAAAACGCTTTCGAAGGATCGGCACCGGCGAGTTTACCGACAGCCTGATCTGGGAAATGTGGACCGATTTCAACGCCGATCTGGTGAATCGGTTCGCACGGCAGTCTCATGCCATGCTGGAACTGAAAACCAAAACCACCGCAGTGGCGGGCCTGAAGGACCTCGATCACCAGAAAAAGACGGCGATCGCCTGGTCGGTAAATACCGATTCGGTGATTCATACCAATGAACGGGGGACCGCCCCCCTTTCGGCCCGGCTGAAGGCGGCGGCCCGGTGTGAATCCTGGGGTTACCCTTTGGCTTTTCATTTTGATCCCATGGTGATCTATCCCGGATGCGAGGCGGAATACCGTGAGGTGATTGAAGATATTTTCCAATATATCTCCCCGGAAAACGTGCTATGGATCAGCATCGGCACCTTCCGGTTTATGTCCGACTTGAAGCCGATTGTTCAGGCGCGGTTTCCGGCCTCGAAAATCATCTACGGAGAATTTATTTCAGGGCTGGATGACAAAATGCGGTATTTCAGACCGCTTCGAATCGAGCTTTACCGGGCCATGTTTGCCACCGTGAAAAATATTGCGCCGAAGGTGCCGGTCTATTTCTGTATGGAAGACGACGAGGTCTGGCAAAAATCCTTCGGATTCCTTCCCGCCGATGCAGGCGGATTGCCGGCCATGCTCGACCGGAGCGCCGTTCATCATTGCAGACTCGACCGATAGCCGAAGAACGATGTTTTTTCGGGAGATCATCGGAGGCATTGCAACCTATTTTGCTGCCCATGGAGTGATAAAGCGGCACCGCATCTGGCCCTACATGGTCATTCCGGGAATCCTGAGTCTGATTTACATCGTCTGTCTGATCATCATCGGCAACACCTATTTTCCCGACATCACCAACTATTTGTATCAACACTGGACCCCCGGTTTTCTGAAAAGCAGGATCATCCTCATGATCTACACTTTTTTTCTCTGGGCGCTCCTGTTTCTGACCGGATATATCACCTTTCAACCGGTTGTCTTAATTATTTTTTCCCCGATCTTGAGCTACGTTTCCGAAGTCACCGAAAGCAGGGTTTGCGGAACCGCCGGTCCCGCTGTTTCCCTGCGGTCCCTCCTTCATGACCTCTGGCGGTCCATCGTGATCAACCTGCGAAACCTCACGCGCATGATCGTGCTGATTCTTCTGGCCTGGCTGCTGGTCCTGCTTCCACTGATCGGAGCGGTTATTTCAGCATGCCTGATTTTTTTGATTCAGGCCTATTACAACGGATTCGCCCTGATGGACTATACCCTGGAACGAAAACGGTTTTCTGTCAAAGACAGCGTTCGGTTCGCACGATCCAATCGCCCCCGAGTGATCGGGGTGGGCATCGGGTTCATGACCATGATGCTGATTCCGGTTCTGGGATGGTTTGCGGCCCCCACTTACGGCACCGTCGCCGCCACATTGGGGGCCCTGGAATGCATCGACGGTCCGCTATCGAAATAATCTGAAACGTTTGGGAGAACACCGTTTCAAACGAAAAAGCCGGAAACTTTTCGAGTGAAAGGTGTTCCGGCTTTCCTTGTAAAGATAGATCAGAAGGTTTTTCGAAAGGTTTAACTTTCCTTTTTTCTTTTCGCCGCCTCAATGATTTTTTCAGCCAACTGGGCCGGCACCTCATCATAATGGGAAAATTCCATTGAATAAATCCCCCGGCCGCCGGTCATGGACCGAAGATCCGGCGCATAGGTCAGAAATTCGGCCATGGGCACCTGGGCCTTGATGACCTGGTATTTGCCCTCGGAATCCATGCCCATTACCCGACCGCGCCGACCGTTCAGGTCGCCCATGATATCCCCCATAAAATCATCCGGGGTGGTGATGGTGACATTCATGATGGGCTCGAGAAGTACCGGATTGGCCTGGTCTATCGCTTTCTTGAAAGCCAGGGAACCGGCGATTTTGAAAGCCATTTCCGATGAATCCACGGCATGAAAGGAGCCGTCATCTAAGGTTGCCTTGAAATCGACGCACGGGAAACCGGCCAGATAGCCGCGTTCGGCAGCCTCGATGATCCCCTTTTCCACCGCTGGAATATAGGTTTTGGGGATGGCGCCGCCCACGATGGCATCCACGAATTCGAAGCCTTCGCCCCGAGGAAGAGGTTCCATCTGAACCCAGCAGTCGCCGAACTGACCGTGGCCGCCGGTCTGTTTTTTATGCCGCCCCTGCACCCGCAACTTTTTCTTGATGGTCTCCTTGTAGGGTACCTTGGGGGTATTCAGCTCGACCTCGACATTGTATTTTCGCTTCAGCTTGGCCACCGCGTTCTCGATGTGGATCTGCCCGCGCCCGGACAGCAGAATCTCTTTGGTCTGGGAATTTCGCTCCAGTTTTAATCCTACATCTTCTTCCAGGATCTTGGTCAGCGAACTGAAGACCTTGTCTTCATCTCCCTGGGTTTTGGCGGAGACCGCGAAGGAGATCAAGGTGGGCAGCGGTTCGGCCAGCTGAAATTTGACTTTTTCCGATTCATCGCACAGGGTGTCGCCGGTGCCGGTTTCCTTTAATTTGGCCACCGCCAGAATATCCCCGGGGCCTGCGCCCGAAGCGGGCTTCTGGGCTTTTCCGGTAATGGTGAGCAGTTGATTGAACCGCTCCTTGGCATCTTTGTTGACATTGTAAAAATTGCCGTCGCCGCCGAGGCTGCCCGACACCACCCGGAACAGGTTCAGCCGGCCGGCATAGGGATCGGCAATGGTTTTGAACACAAACGCGGAAAAGGGTCCATCCGGATCGGGAGGGCATTCGATCTCGTTACCGGTCTCGGGGTGAACGGCGATTCTGGGTCCCCGATCCTGAGGCGAAGGCATGGCCTCATTGATAAAATTGAGCAAGGGATCGATTCCGATATTCCGGATAGAGGCGCCGCACAATACCGGGGCAAAGGTCCGGGACAGAATCCCGGCCCGAAGGGCGGTCTGAATATCCTCATCCGTGAGGGTTTCCCCCTCCAGGTAGCGTTCGATCAGTTCGTCGTCCGCCTCGGCCACGTTCTCGATCAGCGATTCCCGTTCGGATTCGGCCTCATCCTGCATATCCGCGGGAATGTCCCCGACGGTCATTTTTCCGTCTTCAAAGCTGTAGGCTTTCATGGCGACCAGGTCCACCACCCCTGTAAAATCGGCTTCGGCGCCGATCGGTATCTGAAGTTTGATCGGCTTGGGAGTTCCCAGATTCGATTCGGCATCCTGGAAGATGCGTTCAAAATCGGTATGTTCCTTGTCCAGCTTATTGATAAAGATCATGCAGGGCATATTGTAATCCCCGGCGAATTCCCAGGCCTGCTCCGTCTGGACCTTGATCCCGTCAACGGCATCGATGACCACCAGGGCCGCATCGGCGGCCTGCATGCACATCCGGGTATCGGTAAAGAAATTCTGATCCCCGGGGGTATCGACCAGATTGACCGTATGCTTTTTCCAGGTATACTGATGGAACCCGGTGCTGATACTCGACTGACGTTTCAATTCTTCGGGCTCGAAGTCCATGGCGGTATTGCCCTCTTCCACACGCCCGTGACGGGTAATGGCGCCGGCGTTAAACAGCATGACCTCCGCCAGGGATGTCTTGCCGGCGCCGCTATGGGCGATCAGGGCGATATTTCTCAAATTTTCAGCCATTTCAGCCATTTAAACTCCTCTCTGCATGAAAGTGTCCACAGTTGGAAAACCATCGATCTTATTCATCGGAATCAATTTATCTATCTGTTTCCCTTGAAAAAATCAAGTTTAAAATCCCGGACGTCAAGATTTCTTCAACAAAATCAGAAACTCCCGGTTTCCCTTGGGCCCGAGAACAGGGGAGGGGACCACCGGCCCGACCCCCAGGCCGGAATCGGAAAAAAACGCGGACAGGGATCGAATCACCGCTTCCTGCAGATCAGCATCCTTGACCACCCCGCCTTTGCCGACCTGTCCTTTGCCGACCTCGAATTGCGGCTTGATCAATGCAATGATTCGGGCCTCGGGCTTCATGAATTTCACCACCGCCGGAACGACGATTTTCAGAGAGATGAAGGAGACGTCGATGGTCACAAGATCGACCGGGCGGGGAAGCCTGTCCGCATCCATATGGCGGATGTTGGTTCGCTCGACGGCGGTGACCCGGGGGTCTTGGCGAAGCGGCCAGGCCAGTTGGCCGTAGCCCACATCCACCGCAAAGACGTGTTCGGCCCCGTTCTGAAGCAGGCAGTCGGTGAATCCGCCGGTGGAGGCCCCCACATCCAGACAGATGAGGCCGGGAAGGTGAATCTCGAATTCCGCCAGGGCCGCAGCCAGTTTCAATCCTCCCCGGCTCACATAGGGAATGTCTTCGCCTTTCAGAACCACCGGTTCATCGTCGGATATCTGAGCCCCGGGCTTGTCCACCGGTCGATGACCGACCAGGACCTTCCCGCTCATGATCATGGCTTGGGCCCGTCCGCGGCTTTGGGCCAACCCCTCTTTAACCAAACGCTGGTCGAGTCGGCGTTTTTTCGCGGACATCGATTCCCTTCAGCAATTCCATTGCGGATCGGACAACGGCCCCGGCGTCCACTCCGTATTTTGAGCGAAGCAGCTGCTGAGGACCATGCTCGACGAACAGGTCCTGAATGCCGATGCGGGTGAGTGAAAAATCGAACATTCCGGCATCATTCAACCCCTCCAGAACGGCGCTTCCGAAGCCTCCCTGGCGAACATTCTCCTCCACCGTGATCACCCGGGGAATCTGCCGGACCAACGGAAGAATCAGGTCCATATCGAGGGGTTTGATAAACCGGCAGTTGACCACGGTGGCTGAAATATTCGCCTCGGCCAGGGTTTCCCGGGCGCAAAGGGCTTCGGAGACCGAATGGCCCACCGCCAGGATCAACAGGTCTTCTCCCTCGCAGAGCACCTCTCCTTTGCCGATGGGAAGCGGGCGAATCTTCGGTTCCAGGTCCACCCCCAGGCCGCTTCCTCTCGGGTATCGAAAAGCCGCGGGTCCCGAATGGTTCACGGCGGTGGCCAGCATGCGGCGAAGCTCGTTTTCATCTTTGGGCGCCATCACCACCATATTGGGAAGGCTTCTGAGGTACGACAGGTCGAACAGGCCGTGATGAGTGGCGCCGTCTTCGCCGACGATACCGCCCCGGTCCAGAGCGAAGACCACCGGAAGCCCCTCGATGCAGACATCGTGAAGGATCTGATCATAGGCCCGCTGTAAGAAGGTCGAATAGATGGCCACTACCGGCCGATATCCTTCCGCTGCCAATCCGGCGGCAAAGGTCACCCCGTGCTGTTCGGCGATCCCCACATCGAAAAAACGATCCGGATAGGCCTCGGCGAACTTCATCAGACCGGTGCCTTCGGGCATGGCCGCGGTTACTGCAATCAGCCGGTCGTTTTCCCGAGCCAGATCCACCATGGTTTCTCCGAAGACATGGGTAAAGGTGGGCACCGATTTGCCCTTTTTGATACAGTTTCCGGTTTCGATTTCGAAACAGCCCACCCCGTGGAAATAGACCGGGTTCTTTTCGGCCGGAGTATATCCTTTGCCTTTCCGGGTGGTGACATGCAGCAGCACCGGTTCTTTCAGGGATTTGATGTTTTCGAGGATATCGATCAGGTGATTGAGATTGTGGCCGTTGATGGGCCCGAAGTAATCGAAATTGAAGGCCTCAAAGAGCATCCCGGGGGTGACGAAGGTCTTGAAGGATTCCTCGGATCGTTTTGCCAGGTGATACATATCTTCACCGATCTTCGGCAAGGATCTCAGGAACTCGCCGAATTCTTTTCGAAATCCCTGAAGATATCGGGCGGAAAAGGTCCGGCTGAGAAAAGAAGATAGGGCGCCCACATTGGGAGAAATGGACATGTCGTTGTCATTGAGAATGACGATCAGGTTTTCGTCCTTATGGAGATCGCCGGCCTGGTTGAGCCCTTCATAGGCCAGACCGGCGGTCAGCGACCCGTCGCCGATCACCGCAATCACCTTGGACGCCTCTTTGTTCAGCCGTTTGGCGCAGGCCATGCCGAGGCCCGCCGAAATGGAGGTGCTGCTGTGGCCGGTGGTGAATGCGTCATAAGGACTTTCGCTGATGCGGGTGAATCCGCTGAGTCCTTCGTGCTGCCTTAAGGTATGAAAACGAGACCGGCGCCCGGTCAGCAGCTTGTGTGTGTAGGACTGATGCCCCACATCCCAGATGATTCGATCCTGAGGGGTCTCGAATACATAATGCAAAGCGATGGAGAGTTCCACGGCGCCCAGACTCGAAGCCAGATGGCCGCCGTTTCGGGAAACCACTTCTACAATACATTTCCGAACCTCCCGGGCAAGGGTGGGAAGATCGGAGACCTTCAGTTGTTTGAGATCGGCTGGGGAATTGATATGTTCAAGAAAGCTCAAATCGGGGGCATCCTTTATTTTTCTTGGGCTTCATCCAGAAAGGGTTTTTCGACCGTCCGGCCGTCCTGGTCCTGCAACAATACGGTAATCTTCCGTTCGGTTTCATCCAGCTTTCCGGAGCAAAATTTGGACAGCTGAATACCCTCTTCAAATTTTTTCATGGCCTGCTCCAGGGGAAGATCGCCGTTTTCCAGCTCCTGAACGATCGTCTCCAGTCTCTTCATGGCCTCTTCAAAGGTCTGCTGATCGGTTGTCTCTAGTGTCATGTCGTTCTTTTTCCTTCCACACGGCATTGAATGCGCCCCCTGGCAAGAATCACTTCCACTGCTTGGCCTGTGTGCACAGTATCCGCGTTTCGGATGATTTCGCCTTCCGGCACGGTGAAAGTGATGCTGTATCCCCGGGCGAGAGTGGCATCCGGGCTCAAGCTCTTCAAACGGTCGGTATATGTTTTCAGGCGGGCGCTTTCATCCTTGCTAACGGATCGCACCCTGAACAGAAGATTCTGCCGGACCTGTTTCAATTGATTCCGAAGCTGATTGATTTTTAAAATCGGCATATGCGTGCAAAGCGTGTTGAGTCGCCAATCCAACCGCTCCCATTTTCGGTGAAGCATTCCTCTCATGCGACCGGCCAGACGGGAAGTAAGATCATCAATCCGTAGCCGATGGTTCTGAATATGGCGGCGGGGATGGACAATCCGTCGTGAAATCTCCTCAGTCCGCTTGCGCTGCATGTCCACAAAAGAATACATCCTCTGGACTAATCCCTGGGATGCGCTTACATGACGCCGAAGAAGGTCAGTTTTGGAAGGCAAGACCATTTCGGCGGCCGCCGAGGGTGTGGGAGCCCTCAGGTCGGCTGCAAAATCCGCAATTGTAAAGTCCGTCTCGTGTCCGACGCCGCATACAACGGGGATCTCGGAAGCAAAAACCGCTCTGGCCAGAATTTCAGAGTTAAAAGCCTGAAAATCTTCTATAGAACCGCCGCCTCTGGCCAGGATGATGACATCCGAGTTCCGCAGCCGGTTCACCAACCTAATGGCGGAGACGATCTCTATTTCCGATCCATATCCCTGAACCTTCACCGGCAGAATCTGAATCGGCACATTTTCAAACCGGCGGTGGGCCACCATCAAAATATCGTGGATCACGGCGCCGGTACGCGAGGTAATCACGCTGATGCGGTTCGGCAGAAACGGAATCGGCTTTTTGCAAGCCTCGTCAAAGATGCCTTCGGCGGCCAGCCGGCTTTTCAGTTGTTCAAATGCCACCTGAAGTTCGCCGACACCCTTGGGTTCCAGATATTCGAAAATGAGCTGGTACGATCCGCGGGGTTCATAGACGCTGATACGGCCCAGACCCGTCGCCGACATTCCGTCTTCGAGCTTGAATTTCAGGTGCCGGTTTTGCCCTCGAAACATCACCGAAGCGATCTGCGCACCGTCGTCTTTCAGGGTAAAATAATAATGGCCGGATGCCGGCCTGCGAAAATTGGAAACCTCGCCGGTGACCCAGATCAGCGGGAATTTTGCTTCCAGGCATTCACGGATCTGAAACGTCAATTCGGATACCGTGTAAAGATGTCGATGTAAGGCGTTATCCATTCATAAAAATTCCGGGCATAAAATTCCGGGGAAAATCTTTCCGGCTGAAATGAAAAGATTATAAGTATATCACGAGCCCGGCGTTGGTTACAATCCCCAAATTATGCGCTATTCCGATTCGTTCGTGTTTCAACTCGATTGGCGGGATTTTTCTCGATGTTCTGAATGCATGTCGCTATGTGATGGGTCCATAAGGTCCGATAATTCTCAAATTGACCGGTCTATAAGGTCCGATAAAATATATTATGTAAACTTTTTCAATTTCCCTCGACTTCCGTTTCCCCCGACTTTTCCAGATATTCCCGCACCGCCGGCGCCAGATAGAGGTTTTCATGATCCATCTTCGCCAGGCAGGCGGAAAGCAGGCTGTTTTTCTTGTGGACGGAGAGATGCTTGTCCATGACAAACAGGTGTCGGCCGTTCACCCGGCACAGCCCGCTTTTCACCGGAAGGCCGGCGGTTCGAAGGTTTTGTTCGGAAACGGTGACCGCGAGCTTTTCCGCCAAATCCTTGAGTTCCTGGTAAAGATGCTCTGCCTTCATTGTCAGACTCAAAAAAATCATACATGATCACCACTTCGGCCACCCCAGGATATTTTTCCGGCCCGGGAAGCTGTTTTGAGCGAAAGCGAGTTCTTGCCGGGCCGGAAAAATATCCTGGGGTGGCCGACCTACTCCACGCTGGGCAAAACGATGATCAAAGGCAAAATCGTACATGATGCTTGGCGATTTATCTTGAAAAAACCGCCACCCGTGTTATATTAGAGGCCATCAAATAAAAAATCAAATAAATTTTAAATTATAGGAGGTAGTTATGCAGAACATTCGCTCCAAAGCTCAGCCGCAGGTTCAACAGCGCGAGATGGTGAATTCTTTCATTCAGAGTGTGTACAACTGGATGGGAATCGGTCTGGCCCTGACCGGTGTGATCGCCTTTTTTGTCGCCAAAAACCCGCCTCTGTCCGAGCTGATCATCGACAATAAGATTCTGTTTTTCGGGCTGATTATCGGCGAACTGGCCTTGGTGTTCTCCTTGAGCGCACGGGTCCATAAGATGCAGGCATCCACGGCGACGGCCATGTTCATTGCCTATTCGATTTTAAACGGATTAACCCTGTCGGTGATTTTTACCTACTATACCGCCGCCTCCATCGCCTCGACCTTTTTCATTTGCGCCGGGACCTTTGTGGCGTGCAGTGTCTACGGCATGACGACCAAGCGGGATTTGACTTCGTGGGGAGGGTTTCTGATGATGGGGCTGATCGGCATCATCATCGCTTCGGTGGTCAACATCTTCATTCGAAGCACCGCAATGACGATGATCGTCAGCTATATCGGCGTGCTGGTATTTGTGGGATTGACGGCCTATGATACCCAGAAACTGAAGCACATGGCCTTGACGCAGCCCTCGGACATCGAAGCCGGGGTGGTTCGGAAAGGCGCGATCATGGGTGCGCTCTCCCTCTATCTCGATTTTATCAACCTGTTTCTGATGCTGCTCAGAATCTTCGGCGGAGGCCGAGACTAAGCCCGCCGGCGCCCTTCTGTAGATGGTCCTTCAAAATCCCCCGGCAGACCGCCGGGGGATTTTTTATTTTCCGATCTCCTTCTGAATCACCTGAATGATCCGGTCGCAGCAGGCTTTGGTTTCCGCCTCGGTAGGACCCTCGACCATGACCCGGCACAGCGGCTGGGTGCCCGAGTAGCGGACCAGAACCCTGCCCTTGTCGCCCAATTGGGCTTCAACGGCGCGGATCTCTTCTGAAACGGCGGGGATCGCGAAGATATCGGGTTTTTCCGATACTTCCACATTTAAAAGGATCTGCGGAAAAACCGACATGATCCCGGTCAGTTCCGACAACGGTCTGTCCGAGGCCCGCATCGCCTCGATCAGACGCAGGCCCGTCAGAATGCCGTCTCCGGTGGTATGGTGATTCAAAAAGATCATGTGGCCCGAATCCTCTCCGCCCAGAACGGCCCCGGAGGCGATCATCTCCCGCAGTACATACCGGTCTCCCACATCCGTGATCCGATGACCAATATCCAATGTTTTCAGTGCCTGGCGAAGACCGATATTGCTCATGACGGTGCTGACCGCCAGGTTGTTTTTCAGGGTCCCCTTCTCTTTCATGTGCTTGGCGCACACCGCGAGAATCTGATCCCCGGTGACCACCCGGCCCTTTTCATCCACCGCGATCAGCCGATCGCCGTCTCCGTCAAAGGCCAGCCCGACATCGGCCCCCGTCTCTTTCACCCGTTTTATCAGCTGTTCCGGATGTTGCGACCCGCAGCCTTGGTTGATGTTGATTCCGTCCGGAGAAACACACAAGGATTCCACCGCAGCCCCTAACTCGGAAAATACCCAGGGCGCCACCAGGTAAGTGGCACCGTTGGAACAATCCAGGATGATTTTCATTCCGTCCAGTGAAAAGCCCCGCGGCAAGGTGTCGACCAGAAACTGGACATACCGGGCCTGAGCATCCTCAATTTCCTGCACATGTCCGGTCTCTCGAATGGATTCATATAACATCGGAAGGCGGTCATTGAGGATCAGATCTTCAATCTCCCCTTCCCTCTCATCCGATAATTTATGTCCGTCGCCCTTAAATATTTTAATCCCATTATCTTCAAAAGGATTATGCGATGCCGAAATCACCACCCCGGCATTGGCGCCGGTTGCGGCGGCCAACAAGGCGATCCCCGGCGTCGGCAGCACCCCGGTCAGAAATGCTTCGCCGCCCATGGAACAAATCCCCGAAACCATGGCGTATTCCAGCATGGGACCGGATATCCGGGTGTCTTTGCCGATGATGATTTTTGAAGGACGCCCCGGTTTCATAAACAAAGACGTGACCGCCCTGCCCACATTCAGGGCCGTTTCCGATGTCATGGAATCCACATTGGCCACCCCTCTGATCCCGTCCGTGCCGAACAATTTGCCCATGAGCCGATCCTTTTTTCTTCTTCAGTTCCTAATTGTCCACCGTTCCCAGCGATGGCAGCATTTCAAGCGCCTCGCTCAGGATTTCCTGTACGATTCCGGAAAGCCATTGAACACCCGTATCCGCATCTTCACGTTCCAGAGTTTTGATCACCGGAATATAGGATGTCCCTTTCTCACCAATCCCGGTTCCGACGGCCTTCAGAAATGGATCACGGAATCGGGCCTCGCCGTCCCGGTTGCGTGCATTCTCAAAAAAGAATGCAAGATCCGAAGCCCGTTCATACAACTCTTTCTTCTGCTTTAAAAGAGATTCAGAGGCCTGATCTCCGGCTGATTCGGCATATTTTTCAGCCGACTCCGGCATCTTCAGGCAAAACGCCTTGAGCCGCTTGATCCGTTCATCGATGCCCATATCGAGTTTCTCTTTCAGCCCGTTCAGGAGCGGCTGCGGAAAATCCTGCGAAATGAATTGGACCCGAACCTGTCCATACCACTGCCGAAGGGCCATCAAATTGGCGATATATACCACGTTGTTGACCACAATCCTTTTGACGTTCCGGTAGAGCCCCGGGGTATACGGCATGCGCGCCCTGCGAACCCCGCCGTCCGCCAAAAGACGATCGGGTTTGAATTCATCCTTTCGATAAATGGAACCGGCCGCAATAATGGTGCCGTATGCCATTCGGCAGGGCCCCACCAGCCCCCCCTGCCCTCCTAAAAAGATGGGATGCTGATTCAGCATCACCCCCTGCGGAACATCCCCCAATAAAGACGGGGTGGCTTTGTCCTGGTTCGGGGTGTAATTGAAATGGATGTAGGAGCTGCCCACTTCACTGTGGTCTTTGCGGCTGGTCCCCCCGGCCATCAGACAATCGCAGAAATTGATCAGGCTTCCGAGCGTCACGAAAGGAAAAAGAATCGTCTGTTTCAATCCCACCGTGTGGGCACCGTTTGCCTCTTCCTCAAGGATGGTCCCTTCCCGTACATGGGCGCCGGACCCCATGCCGGCCCCTTTTAAGAAGACAGCATTCTTGAAAAAGCCCCCTTTCAAATTCACATCGGGGCCGATTTGGCAATTCTCAACAGTCACCGGTGCCTCATACCCGAGCTTCGCGCCAGGCAGAATGAGCGTGGATTTTCCGAAAATTCGGCAGCCGGGGTAAAGGGTCGCCCCGGGTGAGATCTGATCGAGATCGACTTCATCTCCGATTAAAAGCGTATCTGGGATAGGAATATCGACGCCTTTATTCATTAATGCTTGAATCCGAAACTTGCCCTGGTTCTCCATTCGGTTTATCCTCTTTGGAGTTTTTTCATCAAAAGCACAAACACCAGATGAACCGCCAACCCGATCAATGCAAAGGGTTTGCCGAGGGAGGAAACGGCATATTTGCTGTACAGACGGTATGCGCTTTTATGGAACTCGACGGCCGATCGATACCGGTTCTGATCGGAGCTTTTCCCCCCATAGTGGTAAATGCTGGCCTGCGGATAATAGACCACCCGCCAACCGTGATCCCACATTCGGCGGCACCAGTCCGCATCCTCCCAATACATAAAAAACCGTTCATCCATCGGCCCGACCGCTTGGATGGCCTTTCTGCGAACCACCATACAGGCGCCGGATACCCAATCCACCTCCATGGGCGTATGGCCGTCAGACCTCTTATTCACCAAATTCCGCCGAGTGATCGGATTATTCGGAAAATGTCTGGAAAACCAGGAGGAACGTCCGAAAAAAGTGGTCAAAGGGGTCGGAAAGGTACGTGCGGAATCCTGGATGCCGCCGTCTTGATCCAGGATGCGCGGCCCGAGAATTCCGACCCGGGGATTCACCTCCATGAATTTGAGGGAGGATTCAAAAAAGCCGTTTGCGATGGTAGTGTCCGGATTCAGGAGAGCGATATATTCACCGGTCGTTTTTTTAAGCGCTTGGTTGACCGCTCGAGAAAATCCCAGATTACGGGTATTCCTGGAAACATGGGCAGTTGGGAAATGAAAATGGACGGTATTGATCTCATCCCATGAGGCGTTGTCCTGTACAAAAATATGGGAGGGTACCAGGCCGCCTTCCGAATGGATGGAATGGAGGCTTTTCAGCAAATGAGCGGTGCTGTTGTAATTCACCATGACCACATCGAAATCGATCAAACCGGACTCCTGCACAGAATTCGCATATGCAACTCAAATGATATCGTGTATGAGATACTAACATAAATATCGGAACACTTGAACAGAATTCAAGCGGATGGAAGAAGATTATGCAAGAAGATTGTGCGGCGGTCATTGTGACTTTCCACCCCTCCCCGGAAGATATACAGGGGATTACCTCTATTTCCGAGAAGGTTGGAAAGGTCTATGTCATCGATAATACGCCGGCAGGCAAAAGACCCGGGTTTTTGCATAGAGGGAATATCCACTGGCAGGGAGGCGAAGAAAATATCGGTCTTTCAGCCGGTTTGAATATCGGAATGGATCTGGGAATTTTAGATGGCTTTGAAAAAATTTTCTTGTTCGATCAG
Source organism: uncultured Desulfobacterales bacterium (assembly GCA_964573705.1). Lineage (GTDB taxonomy): Bacteria > Desulfobacterota > Desulfobacteria > Desulfobacterales > Desulfococcaceae > JAABSQ01. Next base: position 43,467 of record CAZNLT010000027.1, read on the forward strand.
GATTCCAGACCCTCAGCATCGTATGTGGATAATATGCTGAATTTCAAAATGAGAATCGACAGGGTTTATCCCGGTAGTGCCCTCGTGGTTCCCAATTTTTTTGATAAAAACAGTCGGACCTATGCCAAGTTTCCAGTCATCGGCCGTTTTCGGTTTTCTCATCGCGTATGTAATGGAAACAGCCTTATCATTCCGAAGGATGCCCTGATTGCGATTACCTCAGGAAGTCTGATCTCCGCAGAGTATTATAAAGCCATCGGCCCTTTTCGGGAAGATTACTTCATCGATTTCATAGACAATGAATACTGTCTGAGGGCTCATAGAAAGGGATACAGAGTCGTCGTCAATTGCGAGGAGACCTTGATTCATTCCATTGGAAAACGATCCACGGAAAAATGGCTGGGGCTGACCATCAAGCCGAACCGCCATGCGGCGTTGAGGCGATATTTTATTGCGCGCAACGGCATCCGCACCGCCGTCGAATATGGGACCACATACCCCAGTTTTTCGGTTTTGATTTTGCTTCGGCTGATCCATGAATTTTTATCTATTCTGATTTTTGAAGATCATAAAAAAGCAAAAGGAAGGGCAATATTATTAGGATTTTATGATGGTTTGCTCAAGAAAAAAAGGAGTGTAGACATATTGCTCTCGATCTTATAAGTATGGGCCGTCTTTAAGAACGGGATAGCTTTTAATAAGTTTAAACCTTCGATATATAAGAGGTGTGATGGAATGGAACGAGAAAAAATTAAAGATTGGCTTAAGGAGCAAATTCGCCAGGATGATTCGATACTTTTCGATTTGAAGGATATTTTACGTGAATTTTGCCCAAACTCTTCCATTTTCTTAGAATATCCTGTTGAACAAAAAAGAAGATGGGATGAAGATAACCCGAACAGGTTTCTAAATGAGATAATTGGTAGAAATCGCTTAGGTTATCAAAAAGTATTAGAGTGCTTCTTAAAATACAGGACAAACTTTAAAAAAATTAAATTAAGGCCGGACAAGAAACTTGGTATGTATGAACCGACTTGGATTAACGGTTGGATGCCAGCCTTAGATAGTATCGCCTTATACAGCTTTATAGCTATGCATAGGCCATCCATATACATAGAAATCGGTTCAGGAAACTCAACCAAATTTGCTCATCAAGCCATCATTGATCATGGGCTTTCTACAAAAATAATTTCCATTGATCCGATGCCGAGAGCTGAAATTGATGATTTGTGTGATGAGGTAATTAGAGAACCCGTTGAAAATTTATCAAGCGATTTATTCGCAGCAATGAACAAAAAGGACATTCTTTATATAGATAATTCCCATAGAGCCTTTATGAACTCAGATGCTACCGCAGTTTTTCTTGATATTCTCCCAAGCCTCAGACCTCATGTACTTGTCCAAATACATGATGTAACACTTCCTTATGATTACCCGGCCGATTGGGCAGATAGGTTTTATTCAGAACAATACCTTTTAGGATCTTACTTGTTGGCAGATGGAGAGAAATTTAAAATTATCTTTCCTGGTGCCTTTGTAAGCAATGATGGGGAACTAACCAAAACTCTTTCTCCAATATGGGAGGATTTGAAAGGAGTGGAGCGTCATGGATGCTCTTTTTGGATCGAAACAGAGGAGTGTTCAAAGAAGGTGGGTCCGTGAA
>CAZNLT010000028.1:0-44683 GCA_964573705.1 uncultured Desulfobacterales bacterium
CCCGATTCGGGAGCGCGGCGGCAAACATCAACCATTCCGACGGAATTTATTCGGGTTTGAAATAGGCCTTGGGAAGCGCGCCGCAGACCGGGCAGTTGTCGGTGGGGGCGCCTTCCAGGGTATGCCCGCAAACCGAGCAGACATAATAATCCACCGCCTCCAGGTCCCCCATTTTCTCCTTCGCCTTCTGATACAGATTGGCGTGAACCTGCTCCACCTGATTCGCATAATCGAAGGTCCGCTCGGCCGCCTTGTTGCCCTCGGCCTTGGCGTCTTCGATCATCGGCGGATACATATCCTTGAACTCATAGGTTTCGCCCTCGATCGCCCCTTTCAGGTTTTCCTCGGTCGACCCGACGCCCTTCATGGCCCGAAGATGGGCGTGGGCGTGGACCGTCTCGGCGGCCGCGGTGGCGCGAAACAGCTTGGCGACCTGTGCGTAGCCCTCTTTTTCAGCCTTGTCGGCGAATGCGAGGTATTTTCGGTTGGCCTGGGATTCTCCGGCAAACGCGTTTTCCAGGTTCTTTTCGGTCTTTGACATGGGTGTTTTCCTCCTTCTGGTAGGGGTTGATTCTTCCTTGAGTGCTGCTTACCGATATCCGGTATGCCCGAAACCGCCGGGGCCGCGGTCGGTGTCTCCGAGCCGATCCACCACCGCCAGCCGGGCCCGGCATACCGAATGAACCACCATCTGAGCGATGCGATCCCCCCGATGCACCGTGTAGACGGCGTTTCCGAAATTGATCAGGGGCACCATCACTTCGCCGCGATAATCGGCATCGATGGTGCCGGGGGCATTGATGATACCGATCGTGTGCCGGACGGACAGCCCGCTTCGGGGCCGGATCTGAACCTCGTATCCTTCGGGAATGGCCAGGGCGAAACCGGTCGGGATGAGCACCACTCCACCCGGCGCCAGGTCTGTGGGCTCGCCCACCGCCGCACAGATATCCATGCCGGCGGAACCGGAGGTCATGTACCGGGGCAGGGGAATGTCCCGGTCCTGTTCCGGTCGAATATAGCGAAAGCGCAGAAGCGGATTCATGAAAGCGATTAAAAAGTCCGCACCAGGTCCTCGAAAGACCCGGGATCGGTCAGGGGTCCCAGCAGGGTCAGGGCGGCCGGTTCGGGTTGAAACAGCTCCCCGGCCAGCTCCCGAATGTCTTCCTCGGTGACCGCTTCGATTTTTTCTACGATCGCTTCCAGTTCCTTGAAACAGCCGAAGTGAATTTCATTCTGGGCCAGCCGGACCATCTGGTTGTCCACGCTCTCGGAGGCCAGCATCAGGCTGCCCTTGGTATATTCCTTGGCATCCCGCAGTTCGGCGCCGTCCACCGGGGTTTCCTTGAGCCGTTTCAATTCGTGAAGAATCACCTCAACCGCCTCCCCGGCCTTGTCGGGATGAGTACCGGCATAAATCCCGGTCATGCCGGTGTCTTCGTAAGAGGAGACATAGGAATAGACCGAATAGGCCAGCCCGCGCCGTTCACGCACCTCTTGAAACAATCGTGAACTCATATTGCCGCCCAGCAGGGTATTGAGAAGGGATGCGGTGTAACGACGGGAATCGGTAATGGAAAAACCCCGGGTGTTCAGGCAGACATGGGCCTGACCGAGCTGCCGCTCATTCAGGAAGACCCCGGATCGTCCCGGCGGCGTGGACCGTTCGGGAAAACCGTTGCCGGGCTTGATCACCTCGAAGGCGGGCCCCAGCAGATCCACCAGGCGGTCGTGCTCCAGATTGCCCGCTGCGGAGATGACGATCCGCTCGGGCTGGTAAAACCGATGGAAGAAATCGGTGATGTCGCTGCTGCTGAACCGCAGAACGTTCTCCCGGCTGCCGCTGATGGGCTGCCCCAGGGGATTGTCTCCCCAGAAGGCGCCCTCGGACAGCACGTGGATGTACTCCTCCGGACTGTCCTCCAGCATTTCGATTTCCTGGGAAATCACCAGCCGCTCCCGTTCCACCTCTCCCGGATCGAAAATGGAATTGAGAAAAGTGTCCGACAGAATGTCCACCATGGTGTTGATATGCGAATCCATCACCTTGGCGTGGTAGCAGGTGGTCTCCATGGCGGTGAAGGCGTTGGTGTGGCCGCCGATGGCGTCGAACTCCTTGGCGATCTGAAAGGCGTCCCGTTTGGCCGTGCCTTTGAAGATCATGTGTTCGATAAAATGGGACAGCCCGCTTTCGGAAGGGGCCTCGTCCCGGGCCCCCACATTGACCCAGACCCCCATGGACACGGACCGGACATGGGGAATCTTATGGGTCAGAATGCGGATGCCGTTGGGAAGGACGGTCTTGTTAACTGGCATTTTTTTCTTCTTCCAGCACCGCCTTTCGGCTCAGACGGATCTTCCCGTCTCTGCTGATTTCGAGCACCTTGACGCGAAGGGTATCCCCCTCCTTGACCACATCGGTCACCTTATTGACCCGCTCGGGCGCCAACTGAGAGATATGCACCAACCCGTCGGTGCCGGGCAGGATCTGAACGAACGCCCCGAAGTCGGTCGTCTTGACCACCGTGCCTTCGTAGATCTCGCCCACCTCCGGCTCGGCGGTAATGGCCCGAATCCGGTCGATGGCATCTTCCACCTCTTCGGAGGATGCGGCCGAGACCTTCACAATCCCCGAATCCTCGATTTCAATGCGGGTGTTGGTCTCGGTCTGAAGCGCCCGAATGACCTTGCCGCCGGCGCCGATCACGTCCCGAATCTTGTCCGGGTTGATCTGAATGCTGGTGGTCTTGGGGGCAAACGGGGAAATATCGGTCCGGGCCTCGCCCAGGGTGGAGAGCATCCGGTCCAGAATGTAAATCCGGCCCTCCCGGGCCTGGAGTAACGCCTTCTCCAGAATCTCTTTTGGCAGTTCCAGAATCTTGATATCCATCTGCAAAGCGGTGATCCCTTCGCGGGTGCCGGCCACCTTGAAGTCCATGTCACCGGTGTGGTCTTCGTCCCCGAGAATATCAGACAGAATCGCCACCTGATCCCCTTCCTTGACCAGTCCCATGGCGATGCCGGAGACCGGATTCAGGATGGGAACCCCGCCGTCCATCAAGGCCAGGGTGCCGGCGCAGACGGTACCCATGGATGAGGAGCCGTTGGATTCGAGCACCTCGGAAACCACCCGAATAGTGTAATCGAAGTCCTCCGGGGGCGGCAGCACCTTCTCCAGGGCCCGGGTGGACAGGCCGCCGTGGCCGATATCCCGCCGGCTGGGGCCGCCCATGCGCTTGGTCTCGCCCACCGAAAAAGGCGGAAAATTGTAGTGGAGCATAAACCGCTTGGTTTCATCCCCCGAGAGGGTCTCCACCCGCTGCTCGTCTTGCCCCGATCCCAGGGTCAATACCGCCAGTACCTGGGTTTCGCCCCGGGTGAAGATCGCGCTCCCGTGGGGTCTGGGCAAAACATTCACCTCGCAGGAGATGGGGCGGATTTCGTCGAACCGCCGGTTGTCGATTCGGCGCCCCTCGTTCAGGATGAGGTCCCGGGAGATCTTCTTCTGAATCTCCTCCAGAATGCCGGAGACCTCTTTGCGCCGTTCTTCGTATTCTTCGCCGAGCATTTCCATGATCCCGGCCTTCACCTCCCGAAGAGCGGCCCGCCGCGCCATTTTCTCGGGAACCACGAGGGCTTCGCGAATTTTGGAGGGTGCGGCTTCCTGAAGTTTTTGAACCAGATCCTCCTCCCGGGGGGCGGTTTCGTAGGCCCGTTTGGCCAGGCCCACCGCTTCGCGCAGCTTGGCCTGGATCTCGATAATCGGCTGCATGGCTTCATGACCGAAATAGATGGCCTCCAGCATATCCGCCTCGCCGACCACGTTTCCGCCGCCTTCCACCATGACGATGCCGCTCTGGGAGCCGGCCACGATGAGGTTGATGTCGGATTCTTCCAGCTCGGCGATGGAGGGGTTGACCCTCAGTTCCCCGTCGATGCGGCCCACCCGCACCGAGGCGATGGGGCCGGAAAAGGGGATGTCGGAAATCTCCAGGGCCGCGGAGGCCCCGATCATGGCGAGCACATCCGGCTCGTTCTCCTGATCCATGGAGAGCACGGTGGCGATCACCTGAATCTCATTGAAATACCCCTTGGGAAAGAGCGGGCGAATGGGTCTGTCGATCAGACGCGCCGTCAACGTCTCCTTTTCACTGGGTCGGCCGATTTCACGCCGAAAATAATTGCCCGGAATGCGGCCGGCCGCATAGATCTTTTCCTGATATTCGACGGTCAGGGGCAGAAAATCGATGCCCGGCCGCGTTTCATCGGAGGATACCGCCGTGACCAGCACCACCGTGTCTCCGTATTGAACCACAACCGAGCCCGATGCCTGCTTGGCCACCTTTCCGGTTTGTATGGTGAGGGGTTTTCCCCCGATTTCCGCTTTTAGTGATAATTCCATAAGTGTCTCCTGAAAAAAACGGTGTTTCAAGCCTGATACAGGCTGAAAACCGCATGATGTGTAAGGCTTATCCGATCCCGAATATCGATGAAAATCGATGCCTTAAAAAACCGGTCCGGATCCCTGAGCCGACGTGCAGGCGTACTTCAGGCGGGCAAGCTGCTGCTTGGAATGGCAATGCGTTCATTCGAAACCGTCTCTACCGTCTCAGGCCGAGTCTTTCAATAATCCCTCTGTACCGCTGGACGTCTTTATTTTTGACATAATCGAGCAGCCGGCGGCGTCTGCCGACCAGCATCAGGAGCCCTCTTCGGGAATGATGATCCTTTTTATGGATCTTGAGATGTTCCGTCAGATAAGAGATGCGGTGGGTCAACAACCCGATCTGCACTTCGGGAGAACCGGTGTCCGACTCGTGCAGCTTGTACTCCTCGATCAATTTTTGTTTGTCCTCTGCTGTGAAAACCACTGTCTGTTTACCTCCTGTCGATAAGATTCTCTGTATTCTGTTGAATGGATTTTTTCATGGATTCAAAACGCCGGGTTCCCCCGATTTTTCCAAACAATAGCGATCCCGCCCTTCCGCCGGACCGACCTGTGCAAAGTCGGGCCTCAGCCCGGATTCAGGCGAAATTAGCGCAATAGTCGTATCGCTCCCGTCCTGTTTCATGGTACAGCACCGCAAGCAGGTTTCCATCCCTGTCCAGCACCTTGACATACCCGCCCTCGTCTTTCGGCGGCGGCAAGTCCCTTACGGTAATGGTATTGCCATACATTATTTTTTGAGTCAACGGCTTATCCGCCGCATGACCCGCCATGCCGGCCAAGGCCTCGGCCATGAGAATCATTCGATTCTCGATCCGACCCGCATCCGTCAATTCCGCCACCCGGTCGAGGGGGACCGCCTCCGCCAGGGTAAACCGCCCGCTGGCGGTCCGCCTCAGGGCCGCCAGATGGCCCCCGCATCCGAGGGTTCGGCCGATGTCCGCCGCCAGGGTCCGCACATAAGTACCGGCGGAACAGGTCACCCGAAACCGGATATCCGGAAGTGCGATCTCCTCGATCGTCAGCTCGGAGATATCGATTTCCCGGTCCGGCTTCTGAACCGCCCTTCCCTGCCGCGCCAGCTTGTACAGAGGCGCCCCTTGGTGCTTCAACGCGGAATAGACGGGCGGCGACTGCATCTGCCGGCCCCTGAACCGATTAAAGACCGCCCGCAGATCTGTTTCGGCGATCATCCCCGGGTCCGCTTCGGCCGTGACCGTTCCCGTCGGGTCCTGGGTATCGGTCTCCCGGCCCAAACGAAGCACCGCTTCATACGTTTTCCGGCTGTGCAGAAAAAACCGGGAGAGTTTCGTGGCCCGATGGATGCAGCAGACCATCACCCCGGTGGCGAAAGGATCCAGGGTGCCGGCATGGCCCGCCTTTCGCGCCTTCAGAATCGATTTGACCCGGGCCACCACCTTGGCCGAGCTGATCCCCGCCGGTTTGTCCACCACCAGTATGCCGTCTACTGCATGCCGCATGCTTCGGGAATACGCTTGTCCATCCAGTCCAGGATGCCGCTTTTGAGCTCGGGCAGGCTTGCATCGATGGTGAAGCCGGCCGCCATGGGATGCCCGCCGCCGCCGTACGCGGCGGCGATGGCCGCCACATCGACGCTGCCGTCGGACCGGAGACTGACCTGAAGCCGGCGGTGTCCGCCCTCCCGGTATTCCTGAATCAGGACCGCCACCCGGACGTCCTCGATCCGTTTGGCATAGTTGATCAACCCGTCCACATCCTCGGGATGGGTGCCGGTCTCCTCGAACATGTCGCTGGTCAGGGTCATGACGGACAGATGACCGTCCCTGGAGATTTCAATGGAATCGAGGGCCAGGTTCAACAATTTGATTCTGCCCAGGGAGTAAGTCCCATAGACATGCTTGGCCACCCGGTACGGCTCCACCCCCCGCCGGACCATTTCATCACAGATGGAAAAGGCGGACCGGTTGGTATTGGAAAACCGAAAAGAGCCGGTATCGGTGAAGATGCCGGTATAGATCGCCACGGCGGTGTCCCGGGTGATGGGCGCCTCCAGGGCGTTGATCAGTTCATACACGATTTCGGCGGTGGCGCAGGCCTCGGTGTCGATCAGGTGCAGATCTCCGAATCGGGTGTTGGTCACGTGATGGTCGATGTTGATGAGCATCGGAATCCGGTCGAGTTCTTCGGCGATGCCTCCCACCCGGGAGATGTTTCCGCAATCCAGAATCACCGCCGTGTCGAAGACCGTCGGGTCTTCCACCCGGTTGGTGATCCGGTCGATGGCCGGAAGAAACCGATACACCGCCGGAATGGTACTTTCGTTGTACAGGGTGACCGCCTTGCCCAGACCGTCCAGGGCCAGGGCCAGGGCGATCAAGGCCCCGATGGCGTCGCCGTCCGGATTGACATGGGAGGCGACCAGTATCCGATTACTCCTTTTCAGGTGGCGAAGAATCTTTTCCATTTTCAGTGTTGATCGACTTGAGAAGTGCGTCAATTCGAGCCCCGTAATCGAAAGATTTGTCATAAAAAAATTTGAGATCGGGCATATACCGCAATTCAAGTTCACTGGCAAGGGTCCGTTTAATGAAACCCACCGCACTCTGGAATCCCTGCTGCGCCTTTTCGATTCGATCTTCCCCGCCGGTGACGGCGAAGTAGATGCGGGCGATCCGCAGGTCTTTGGTCATTTCCACCCCGGTGATGGTCGCCATCTCCAGCCGGGGATCCTTTATATCTTTGCGCAGGATTTCGGCCAGAATTTTCTGGATTTCATTGCCGACCCGATCCGCGCGTGAAAAAGATTTCATAAACTGATGATCTCCATGTCGGTATCGACGATTTCCGCAAGCCCCAGAGACTCCGCCATATTGAAAACCTTGTCTATTTTGGAGTTGATGACCTGCCGATCGTTTCCCACCATGGAAAAACCGATCTCGGCCTGCTGATAGACATCATTGGCGCCGACCTCCGCCACCGAGGCATTGAACTGATTTCTCAGCCGCGCGACAATGGATTTGACCACGCTTCGCTTGCCCTTCAATGAATGGCAGTCATGAAGCCTGAACTCGATAAACCCGATTCCGACAACCATAGGTTTGCTTTATCTCTGTATTCCGATGATGATATGGATAAAATCCATGGATTAAAGCTCCGGCCGAATTTCCTCGAGGTAGTAGCATTCGATCACGTCGCCGTCTTTGATATCGTTGTACCCCTGAATGCCGATACCGCACTCGTACCCGTGCTGTACCTCCTTGGCGTCGTCTTTAAACCGCTTCAAAGAGGCGATCTTGCCTTCGTGGACCACGATGCCGTCCCGAACCAGCCGAATCAGTCGTCCCCGTTCGATTTTGCCGTCGGTGACATAGCAACCCGCCACCGCGCCGACCTTCGGCACGTAAAATACCTGCCGGACCTCTGCCCGGCCCAGAACCCGCTCTTCATAGGTGGATTCCATCATACCCAGAATGGCATCCTTGACGTCTTTGATGACATTGTAGATGATGTTGTAAAACCGCATATCCACCTGCTCTTCATTGGCCAGGGCCTGCACCTTGGCGCTGGGCCGCACGTTGAACCCGATGATGATCGCATCGGATACCGCGGCCAGGGAGATATCGGATTCGTTGACGGTGCCGGTGCCGGAGTGGATGACCTGAATGGAGACCTCCTCGTTGGAAAGCTTGACCAGGGAATCCGAAAGCGCCTCGATAGAACCGTGGACGTCGGCCTTGATGATGACGTTGAGGTCTTTGACCTCTCCCTCCTTCATCCGTTCGAACAGCCCTTCCAAGCTCACCCGGCTGGTCTTGGCCAGTTCGAGGGAGCGCTGTTTCTGGAGCCGATGTTCGCTGACCTGTTTGGCGCTCTTGTCGTCTTCCACCGCCACCAGTTCATCCCCGGCATTGGGAACACCGGAGAGGCCCAGAATTTCCACCGGGACGGCGGGCCCGGCCTCATCCACGAATTCGCCGATATCATTGACCATGGCCCGAATCTTTCCGTGGTGGACCCCGCAGACCACCGGCTCTCCGGCACGCAGGGTGCCGTCCTGCACCAAAATAGTGGCCACCGGTCCCCGACCGGAGTCGAGTTTGGCTTCCACCACATACCCGAGCCCGTGTTTTTCCGGATTGGCTTTCAATTCCAGGAATTCGGACTGAAGCAGGATCATCTCCAGCAGGGTGTCGATGCCGGTGTTCTGTTTGGCGGAGACCTGAACGAAGATGGTGTCTCCGCCCCAGTCTTCCGGAACCAGGCCCTGCTCCGACAGCTCCCGCTTCACCCGGTCGGGATCGGCCCCGGCCTTGTCCATCTTGTTGACGGCCACGATGATGGGCACCTCGGCGGCCTTGGAGTGATTGATGGCCTCGATGGTCTGGGGCATGACCCCGTCGTCGGCGGCCACCACCAGGACCACGATGTCGGTGACGGTGGCGCCCCGAGCCCGCATGGAGGTGAATGCCTCATGGCCGGGGGTATCCAGAAAAGTGACCTGCCCCCGTTCGGTGGAGACGCTGTAGGCGCCGATGTGCTGAGTGATGCCGCCGGCCTCTCCCTCGGTGACCCGGGTTTTCCGTATGACGTCCAGAAGCGAGGTCTTTCCGTGGTCGACATGGCCCATGATGGTCACCACCGGCGGCCGCTCCACCGCGGTTTCCGGATCGATGTCCTTGTCCACCACTTCGAGGATCTCCTGCTCCTCAAAGGAGGCTTTTTCCACCTCATATCCGAATTCCGAGGCCACCAGGGCCGCGGTGTCGTAATCGATGGTCTGGTTGACCGTGGCCATCACGCCCAGCATCATCAGTTTTTTGATCATTTCATTGGCCTTGATGCCCATTCGCTTGGCCAAGTCGGAGAGCATGATCGTATCGTCGACCTTGATCCGCCGTTTGATGGCCTTGGGGGTAGTGATCTGAGGTTTCTGCCCTTTGGGAGCGGCCTTGCCTCTGGGACCCTTTTTCCCTTTTTTCCCTCGGCCGCCGTAAAGCTCGGAGCCCTCCACCACCTCTTTGCGTTTGAAAGAAATCTTTTTCTTGGCCCAGCGGGTTTCCGCTTCCGGTTCCGCCTTTTCGCCTTTGCGGCCTTTTTTGGATCTGCGATCCTGCTGCTCCATCATATCGGACCCGGCAGCCACCTCCTGGCGTCCGCCCCGGCCTGCGACCGGCTCCTCGGTTTTGGATGCGGCCTGGGCCTCGGCCACCTTCTCGGCGACCCGCTCCTTCACCTTGGGCGGCAGGGTGATGATCTTGGCCGGGGCTTCTTTCTTGCCCTTCTTTTTCTTTTTCGATTTTTTATCGGCCTTTCCCGAGGGTTTTTCCGATTCTTCATCCGCCGGCGCTTCAGCGGTTTGGGTTTCTTCGGCCTCGGCGGGGGTTTCCGCTTCCACGGCGTCGGGGGGTTCGGGTTCAGCCGTTTCCTCGGGTTCGGTCGGGGGTGCGGGTGCTTCGGTTTCCTCGGGCGGCGCCGTTTTCGCTTCCGTTTCGGCCGGTGCTTCGGTTTCGGTTTTCTCGGGGGACCGCTCGGCCGGCTTTTCTTCCTTCACCGGTTCGTCCGGGGAGGGGGCGGCTTCCTCTGGAACCGGCTCTTCCGCCGGTTTTTCCGGTTCAGGCGGCTTCGGCGGGGCGGGTTTTCGAATAATCTTCGCTTTGTCGGCCTCTTCCGCCGGCCGTTTTTTGGCCACCGGTTCGGTCTCCGTCGGCGTCCGGGTCGGTTCGGCTTCCGCCTCTGCGGCTGCGGTTTCCTCGGTGGCGGCCGCTTCGGCGAAGGCTTCCCGGGCCACCGGTTCGGCAACCGCCTCGGTCCCCGTCTCTTCAACCGAGTCGACTTCGGTCTCTTCCACCTCGACTGTCGCCTCGACCGGCTCGGTTTCGGTTTCATTATCGGTCTCGGTGGTTTCGGGGGGCGGGACTACGCGACGCTTCTTTCGCTTGCGGATCACCGTCGGCCGCACCCGGGTCGCCTCCATGGAGTCCCCTTTCTTTCCCAACACGTTCCGCTTGATTCTGGTCACCAAATCCTCATCCAGAGAGCTCATGTGGCTGCTGACGGAAATCTCCATCGCGTCCAACTTGTCGAGGAGCGCTTTGTTCTTCATATTCAACTCCCTGGCAAGTTCATATACTCTGAGTTTTGCCATCCGTCCCCCTTACTTTCCTCTCATCTTCTGGTTCAAACGCCATGATTTCGGTTTCACCGCCGGCCGGCACGAACGCCCGCTTATTACGGTTGTGCGTTCTCGTCGGTCGGGGTCTGTGAGGGAGCGGGTTCGGAAGAAGGAACCGCTTCCGATGAAGAGGCCGCCGCCTCATCCTTCAAGATCTCCCGGGGCAGCTCCGACTCGGCGGGCCCCACCGGTTCATCCATTTCCGCCTCCCGCACTTCCCGAATCGCCTCGACGTCTTCTTCTTCCGCGGGCTCGGCCGGTGATTCCGCCGCCGCCCCGGATGCTTCGGTTTCGGCCGTGTCGGTGTCGTCGCCCTGTTCCCCGGCATCGGTCTTATCCGGCTGCTCAGGGGCAGTCGGGGCCCGGGACTCCTCCGTAATTGCGGAATCGACCCCTTCAGACAGGGCGGCCGCATTCGAATCGGCCGATATGTCGGCAGCACCGTCTTCGGCATCGACCGTTGTTTCCGCCTCGAGGGCTTTCGCGGCTTCTGTTTCGGCAGCCGCGGTTTGGGCCGCAACCTCAGCCATATACTCCCGGGCCATGAGGATCAGGCTTTCAGCCTCTTCTTCGTCGGCCACGGCCCGAATCCGCATGATCTCTTCCGCCGAACTTTTGCTGATCTCCTCCACGGAATAGAGCCCGTTCTCATACAGCGCGTCGGCCAGACTGATTCCCACCCCCGGCAGGGAAATCAGGGATTCATAGCCTTCTTTCATGACCTTGCTGTAGCGAGACTCGCTCTTGACATCCAGCCGCCATTTGGTCAGCTTGGAAGCCAGACGAACGTTCTGGCCTTTTCGACCGATGGCCACCGACAGATGGTCATCGGGCACGATGACCTCCATGGAACGGTTTTCCTCATCGATGATGACCCGGGAAATTTCGGCCGGCGCCAGGGCGTTGCAGACGAACTTGGCCGGGTCCACATGCCAGGGAATGATGTCGATCTTTTCGCCCCGAAGCTCCTGAACCACGTTCTGGACCCGGCTGCCCTTGATGCCGACGCAGGCGCCCACCGGATCGATGTCCGAGTCGTTGGAGGCCACGGCGATCTTTCCCCGGCTGCCGGGCTCCCGAACCGCTCCCATGATACTGACGATGCCCTCGCTGATCTCGGGAACCTCGGTCCGGAACAGGTTCACCAGAAACTCCGGATGGGTCCGGGAAAGCACGATCTGAGGTCCGTGGGTTTCATTTCGAACATCCATGATATAGGCCCGAATGCGGTCCCCCCGGCGGTAGGACTCTTTCGGCATCTGCTCTCTTCCGGGAAGAATGGCCTCGGTCTGACCCAGATTGACGATAAGGTGATTTCGGTCCACACGCTGGACGATGCCGTTGATGATCTCCCCTTTACGGTCGATAAAAGCGCCAAAAATAGCATCCCGTTCGGCGTCCTTCATTTTCTGAATGATCACCTGCTTGGCGGATTGGGCCGCGATTCGCCCGAAAGTCGTGGTATCCATCTTGGCGCCCAGGCTGTCACCGATTTCACATTCCGGATCGAGACGCAACCCCTCTTCGATGGTAATCTGGGTGTCGGGATCTTCGATCTCTTCCACCACCTCCTTGAACTGGAACACCTCGATCTCGCCCATGTCTTCGTTGAATTTGACCTCGATATCCATTTTGTTGCCGAACTTCTTTTTGGCGGCGGATCTCAAGGCCTCTTCAAGGGTTCGGACCAGAATCTCCGAATCGATGCCCTTATCCCGGCTCACCTGCTCAATGACCCGTTTTATATCTGAAATTAACATCCGTTTTCTCCGTGCTTACTTAGTGGATAAGGCGTGCCCGCCTGATCTCTTCAAAGGGGATGGCGACGGCCCGATCCCCCACCACCAGAGATACCCCCCCATCCGAAATGCCGCCCAAGATGCCTTTGAATGATTTCTTTCCCTCCACCGGACGGGAGGTCTTGATGTGTGTCCTGTGTCCCTTGAACCGGATGAAATCCCGCTCTCTGCCCAGAGGCCGATCGATTCCGGGAGAAGACACCTCCAAATGATAGGCCCCGATGTCGTCCAGAGAGACATCCAGCAGGTCGCTCACCTGACGGCTGATGTTGACGCAATCGTCCACCTTCACCCCGCCCGGTTTGTCGATGTAAAGACGAAGGGTTCGGCCCCGGGGTTCGCGCTGATATTCCACGTTGACCAGTTCCATCCCCTCGGCCTCGCACAGCGGATCACTTAAGGCATAGACCCGGACCACGACCTTCTGCTCTTTCGGGGAACCGGGCGTAATCACCCGATTGCCCGCAAAAGCCCGATCGGTTTCCGGAGGCCTGATGTCATCAGCTGCCATTCTCATTCATCCTTGGGATCTTGTGGGCTTCTAAATCGATTATTTTTGTCGTTGATCCGTTCAAACGACCCTCCGCTATCGAAATTTGCTCATATTCCCGCCGTTTAGAAACAAAAAAACGGGCTTCCGCCCGTTTCTCATGTATAGACCTTTACGTGGATGTAGAAAATTACAATTTTCAGTGTCTAATCAAGCATAAAAAAGCTTCCCAACCACATACAAGTGTTTCAAGGTCTACCTTTTCGTCCCTCCCGCCGGGTCGAAAGGCGGTCTTAAAAGTTGATGGAGCGGGCAACGAGATTCGAACTCGCGACACCAAGCTTGGGAAGCTTGTACTCTACCAACTGAGCTATGCCCGCTCATCAAGAAGGTTAATTTAGGCCAAATTTTTCTTTTTGTCAATACGTTTGACAGAATTATTTTAGGGACGATTCAGAATCCATTCGGCCGCATCAAGAAGGTTTTCGGCCACAAAATCGGGCAGGCGGTTTTCCCGTGCCAACCGCTCTCGGGCTGCGGCCCCGTTTCCGGTCAGAACCAGCACCCGGCCGCCGCAGCCGGCGTTTTCAGCGCATTGCATGTCCTTGGCGCTATCGCCCACCATGACCGCATCGTCCAGATCAATGCTGTATCTGGCTTGCGCATTCCGAATCATACCCGGTTTGGGCTTGCGGCAGTCGCATCCTTCGTCCGGGTGATGGGGGCAAAAGAAAATATCGGTGAGGTTTCCGCCGCACTCTCGAATGGCCGCCCTCATGCGGGAATGCATGTCCCGCAGCTGATTCCAGGAAACCATCCCCCGGTTGACGGCGGACTGGTTGGTGATCAGGATCAGACGATACCCCGCGCGGGTAAGATCCCGAATCGCTGTGAGGCTCCCGGGAAGGAAGGTGAATTCTTTCCAGCTCTTGATGTAGTCCGGAGAATCCCGGTTGATGACCCCGTCGCGATCCAGAAACACCACCCGACCCGACACGGCTACTGCTCCGCAATGGTAAAGGCATCCCGAAATCCGTAGGATTTCAGAAGCGCCACTTTTTTTTCGGCGGCCGCAAGTGTCGCCCATTTTCCCACCAGCACCCGGTACAGGATTCGGTCCTGATGATGGGAACGGGTCGGCTTGATCTGAGGTTTCCGATGAACCTGTTCGAGTCTGCGGGCGAGTCGTTCGGCATTCTCCCGCTCCCCGAAGGCCCCCACCTGGACGGTGAAATGGCCCCGGATGAGGTTCGCGGGCCGGGGAGATGAAGCCTGAGCTACTGCAGCCCCCGGGGGCAGGGCGGCCAGTGCGACCACCTCCACCCGGGCGGTTCCGGGTTCCTCCACCCCCAGTTTGCGGGCCGCCCCAAGGGAAAGATCGATGATTCGGCCGGGGATGAAGGGCCCCCGGTCGTTGATGCGAAGATCCAGGATACGACCGTTCTCCAGGTTTTTCACCCGCACCCAGGTGCCCAGGGGCAAGGTCTTGTGGGCCGCCGAAATGCCGTTCATCTCGTACCGTTCACCGCAGGCGGTGGGCCGGCCGTGAAAGGCCGGGCCGTACCAGGAGGCGATCCCCTGCCGGCGGTAGCCTTCGGCGGTGGCCAGGGGATAATACCACTGCCCGTTGATCTGGTACGGCCGCATCCCGGGTCCGGATGGATAAGCCTTCGGGGGTCTCTTTTTTGCGGGAGCCGTAGGCGCGGTCATCGGCGGATGCCGCAAAGCCGAGGTACACCCTTCCAGAAAAAACAACACCCCGATCAGCCCCAACACCTGGATTCCTCCGCGACACACCTTCACGACCCCTCCCATGGATTCCCTGCAGTATTCTTTTCGATTTTCTCTATTTCCCCAGGGCGGTTTTCAGCACATCCATCATCTTGTCCGCAAAATGAAACGTGATCTCCTTCTGGACCTTCTTGGGGATGTCCTCGAGGTCTTTTTCATTCCATCTGGGCAGAATGATCGTCTTGATTTTGGCCCGATGGGCCGCCAACACCTTCTCCTTGATTCCCCCCACCGGCATCACCTGCCCCCGCAGCGTGATTTCGCCGGTCATGGCCAGATCCTTGTTGACCGGGGTATCGGTGATCAGGGAGGTGAGGGCCGTCAGAATCGTCACCCCGGCCGAGGGTCCGTCTTTGGGAATGGCCCCGGCCGGAATGTGGATGTGAATATCATGGGCATCGAAGTAGTCTTCGGAAATCTTCAGCTTTTTGGCATTGGCCCGAATAAAGCTCATGGCGGCGTTGGCCGACTCCTTCATCACATCCCCCAATTGGCCGGTCATGATCAGCCCCTTTTTGCCGCGCATGGCGGTGGCCTCGATAAAGAGAATCTCCCCGCCGGCCTGGGTCCAGGCCAGCCCCGTGGCCACCCCCGGCACCGCCACCCGGGACTTGGTTTCGGACATGAACTGGATGGGGCCCAGATATTTGGGAATGTTGACCATTTTGATGTTGACCGACTCGGCGGTTCCCTCGGCAATCTTGGCAGCCACCCCGCGGCAGACCGATGCGATCTCCCGCTCCAGATTTCGAAGCCCCGCTTCCCGGGTGTACCCGGTAATGATCTGGCGGATCGCCCCGTTGGTGAAGTTGATCTGATCGGCCTTGAGACCGTGCTGCTTCCGTTGGCGCGGAATCAGATAGCGGTTGGCGATCTTGATTTTTTCATCCTCGGTGTATCCGGCCAGCCGCAGCACCTCCATTCGATCTCGAAGGGGCGGGGGAATGGTGTCCAGGATATTGGCGGTGGTGATGAACATCACCGGCGAGAGGTCAAACGGCACATCCAGGTAGTGGTCCGAAAAGGTGGAATTCTGCTCGGGATCGAGGACCTCCAGCAGAGCCGAGGAGGGGTCCCCGCGGAAATCGGCCCCGACCTTGTCGATCTCGTCCAGCATGAAAATCGGGTTGTTCGACCCGGCCCGGCGAATCCCCTGAATGATCCGGCCCGGCATGGCCCCCACATAGGTCCGGCGATGACCGCGGATTTCAGCCTCGTCCCGGACCCCGCCCAGAGAAATCCGGACAAACTTACGGCCGATGGCCCGGGCGATGGAGTAACCCAGGGAGGTCTTTCCGGTGCCCGGGGGTCCCACCAGGCAAAGAATGGGACTTTTGGATTCGGGATTGAGTTTGCGCACCGCCAGATATTCGATGATCCGTTTTTTGGGATTCTCCAGCCCGTAGTGATCGTCGTCCAGAACCTTTCGGGCTTTGGCGATGTCGAGAACATCCTCGGTGGCATCGTTCCAGGGAAGGGCGGTCAGCCAGTCCAGGTAGGTGGAGGCCACGGTATACTCGGAAGAGGACGGATGCATGCGGGCCAACCGGTCCAGCTCACGCTCCGCCTCCTTTTTGGCCTCCTCGGGCAGGTTCTTTTCCTGAATCTTGGTTCGAAGCTCCTCCACCTCCAGAGCGGTGTCGTCTTTTTCCCCCAGCTCTTCCTTGATGGCCTTGAGCTGTTCCCGCAGGTAGTATTCCCGCTGGCGCTTGTCCATATCGCCCTTGACCTGGGTCTGAATCTTGTTGCCGATCTCCAGAATTTCGAGCTGATAATTGACCTGCCGGGTGACCTCCCGAAGCCGCTTCTTGGCGTCCCGAATCTCCAGAACCTTCTGCTTTTCGGGCAGGGTGGAATTGATGGTGGAGGCGACCATATCGGCCAGGACCCCGGGTTCATCGATGGATTTGGCCATATTGATCATTTCCGGCGGCAGGCCGGGGGACAGCTCCACCACCTTTTTGAAGTGGTCCATCAGGTTGGCCATAAAGGCCTCACTCTCTTTGTCCTTGACCTCTTTTTCGGCAATATGGGCCACCTCGGCCTGCAGGTAGGGCTTGCCTTCCACAAAAGATTTCACCTCAAACCGGTGGATCCCCTGCACCAGGAGCTGGGCCCGGTTGTCTTCGGTTTTGGCCATTTTCAGGATCAGGGCGCTGGTTCCGGTCGATTCCAGATCCTCATCCGGGGCGAGCTCCTCACCGCCGGATTTATTGGAGACCAGGAGCCCGATAATGCGGTCATTGGACATGGCCTCATCCACCAACTGGACCGACTCGCCCTGCATGACCACCAGGGGAAGCACCATTTTGGGGTAAAGAACCGCATCAAAAAGGGGAAGAATGGGCAGAATATCCGGAAGATTGTCCGTTTCCAAATTCATGACCGGCTGCTGTTGCGCCATCGATTACCTCCAAATGTGACATCCGTGTAGTGAAGTGTGCATCCAAATGTAAGACAGGAAACCGGTGCCGCCACCGGTTTCCTGTCGCCGGAATCGGTTCCTGAGAATCAATCTCCTGAAACGGAAATTTTATGGGTTTTGTCTTTGGGAAGCTTGACCAGCCGAATTTGAAGCATGCCCTCCAGATAGGAGGCGGACACCTTTTCGGTGTTGATCGGCGCCGGCAGAAAAAGAATCCGTTCGAATTTACCCCGCTGAATCTCCGCCAGGCGATAGGTTCCCCGCTCCTCTTTGGGGGGATCAAACCGTTTTCCGGTGATTTTGACCGCCTTGGAATTGATTTCGATATCCAGATCCTCTTTGTTGATTCCGGCCACTTCGGCCAGCACCCGGATTTCATCGGCGGTTTCATACATATCCATGGGCGGCGTCCAGGTGCATTCGGTGCAGGCAAACCGAGGCCCCATGCTTCGAAACATGCCTTCGATGTTCCGCTTGAATTCGGAATCCATTTGATCGAGGTCGCCCCCGAATCGAATTTTAATATAATCCATTCTACAACCCCCGCTGCTTAATCACTGATATCACGACATTCCTTCATTTTCCTCCCAAAAGGAAGAAATTACCACCCCGATCCCGCTTTGTAAACCGGTTTGTCAAGCAGAGACCCAAGTGGCGCGCATTTATCACAAAACCGGATCCCGGATTTTCCGGAAGAATTTGTGTTTTGCCGGCGAATGACGTATGACAGCCGGCATGAAACACCAGGAGATCATCCCGCCCCGCAGGCCCTCTTTGAAATGGATCATGGGCGCCCAATACTTTTTCTATTTCGGGGTTCTGGGAATCTTTTTGCCCTATTTCAATCTCTACTGCTACCATCTCGGCTTCAGCGGCTTTCAGATCGGGGTGCTCTCGGCGGTCCGGTCTATGGCCCTGATGCTGTTTCCCGTCCTCTGGGCCATGATTGCGGACCGGTTTCAGGCGCGTCGGCCCATTTACATTCTCTGCAATTTTCTCAGCAGCGCCATTTGGCTGTTCTATTTGCTGACCACAGATTTCCGGCTGATGTTCGCAATCACCCTGGTCTACGGCATCTTTTTTTCTCCCATCATCTCCTTTATGGAAGCCTTCACCATGGATGTTCTGGGAGAGGCCAGAAACCGCTACGGCCGCATTCGGGCCTGGGGGACCGTCTCCTTTATCGCGGCGGTCACAGCCGTGGGCCGGCTGATGGATTCCTTTTCGGCGGAATTGATTCTGCCCCTGATCTTTGCCGGCGCATTTGTCCAGGCCCTGATCTCGTTTAAGGCGCCCGCCGTCAAAAAAACCCGCCGAACCGATTTCTCAGCCGGTTCCCGGTTTCTGTCGAACCGGCACACCATCGTGTTTCTGATCTGCGCATTCCTGATGCTGGCAAGCCACGGCACCTATTACGGGTTTTTCTCCATCCACCTGGAAAACCTGGGGTTCGACGGCACCTTCATCGGCATCACCTGGGCCCTGGCCCCGCTGGCGGAAATGGCGGTCATGCTGGGCTCCGACCGCATTTTCAAACGGTTTTCCCTGGAAAACATTCTGGTATTCTCATTTCTGATGGCGGCCCTTCGGTGGGTCATCCTTTTCCAGACCCGGTCTCCGTATGTAATCCTCGCCTCCCAGGTGCTCCACGCCGCCACCTACGGCGCCTTCCATATTGCTTCCATCCTCTACATCGACCGGTTGGCGCCCGAACAAGCCAAAACCCTGGGCCAGGCGGTCAACAACGCCCTCACCTACGGATTGGGGATGACGGCCGGGTTCTTTTTCAACGGGGCGCTGTTCGAACCGTTGGGCGGGTTCGCCCTTTTCGGCATCAGCGGCGGGCTGGCCGGTCTGGGCGGGATGATCTTGGCGGGATTCCGGCTGTTGAACCCTGAGCGTTCGTAAGCGACCTGCTGCCATGATCACCGTTTCGGCCACCTGCCTGTTATCTATAGATTGGCCCACACGATGATCAAGGCCCATCCTTCAGGCGGCGTGGCCCTCTGCATACAAGGGGCGGTCGTCTTGAAAAAAGGAGAGGGTCACCGGTTCGGGGATCAGCCCTTCCCGGCGCAGACCTGCGAAGAACCGTTCCAATCCGCGGATCTGAAGTCCATTCAGGGAGTAGTGAAGCCGGTCATAATAGCGGCGGCAGATCTCCGTTTGAATTCCCAGCCGGGCCGAGGCGTCACAGCGGATCTCCTGAATGTTCCGTGCCCCTTCGCACCGGGACCGCCGGAACTGGTCCACCACCGCCCGCACCCATTCCGGCCGGGTCTCGGCATAGGACCGGCGCACCGCCCAGAGCGCGAACACGAAAGGCAGACCGGTCCACTCCTGCCACCAGGATCCGAGATCCCGCACATGATCAAAGCAAGCGCGCCATTTTCCCTTGAGGGCCGCATCGCCGATCACCAGGGCCGCATCCGCATCCGCCGGCAGATCCTGAAGGCATCGAATCCGGCCGGTTTCATACCGTGGGGTGATACCGATCGAGGATAACAGATACCGGGTCAACGCGGCGGCCGTCGCCGACTCCCGGGTCAGGATCACTCGTTTACCGGAAAGATCCGCCAATGGTCGGCGGCTCACCAGCAGCACGCTCATCACTTCGCCGAAACAGGAGATGGATAGATCCGGCAGCAGGAGCCAGTCGTTCTGATGCCGGGCATAGGCCGCAGAGGAGACCGGGCTCTCGTCCAGTTCGCCCGCCGCCAGCATGGCGTTCAGGGTGGACGGCGGGGCGCAGACCATCTCCATCCAGGGCGGCTTGTGGCCGTTGTTGAGGCCGTAGTAGACCGGCGCCACGTTCATATAACTGATCCGGCCCACCCGGACCGGCGGTTGATTCATCCTACAGGATTTAGTTCTGACGGAAGGCGCCATGAACCAGTTGCTCCAACAGATCTTCGGATGTGGTTGCGGTTGCGGGCAGATACGTAAAAACGGCGGATCGATTCGGAATCAATGACCCGAACCGATCGACCTGGCCCAAGGCCTCGGCCCCGTTCAGAGTCGCCATCGACAGAATGATTTCAGGTGCGACTTCGGGATAAGATCGGGCGGTAAAGGCCATTTCATCGAACAGGCTGAGGGAATCCGCGCTGGCCAGGCTGTCGGTGCCCAAACAGGGAGCGAGACCGGCTTTGAGCATACCGGCCAGATCGGGCAGCCGTCCGTGGAGGGCGGCATTGCTTCGAGGACACAGGCATATCCGGGCTCCCCTTTCCCTGAGCACCTCAAATTCGTCGATTCCGGATTGGATCAGGTGAACCGCCAGGGTGCGCTCATCCAGCAGACCGAGCCGATCCGCGTAGGCCACCGGATTTTCGGCCGGCAGTCCCCACTCCCGAATATCGATCCCCCGCTCTTTCAGAAAATCGGCCCAGGGGCCCTTGCCGGTGCTCAGGAATTCCACTTCGTCTTCGGATTCACTCAGGTGAAGCCCGAAAGGCAGCCCTCTGGCTCGGGTGTGGTCTTTGAGGGATTTCAATACCTCCGGGACGGTGGTGTGGGGGCCGTGTCCGGCCAATGAGGCGGTCATCAGGGAGGGATGGAGATCCGGGCCGAAATCGTCGCCCTCCCCCGAAAGCCCGGTGGAGATATCGGCCGGCAGGTCGCCGCCCGGATACTCCCGAAACCAGACCCCGGCCAGCCCCGATTCGAACAGAAGATTCCGGGTCAGGCCGAGGGTGCTGACCTCTCCGACCAGTCCGCAGCCGGCGGTTTTCAGCGCTTCGATACCGGCTTTGGCCCCTTCCGTCAACCGGGCCGGACCGGCTTCCTCCCGGATTCGCATCAGCTCCCGCACCCAGTTCTGAAATCCTTTATCGGAAGGAACCATCCCCTGCAGGAGGCTCAGTTCGAGATGGGTATGTCCGTTCACCAAAGCCGGCAATAAGACCCCGGGACCGTGATCGACGACGGCGCCTTGCCGAGGAATTCGGCCCTGCCCCACCTCCCGGACGGCCCCGCCGGCGGTCAGAAGATATCCGTCCCGTAAAACCCTGTTCGGCGCCAGGACGACCCATCCGGCCCGGTGAATCTGAACCCCGGTATCGGCTTTCCTCAGGCCCGTCACGGAAAAACCTCCCTGAGACGGTTGTAGAAACAGTCTCGCTGCACAGCCCGGAAACCCGCGTCCTGAATCAGCCGCACCATTTCGGGTCGTGGCAGGCGAAAGGTCACCCCGGCGGCGGCCACCACGTTTTCCTCGATCATGGTGCTGCCCAGGTCATCCGCCCCGAAGGCCAGGGCCACCTGAGCGATCTTGTCTCCCTGGGTCACCCAGGAGGCCTGAAGATGGTCCACATTGTCCAGCACGATGCGGGAGAGGGCCAGCACCCGCAGGTATTCGGCGGCGGTCCGCTTGTCCGCCGGAATTCGGGTGTTGTCCGGCTGAAAGGTCCAGGGAATGAATGCGGTGAACCCGCCGGTTTCATCCTGAAGCGCACGAATCCGCATCAGGTGGCGGATGATATCTTCGGGCTGCTCCAGATGACCGAACATCATGGTGGCGCTGCTTCGAAGCCCCAGCCGGTGGGCGGTCCGCATCACCGCCAGCCATTCTTCGGCCGTGGCCTTGTTCGGGGAGACCTGTTGCCGGACCGCATCCACCAGAATCTCCGCCCCGCCGCCGGGGATGGAGTTGAGGCCCGCATCGATCAGCGCCCTCAGGGTTTCTTCCGTCTTCAGATTCTCTTTTCGGGCCAGAAAGGCGATCTCCGGAGGGGAAAACCCGTGGACGTGGATATCGAAATGCTCGTGAATGAATTTCAGCAGACCGGTATAGTAATCGAGCCCGAGTTCCGGATGGATGCCGCCCTGGAGCAGAATCTGGGTCCCGCCGAGTTCGATGGTTTCCTGAATTTTCTGATGCAGGTCCGCCTCGGAGATGACATACCCGTCCGGATGATTCACCCCACGGAAAAAGGCGCAGAACCGGCACCCGGACATGCAGATATTGGTGTAGTTGATGTTGCGGTCCACCACGAAGGTGACCACCGGTTCGGGATTCAGCGCCCGGCGCTTGGCATTCGCCAGCTCTCCCAATGTCAGCAGATCGGCCTGATAAAGCAGGGTCCGGGCGTCCGCCCGGTCGAGCCGGTCTCCGGCGGCGGCCTTGTCCAGGACCCGATTCAGATCATGCATGGGCGGGTATGCCTTCCCCCTTCGACTCGTTCACCGGCCGGTAAAAGGAGTCCCGCTCCACCGGGCGGAATCCGGCGGCCCGAATCATCCGCTCCATCGCCTCCCGGGCCAGGCCCTTGGGGGATTGGGCGCCGGCCATGTGGGTAATCTTCTCCTCCACGATGGTGCCGTCGAGGTCGTCGGCCCCGAAGGAGAGGGCCACCTGGGCCAGCTTTTCGCCGATCATCACCCAGTAGGCCTTGATATGCTCGAAATTGTCGAGCATCAGGCGGGCCACGGCCACCGTCTTCAGATCGTCGAAACCGGTAGTGGGGGGCAGATGGGACAGCTGCGTATTCCCGGGATGAAACGCCAGGGGGATAAACGCTGAAAACCCGCCGGTCTCATCCTGAAGTTCACGCAGCCGGATCAGATGCCGGACCCGCTCCTCAAGGGTTTCGATGTGGCCGTAGAGCAGGGTGGCGTTGGCGGTGAGCCCGGCCCGGTGGAGGGCCGCCATCACTTCCAGCCAACGTTCGCCGCCGATTTTTCGGGGAAACAGGGCCTCTCGAATCCGGTCCTCCAGCACCTCGGCCCCGCCGCCGGGGATCATCTCAAGCCCGGCGTCTTTGAGGGCCCTGATGGTGTCTCTTAGGGACAGCCCCGAAATCCCGGCCAGGTGGTCGATCTCCACCGCGGTAAAGGCTTTGATGGCGGCTTCGGGCCGGATCTCCTTGACGGTGCGAAGCAGGTCTATGTAATAGTCGAAAGGCAGGGCCGGGTTGAGACCGCCCACGATGTGAAGCTCGCGAATGGGCTCCTCGATCCGCTCCAGAAGTTTTTCCCGTACATCCGCCAAAGACAGGGTGAAGGCGCCTTCTTCGGCCCGGTCCCGGGCGTAGGCACAGAAGCGGCAGCGATTCAGGCAGACATTGGTATAATTGAGGTGCTGATTGTACACGTAAAAGGCGGTTTCCCCATGCCGGCGCCGCCGCACCGTATCCGCCAGCCGCCCGAGCCCCGTCAGGTCGGTGCTTTGGTACAGCGCCAGGCCGTCTTCGAAGCCGAGACGCTTCCCGGCGGTGACTTTTTCATAGATTTTCCGAAAACTGTCGTCTATAAACAGAGTGTCCATTCATACTCCGGTGACCGCTGAATTCGCCGTTTTCAAAAAAATGACCAGGTGGTCACAAGAGTAAACAAAAGCGATTTCCAAGGCAAGTCTTTTTTCCCGTGAATCGGGCGGAAGGTCCTTCCGCTCCCGTTTGCATCGGCGTTTCATGATTTTCCCGGAATAGGAGGTGCTGATATGAAACCAAAGACCCATCGGAGAGGAACCCGTATCAATGTTCTGTTCATCTTCCTGATCACGATAGCGACAATCGGCCTGGTGATCGGCGGCGCCGACGCACTCGCCCAGACGGACGACGCTGCGGATACCCTGGGCATTTCGGATGAAGCAGACTCGACCGAGGAACCGGGGTCCATCGAAGGTATTCGAACCGAAGAAGGGGCCCTGGGCCTCGATCCGGACCCGGTCTATGATGTACCGGGCGAAGAATACGAAGACATCGAAGAGGATTACCAAGAGGAAGAAATCCTCGATGATTATTATGAAGAGGAGGAAGGGGCGGACGAAGAAATCCCTCTGGAGGAGATCGATCCGGATGAACTGGAAAGCCCCATCGAAGAAGAGGAAGAGGAATTCGAATCCGAGTTCGAGGAGTATGATGTAGAAGAGATGGAAAGCCCGGGAGAGGACAACACCATCGGCACCCAGTTTGAAGAAATCGACCCGGGTGAACTCGAAAGCGAGGAATACGAAGATGACAATACCATCGGCGCCGAATTCGAAGAGATCGACCCGGGTGAACTCGAAAGCGCACCCGAAGGGGGAACCGCCCAATAAAAGAAGAAGAGAGTACAGCTGTCTTAAACCCGGAAAAAGGAGGTATGACGCGCATGAAGGAGACAGGAAATGCACTGAAACGGGTCGGGTATGGATCGCTCCTGGCCCTTACCCTCACCTTGGCCGCATGGATGCCGGTTTCGCAGGTTCAGGCTCAGGAGACTCAACCCGCGGAGACCGAAACCGCCGAACCGGAAACGATGGAACCGACGGCCGAGGAAACGACGGAGCAGATGAGCGAGGCCCCGGCGCCGGAAATGGAGGCGGCCGAAACGGCGACTGAATCCGAAACGGGAGACCTGGATCAGCCCCTGCCGACTGAGGAAGATACCGGCATGGCGCCCTCTAAAACAGCGGAAGCCGTGGAAGAAGCGGATGCCATCATCGCGGAAACGCCGGAGGAAGCCCCCAATACCGCTACCCTCAAGGTCAGCACCGGCAATGTGCGTCTGCAACCCTCGCTGGAGGCCGGCATACTGACCCAGCTGGAGCTGGGGGATACGGTAACGGTCCTCGACACTCAGCAAGACTGGTACCGGATTCAGCTGCCGGACGGGGACACCGGCTGGGCCCACCAGAGCCTGTTTCTGACCACCGGGGTGGCACTGACTCTCACCGTCGACAAAGGCAACGTGCGGACCGAACCGGCCACCCGGTCCGAGATCAAGACCCGGCTGAACAAGGGGGATACGGTCAAGGTGCTCAACTCCAACGAGGAGTGGTACCAGGTGCAGCTCCCGGACGGAGAAACCGGCTGGATGCACAGCCAGTTGTTCGCGAATCCGGCGGCCCGGCGGGAGCAGCAGGCCGAACAGAGAACCTATCAGCTCCAGGCGATCCGCATCGAGTCAGGCCAGGGCGCCGAAGAAAAGGCCTATTTCGTCTTCGACGGCCCGAAGCCGCCGAAAACCTTTTTCACCAAAACCGGTCCCACCCGGGTGGTCTGCAATTTCCCGAACACCCGGCTGAGCCGGGAAATCCGGCACAAAAACGTGGTCAACGGGCAGCTTATTCAGAACGTCCGCATCGGTCTTCACGGTGAAGACAAATCGGACGCCTGGGTGGTCTTCGACCTGGTCCAGGATCAGGAATACGAACTGGAGCACATCTTTCTGGAAGGCCGGATTTATATGCTGATCTTCAAAAAAGTCTGATACTCGATTCATTGACCCCGTTTCGCCATTCCCGGAAGGGAATTTGTTATTGAAGGAGCGCACCCATGCTGATGATCGACCTGAGATCCGATACCGTGACCCATCCCACAGCCGCCATGCGCCGGGCCATGGCGGAAGCCCAAGTCGGAGACGATGTCTTCGGCGAAGACCCCACCGTCAACCGGCTGGAGGAACTGGCGGCCGAGCGCCTCGGAAAGGAGGCGGCCCTGTTCGTCTCCAGCGGAACCATGGCCAACCTGGTCTGCCAGCTGACCCATTGCGGCCGGGGAGAGGAGATGATCCTCGGAGACCAATCCCACATTTTCCATTACGAACAGGGCGGATCGGCCGCGGTGGGCGGCATTCACCCTCGGGTCCTCCCCAATCAACCCGACGGCGCCCTGGACCTGACGGCGGTGGAAGCATCGGTTCGGGCCGAGAACGTCCATTTTCCCCGCACCCGGCTGCTGGTCCTGGAAAATACCCACAACCGGTGCGACGGCGCCCCGCTGTCGCCGGAATATATGTCCGAAGCGGCATCCGTGGCCCGCAGGCACGGCATGAAACTCCACGTGGACGGGGCCCGCATCTTCAACGCCGCCGCGGCCCTGGGTATCGATATACGGCAGCTGTCCGGACCGGCCGATTCAATCTCCTTCTGCCTCAGCAAGGGATTGTCCGCACCGGTGGGTTCTCTGGTCTGCGGAAGCCGGGAATTTGTAGGAGAAGCCCGACGGGCACGCAAGCTGCTGGGCGGCGGCATGCGTCAGGCCGGGGTGATCGCCGCCGCCGGCATCGTGGCCCTCACCGAAATGGTGGACCGGCTGGCCGAAGACCATGCCAATGCCCGGCGGCTGGCCGAAGGGCTGGCCGAGATGACCGGCATCGCCACCGATCCCGGCCGATTTCAGACCAACATCGTCTATTTCGATCTGATTGAAAAAAGAATGACCCCGGCCCAATTGGCGGATCGGCTTCAGGAGCGGGGCGTTCGGGTTCTCCCGGTCGGCCCGGTTCGGCTTCGGGCGGTCACCCACCATCCGGTCACCCGATCCGATGTGGACCGAGCTCTGGAGGAGATATCCCGGGTGATGGAAAACCGGTAGCGGCCAGGATCACCATTTCGGCCACCCCAGGGAAATTTCCCGACCCGGCAAGAACCCGCTTTCGCTCAAACAGCTTCCCGGCCCGGGAAAATCCCCTGGGGTGGCCGCGATTATTCAGGATAGGCCGAAACGATGATCAAGGCCCTTGTCGCAATACCGCCGGGGCGATAACAGACGGTCCGGACGGCCGGACGGCTACGATGGGTTGAGTGTTTCCCGAATGGCCATCCCGATGTTTTCCAGGGTGTAGGGCTTTTTGATATACCGGCCCGCGCCCATCCGCTGGGTCTCATAAACCTCTTCGGATTCTGAAAATCCGCTGGCGATGATCGCCTTCTGGTCCGGATGGATGTTGAGGATTTCCGCATAGGTTTCCCGCCCCCCGATACCGGGGGCCATCACCATATCCAGAACCACCAGGTCCACCGGATGGTTCTTCACAAAGGCGACCGCCTCCTTACCGCCGGACACCGCCTCGGCCCGGTACCCGAGAGTGGTCAGGATCTCGCAGGCGATCTCCCGCTGGCTTTTTTCGTCATCCACCACCAGAATCCGCTCTCCGTTTCCCTGGTAATCGGCCAGGGGAACGGGGGCCCCTTTCTCCTCGATCCGGCCGCGGCTGACCGGAAAATAGAGCTCAAAGGCGGTGCCGTTTTCATCGCTGTGGACATTGATGTATCCGCCGTGGTCCTGAACCGTGTTCCAGACCACCGCCAGCCCCAGGCCGGTGCCGCTTCGCCCCATGACTTTCTTGGTGTAAAAAGGTTCGAAGATCCGGTCCAGGTCCTCCGGAGAGATTCCCGATCCGCCGTCCCGAACCTCGATCACCACGTACTCCCCGGCCAGGACCTCGTCGTATCCTTTCAAGGGGCGGTCCACATATCGGTTTCGGGTGCGCAGAACCAGGGGACCCGCTGCGGTCATCGCCTCGGAACCGTTGATGACCAGGTTCATGAGCGATTTTCGAAGGTGAAGGGCCGATCCGCTGATATTGAACAGGTCCGGGGCCAGGTCGGTTCGATAGTCGATCAGGGGGCGCCGCCCCTTCAGTTCGGCGAATTCCGGAGAGCCGAGGTAGTCTTCGATCAGCGCATTGGGATTCAGGATCTCCTTGGCGCTGGCCACGCCCCGGGTGACGGTGAGCATGTCCCCCACCACCGCGGCGGCCCGCAGGCCGGATTCTTGAATCACCCCCAAAGCCCGGCGCTCCTTTTCCCCGAGATCGGGATTGGTCAGCAGCAGTTCGGGATAGCTGACGATCCCCGACAGAATATTGTTCAGGTCATGGGCCACCCCGCCCGCCAACAGCCCGAGGGCCTCCATCTTTTTGGACCGGGCCAGCTTCCTGAAGCGCCGCTTTTTCCGCCTGAGCCTCTTTGTGGGCTCGCATATCCACGATGATGGAAAGCAGAAACCGAATGTTTTCAAGATACACCATTCGGGTAAAGACCAGGGTGGGAACAGAAACCCGCTTACCCAGGCAGAAGGTCATTTCCAGCCCGCGAACCTCCCCTTTTTCTTGTAGAATGCCGATCAGCCGCTTCCGGTCCTCCGTCGTAAACAGCCCCAATTCGATGGCGGATTTTCCGATCACGTCCTTCCGGTTCAATCCCGTGGCCTCGCAGAACTCCCGGTTGGCATCGATAATCCGGCCGGAGTCCACCTCGGTCAGCAGAATCCCCTGGGGGGAGGCGTCGAACAGGGTCCTGAATTTGAGTTCGCTTTCCCGCAACGCCTTTTCCGCGTTGATGCGATCGGTGATGTCCATGAAGATCGCCTGGGTGATTCCCCCCGCGTACCCTTTCAGCCGGCTGGCCGAAACCTCCACCCAGCGGTCCGCACCGTCTTTTCGCTGGGCCCGAAAGGTGTACCGGGCCGGCGGATGTTTACCGGCCAGCCGGTCGATGAAATGCCGCTTCACCATCTCCCGGTCCCGGGGATGAATCATGATCCACATGTCTTCCGAAGAAAAGGCCAGAATCTCCTCGGCGGTATAGCCGGAGATTTCGGTCACCGCCGGATTGACCAGAATGAAACGAGGCGGACTCCCCTGGAACAGCGCGATTCCGTGCAGGGAATTTTGAACCACCGAGCGATATTTCTCTTCGGTTTCTTTCAGGGCCTCCTGAGCGCGTTTTCGATGAACAATATTGGCGGTCAGAAAAAAAATAATCGCCAGCAGCACCAGCACAGCCCCGCCGGCCAGCCAGAAAAGCTCCTTGTTGACCGAATAGAGAGTATCGGGGCGGTTGATGACCACGCTGCCGGCGGGCAGGGTATCCAGGGAAACCTGAAAACGGGTCAGCTGGGCATAATCGAACATGTACCGGTTCGGAATCTCTTCCACCACCGGAATTTCGGCCACCGGGGTCCCCCGGAGAACCTGAAGAGCCATTTCGGCCGCGGTTTTTCCCTGGGAATACCCGTTGATCAGCTTTCCGCCCACGATGCCGTGGCCCAGAAAAAAATTCCAGCACCCATAGACCGGAACCTCGGCGAATCCCGATAGACGCTCGGCCGACCGCTCGAACGAAATCAGGTTTCCTTTTTCACCCCGCAGCGTGGAGATCAGCAAAATGATGCTGTTTTCCGGCAATTCCCGCACCTGTTTTCGGATATCGCCGATTTCCAGATCGTCGTAAATCAGAAAACTGAAAACGGTGTCGTACCGGGGAAGGACCTCCATCAGTTTTGCCTTGTTCAGGTGAAAGGTCGGAGAACCGTCTCCGAACACCGCCACATACCGGGTTCGGGGATGCAGTTTCAACCCCACATCGAGGGTATCGGCGATATCCACCGCCTCCGGGACCCCGGTGTATAAGGGATGGTTTTGAATCAGATCCTTCCGGAAATTATTGATGCCGCAAAAAATCACCGGCGTGCCGGGAAACAGGTCCTCCCCGTATTTCAAAAGGAAGTCGAAGGCATTGTTGTCGGAACAGAGAACGACGTCGAAGGATCGGTTCCGGAATTTATAGGCATAGATATCATACAGTTTGACCAGATACACCGGATCGATGATCCGTTTGGTGTCCATGTATTCGGTTTGAAGATCGACGGAAAGCCCGAAAGCGGAAAACGCTGCGGCGATTCCCCGGTCGATTTCTTTATTCCAGGAAAGCTCTTTGTGATAGGAGTGGAGAACAAGGACGTTTTTATCGGATTCTCCCCGAGCGATCTTCGGACAGGAGATAAACACACTGAGCAGGAGAAAAATAATCCATCCGGATTCTATCCGCCCGGATGCCCGACTCAAAAATCTGGAAAACCGCATCTGGTTTGGCGCCCCCCCGGCCGTTGAAAGTCTCTTTCCCTTATATTCGATGGATGGTGGGCTTGTCCTCGGCATCGATCTCTACCCCGACGACATCCCCGGTCTTGAAGCCGATCTCACGCAACCGCTTCACGACCTGCTCATGCCGGTCCACCCGCCAGAAGACCGACCACATGGGATTTCGGATGGTATCGATGCCGTAAGCCTCGTGAGTGCCGAGATTGACCCGGATTTTGTCCTTGGCGATGAGGGTGTCGGCCTCGGAGATGAAGTAATCGATTGTGTAGATATTTTCACGCAGTGCGCCGGAAAGCCGCTTCTGGACCTCAGGCATCTCATCCAGATAATGGTTGGCCACCTGGAACAGGTCCCGATCCACCTGAATGGAAAACCCCATGACCGCGAACCGATGGTGCCGAAGGGCGAAATCCTCCATGGATTGCTCAAAACCGCGAATAAATTCCAGGATGGAATCTACGGTGGGAGCCGGCTCTTGATCGGTTCCGTGAATGATGTCCTCGCACATGCCGATGATGTCGATGTAAAAGGTGCGGTTATCCATGACAAAGATGGGCCGCTCCCGGTAATTGCGGCGCCGGCGAATGCGGTGGATGCCGTCGAGCTGAATGGCGTCTTCACTCTCGGTGGGGTTGAGTATTTCAATATGCGAAATATCCTTGGCCTGTACCACCCAGATCTTTCCGTCATCGGCCACCATGTATTCGATTTCGCAGGAAAACCCGAGGTGATTCTGAATGTCCCGGGAAAGATCGAGCAGGAGTCGGTCATGGGGGGTGCGGGTGATGTACGGGTCGCTTCGGACCTTCTGGGGCCGGGTATGGGTGTAGCCGAATTCCCAGTGGTCTCCCACCGTTTTGGCCATCACGTGGGTCCCCTCGATAAAGGGCATCACCACCACCCCCAGTTCATCCGGATCAAAGGGCGGGGCATGATTGAATTTCTGCTGCCGGGCGATGGACAGGTGCTTGAAGGTGCGGACCGATTTGATCATCTTTTTTCGGGCATACAGGATGCCGGCCACATCGGAATAGGTCTCCAGGGAATCGAAGGTACCGCCCTTGTAGAAGGACTCCTGAGGATGGGCGCTGCGGGCGATGACCTTGTACAGGTCACAGCAGTGCTCAAAAAACCGCTTCAAGGCGTCGAAATTTTCATTCTTGAAATCCGCCGCCGGAATGTAGATGAAATCGGGCACGGCAAATCCGGCCGCCTTGAGTTTTCCCAGAAGCGCCGGCTTTTCAGGAAGCATCGGTTCGTTTTCTATTATGGTATTTAGCTCAGTATTCGCCATGAGATTTCCTCCTTATTCCGCGGGTTCCACCCGCAAAGCCGACCGAACCCGCACCTTCACCTGTTTGGACGGCGCATCGGTCCGGTCCAGCACCACCTGAATGCTCCGCAGGTGTTCGGCCCGGTCGATGATGATCAGGCTGTTGGTCCTGCGGTCATGGCTGACCCGGCCTTCCGAAGACAGCAGGTGCTCGACGATGGGGACCAGCTCCGCCGCATTCCGGTGCTGAATAGGGATGACCACCACCTCGGCGCCGCACCATCCGGGGGCGGTCGACAACACGCCGACCGCAGACAAAATGCAGATCCCAAACAGGATTTTTCCATCAAAACGGGTCCTCAAAGCCCTCCTCCCATCGTAAATCATTGTGGTTTTCCCCATGATATCATATGTTGAAGAGGAGGCCGAGAAAATATTAACAGGACCGAATGGACCGATACCCGAATCGAATCTCGGGAAGCGAAGCGGCATGGAAGACACCAACCTCTTTTTTCGATACGGCATCGCCCTGTTGATGGGCATTCTGGCCGGTTTACAGCGGGAGTTCGCCTTTGCCGCCGAAGACGGCGGTGAACTCGCCGTGGGGGTGCGCACCTTCGCCATGATGGCCCTGACCGGATGCACCGGCGCGCTGCTGTCGGACCAACTGGGCTCGCCCTGGCCCCTGGCCGCGGTGATCGCGGCCGTGGGCGCGCTGTTGACGGTCAGCCATTTCGCCGAAGCCCGCAAACGAAGTTCGGGGCTTACCACAGAAGTATCCGCCATTCTGACCATGCTGGTCGGGGCCCTGGCTTTTTGGAATTACCTTCAACTGGCGGTGGCCCTCGGGGTGGCCATGACGGTGCTTCTGTCGGTCAAGATCGAACTCCACCGGTTCGCCCGAAAAATCACCGTTCAAGACGTCTACGCCACCCTGAAACTGGCGGTGATCTCCGCCATCGTGCTGCCGGTGCTGCCGGATACGGCCTACGGGCCGCCCCCCTTTGACGTGCTGAACCCGTTTGAGATCTGGCTGCTGGTGGTCTTCATCTCCGGCATGAATTTCATCGGATATGTGCTGATCAAAACGGTAGGCGCCCGGCGGGGGATCGAACTCACCGGACTATTCGGCGGCATGGCCTCCAGTACGGCGGCGACCTTGAGCCTCACCCATCGAAGTCGAAAAGATCAATTGGCCAAATCCTTTGCGCTCGCCATTCTTCTGGCCTGGATCGTGATGTATGTCCGGGCCTTGATTCAGACCGCCGTCGTCAATATGGAACTGTTCAAGGAAATCTGGCTGCCGGCCCTGGGGCCGATGGCCGCGGGTCTGGTCTACTGCGCCTGGCTTTTCAAAAGAGAAAAGAAGAAAGAGGAGGAAGACGAGAATCTGGCTTTTTCCAACCCGTTCGAACTGGGTCCGGCCATTAAATTCGGCCTGATCTTCACCCTGGTCCTGCTGATCTCCAAAGCGGCCCAGGTCTATATAGGGGATGCGGGCATCTACATCTCCAGCTTTGTCTCGGGGCTTGTCGACGTCGACGCCATCATCCTGTCCATGGCCCAGCTCAGTTCAAAGCCCGAAGGAATCGATATTGCGACCGCCGCCCGGGCGGTCATTCTGGCGGCGGTGGCCAATACCCTCACCAAGGGCGGCATCGCCCTGTTCATCGGATCGAGCGGACTGCGGCGGTCGATTCTGCCCGGGTTTGCACTGATGGTGATCAGCGGGGTGGGGGTTATCTTTCTCATCTGATTCTCAACCGGCGCCTGCCCGAGGGTCCTTCGGGGTGGACAATCGCCGCTTACATTCTTATCATCGTTTTAATTTCCAACTCGCCTTCATTATTTCAGGAAGCAGGTGATTCGCATGAAAGCCTTTTTCAAAGTCATGGACGCGGACCAGGTGCTGGCGTTCCGGTCCGAGTTTCCCGTCGCAGATACCGAAACCATTCCCATTCTGGACACTCCCGGTCGAATCCTGGCCGAAGCGATCGTCTCGGATATCAACCTTCCCGATTTTCGACGCACCACCATGGACGGCTTTGCGGTCAAAGCCGCTTCCACCTTCGGGGCCTCCGAAGGCAGCCCCGGATTCATGACGGTTCGCGGCCGAATCTCCATGGGAAACACTCCCGATTTTGCTCTGGGCCCCGGCGAAGCGGCCCGCATCTCCACCGGCGGCATGCTCCCCGAGGGGGCCGACGCCGTGGTCATGATCGAACACACCGAAGCCCTGGACGAGTCGGCCATCGAGGTTTACAAAAGCGTGGCCCCGGGCCGGCATGTGGTGGAGATCGGGGAGGACTTCACTCAGGGCGACACCATCCTGAAGCCGGGAATCGAGATCCGGCCCCAGGAGACGGGGCTTCTGGCCGCCTTCGGCCGTGAACACGTAACCGTCTATAAACAACCGGTGGTGGGGATCATTTCCTCCGGAGATGAAGTGGTTCCCATCGATCAACATCCGCAGACCGGTCAGATTCGGGATGTCAACACCTACACCCTGGCGAGCCAGGTTCGGGAGTCCGGAGGCGAACCGCTGGTTTTCGGGATTATCAAGGACGATTACGACGCCCTTCTGGATGCCTGCACCCGGGCCGTGGACCGGTCGGATATGGTGCTGATTTCCGGCGGCAGTTCCGTGGGGGCCCGGGATTTTACCATCGAGGCCCTTTCGGCCCTCCCCGATGCCGAAATCCGGGTTCACGGAATTTCCATCAGCCCCGGCAAACCCACCATTCTGGCCCAGGTAGGGACCAAAGCGGTCTGGGGGCTTCCCGGCCATGTGGTCTCGGCCATGATCGTCTTTACCATGATCACCCGGCCTTTCCTGGATCATATGGCCGGCCGCGAACCGGTGCGGCGCCGGGCCTTTCAAATCCCCGCCCGGCTGGGCCGAAACCTGGCCTCGGTTCAGGGTCGGGTCGATTATGTGCGGGTCCGGCTGAAGCAAGACGAAACCGGCGAACTGATCGCCGAGCCCATCCTCGGCAAATCAGGCCTCATTCATACCATGGTGAAGGCCGACGGCCTGATCGAAATCGATCGGGACACCGAAGGGCTGGACAAGGACGAACCGGTGTCGGTCATCCCCCTGTAGAAATATTGACATATTCACCCATCCCCGGTCTTCACGGTTTTAATAATCGATTATGAAGGCGCGATTCTTTTCGATCGGAGATTGATCAGATGAAAACCAAGCGCAATGTCTACCTCAAGATGAAAACCCTGACCGAGGCCCGGTCCATCCTGGAGAACGCCTTTCCCGACTTCGGGCGGACCGAGACCGAAACCGTGCCGCCGCCGGAGGCGGTGGGCCGGGTCCTGGCCGAACCGGTGTTTGCCAGAATTTCGGCCCCCAACTTTCACGCCGCGGCCATGGACGGGGCGGCGGTCAAAGCCGAGCGCACCTTCGGGGCCAGTGAAGCCCGTCCCAAAGAGCTGATCGTGGGTAGGGATGCTTTCTATCTCAATACCGGTCATGTCATGCCCGAAGGGACCGATGCGGTGATCATGGTGGAACACCTCAATGTCATTGACGCGGAGCGGGTCTCCATCGAGGCCCCGGTATTTCCCTGGCAGCATGTTCGAAAGATGGGGGAGGACATCGTGGCCACCGAACTCCTCTTTCCCCGAAACCATCTGGTGACGCCCCCGTGCGTGGGCGCGCTCATCGGCGGCGGCATCTTTTCGGCGCCCGTCCGCAAAAAACCCAAAGTGATGGTCATGCCCACCGGCTCCGAACTGGAGGACTGGCGGGCCATGAAGCCGGAAGCCCTGAAACCGGGCCGGGTGCTCGACTCCAATTCCTATGTTCTGGGAAAGATGACCGAGGAATGCGGCGGGGAGTACGTTCGGCACGAGGTCCTGGTGGATGATCCGGAAGCCATCACCCGAGCGGTTCAGGAGGCGGTGGACGGCGATTTCGACATCATCCTCACGGTGGGGGGATCATCGGCCGGGTCCGAAGACTTCACCAAGGAGGTGATCGGGTCCATGGGCGAAATCCTGGTTCACGGGGTGACCATCATGCCGGGCAAGCCGGTCCTCATCGGCAAGGTGGCGGGCAAACCGGTGATCGGCATGCCCGGTTATCCGGTCTCCATGATCGTGGCCTTTGAACAGTTCGTCCGGCCCCTGATATATCGCCTTCTGGGCCGCCCGACGCCGGAGCGGGAGAAGATTCGGGTGGAGACCACCCGCAAGATCCCCTCCAAACTGGGGGTGGAGGAATTCCTCCGGGTCAAACTGGGCCGGGTGGGCGACCGGGTGGTAGCCACCCCCCTGCCCCGGGGGGCCGGAAGCATCACCACCTTCACCGAGGCCGACGGCATCATTCGCGTGCCCAACCATGTGGAGGGGCTTCAGGAACATGAAACCGTGGAGGCCGAACTGCTGAGTTCCCTTCCGGCCATTCAAAACACTTTGGTGGCGGTGGGCAGCCACGACAACACCCTGGATGTATTGGCCGATCAGCTCAAGATCGAACACGGCCATCTCTCCCTCTCCTCCAGCCATGTGGGGTCCATGGGGGGCCTCATGGCCCTGCGAAGGGGCGTCTGCCATCTGGCCGGATCTCACCTGCTGGATACCGAGGACGGCGCCTACAATATCTCCTATGTCAAGCGGTTCCTCAAAGACCTGCCGGTTCGCATCGTCAACCTGGTATTCCGGGATCAGGGGCTGATCGTGGCCCCGAACAACCCCAGGGGAATTCAGGGCATCGAAGATCTGGCCGGAAAAGAGGTCCGGTTCATCAACCGCCAGTCCGGCTCCGGCACCCGGATTCTTCTGGATTACCGACTCGGCCGGTTGGGTATCGATCCGACCGATATTCAAGGCTACGACAGCGAAGAATTCACCCATATGACGGTGGCGGCGGCGGTGGTCAGCGGGGTCGCCGACGCGGGCCTCGGCATCTATGCCGCGGCCAGGGCCCTGAACCTCGACTTCGTGCCGGTGGTGACCGAACAGTATGATCTCATCATTCCTGAAGACTATTTCGAATCGGAGAGCATGCAGATCCTTCTGGAGACCATCCGCACCGATGAGTTCAAGCGGCGGGTGGAGGCCCTGGGCGGATACCATACCGAACGGACCGGGGAAGTGATTCTGTAACCCCGGGACCGGATTCCTCCGGTTTGCGAACCATGATCACCGTTTCGGCCACCCCGGGATAATTTCCCGGCCCGGCAAGAACTCGCTTTCGCTCAAACAGCTTTCCGGGCCGGGAGAAAATCCCGGGGTGGTCGACCTTTCCCCTCTCTTCCCGATTTAATCCTTGTCAACGCCCCTCAAAATCATTAAGTATACCTTTTAACGGGTTATCTCAAATATCACCCGGCGTTCGGTTTTCACCGTAATTTTCGACTCCTGAAACCCGGAGAAATGATGAAGAACGTACAGAACACGCTCTCGGTCATGTTCAAGATCCGGCCCGGCGAGGGGGCCCCGACCCTGCTGCTTCTGGTCCATTCCTTTTTCATGGGGTTTTCCCTGGTCTTTCTGGAGACCGCCTCCTACGCCCTGTTTCTGACCCGGTTCAACATCGAAACCCTTCCCTATGTCTATATCCTTTCGGCCGTCATCACCACCGCCTGCGGTCTGATTTACGGAAAACTGGAGGAACGGCTCCCCTTCGCCCGGCTTCTGATTCTGACGGTCTCGATCCTTTTCCTCTCGGTCCTGCTTTTTTACATCGGATTGACCACCGCCGCGGACCCTCGGCTCTATCTGCCGCTGGTCGTCTGGTATCATGTGGCCTTCGTGCTCATTACCCTTGAGTTCTGGAGCCTGGCCAACCGACTGCTCAATGTCCGCCAGGGGAAACGGCTGTTCGGCCTGATCGGGGTCGGGGAGATTCTGGCCGGCATCATCGGCGGTCTTTCGGTGCCGCTGCTGATTCCGCTGGTCTCCACCCCCGGCCTGCTGGTCTTTTCGGCCCTGGGTCTTCTGGCCTGCCTGGGGATCCTGGTCTACATCACCCGGTCCTTCTCAAAACGGATATCGGCCCCCGAGGAGGCGGAGGAAGAAGCGGTCGGCGGACCGGCCGACGGGCTCCTGAAAAACCGATACTTCCGCTTCATCATCGGGGTTTCCGTCCTTTCCACCCTCGGTTTTTTTCTGCTCGATTATGTGTTTTACGATCTTCTGGAAACCCGGTATCCGACCGAAGACCAGATCGCCCGGTTTCTGGGGATTTTCATCGCGGTTCTCGGGTTTATCAATCTTTTCAGCAACGCCTTTCTCCACAGCCGCCTGATCGAACGGTACGGGCTCAGCCTCGGGCTTTTGGCGGTCCCCACGGTGGTGGCCGCCGGATCGATCATCGCCCTTCTCGCCCACCTGCCCGGGGCCCTGATCCTCTTTTTCTGGGTGATGGTGATCACCAAAACCTTTGACGAGGTGGCCCGCACCTCCATCGAAGAGCCCTCCTTTCGAATCCTCTATCAGCCCTTCCCGGCCCTTCAGCGGCTGCGGGCACAGACCCTGCTGGAGACCACGGTGGAACCGATCGCCGGGGCCCTGGCCGGGGCCGTTCTGATCGTGCTCACCTCTTACCTGGCCTTTGAAACGGTGGGCATCGTCTACATCATCTGCGCCGTTCTGGCCGGATGGCTGGTGTTGGCTTTCTTCCTTCGAAAAGAATACACCACCGCCCTCACCCGGGCCCTGAGCAAACGGCGGCTCAGCGGAAAGACCCTCACCCTGGGCGATGCATCCAGCATCGAAGTGCTCAAAAACGGGCTCAAAAGCAAAATCCCGGGAGAGGTCATCAACTGCCTCGACATGCTGGAGGACATCGAACACGAGTCGGTGGGGACCTCCATGATCGAGCTTCTGGACCATCCTTCTCCGGAGGTGCGGCGTCATGTATTGGAAAAAATGGGGGAAATTCGCATGGCCGAGGCCACCGACCCCATCACCCGCCACCTGGAAAAGGAAAAAGACCCCCGGGTCCTGGGCACCGCTCTGCGGACCCTCTGCGCCGTTTCCGAAGCCGAGGCCTTCGATCTGGTCTACGCCTATCTGGAGGACCCGGACATGGACCTGGAGATCAAGCGGGGCGCCATGGCCGGGCTGCTCAGCAACGGCGGCATCGACGGGGTGCTCTCCGCCGGGTCCAAACTCAACCTGCTGCTGGAATCGGAAAACCCCGAGGAGCGGCAGCTGGCGGCCCAGGTGCTGGGAGAGGTCGGGATCGCCAGTTTTTACCGCCCGCTGCTGAAACTCCTCGAAGACCCCAACCTTCGGGTGCGGGCCGCGGCCATCACCGCCTCGGGAGAGCTGAAAAATCCGCGGCTGCTTCCCATGCTGCTGAAACATTTTTCAGTCCCCGATCTCTCCAACGTAGCGGTATCCGCGGTCACCCGGTTCGGACCCGACATCCTGCCGGACCTGGAGACGGCCTTCGACCGGGAGGACCAGTCCCGGGAGGTCCGGGTCAAACTGGTCCGGATCATGGGCAAAATCGGCGGGCCCCGGGCCATCGACATCCTCAGGAAAAAGATCGACTTTTCCGAGGAGGACATTCGAAGCCATGTGCTGTCGGCCCTGGTCTCCTGCAAATACCAGGCGGAAGTGGCTGAAATCGATACCATTCACGAGCGGATTCAGGGCGAGGTGGCCGACGCCACCTGGACCCTCTCGGTACTGGTGGATATCGGGGAACACCAGGAAGGGGATATCCTGATTCGAGCCCTCAAAAGCGAGGTGGAGAAAAACCGAAAACGAATCTTTTCCCTTCTGGCCATGATCCATCCCACCCACTCCATCGTTCAGGCCCAGCTCAATCTGGCCGGCAATTCCAAAGACCGGCGGGCCAACGCCCTGGAGATGCTCGACAACATTCTCAGCACCGACATCAAAAATATCGTCTTTCCGCTGCTGGACGACATCCCCTCGACCCAGCGCCATTCCCGGCTGGTCGCCCACTTTCCCCAGAAGCGGATGAGCCGCCATGAGCGGCTCAAGGAGATTCTGGCCCGGTCCCAGCAGTGGACCTCGGCCTGGACCAAGACCTGCGCCCTGTTCGTGGT
Source organism: uncultured Desulfobacterales bacterium (assembly GCA_964573705.1). Lineage (GTDB taxonomy): Bacteria > Desulfobacterota > Desulfobacteria > Desulfobacterales > Desulfococcaceae > JAABSQ01. The sequence goes on from CAZNLT010000028.1 coordinate 39,016, forward strand.
GGGCAAGATCGCCACCCGGGAGTTTCACGACGCCATCGTCTCCTCCCTGGCCGATCCCGACCCGGTGGTGCGGGAGACCGCCACCTGGGCCCTGGGCTGCCTCAACCCGGACGACCTGGTCCACCGGCTTCAGCCCCTCAAGCGGGACCGCAGTCCCCGGGTGGCCGATTTCGCCCGATTCGTCATCAACTCGGTGGGATTTTCCAGCATCCCCATGGGCAAGAGCGGGTACATGACCAAGACCGGACGGTACACCGCCGATCTCTTCGTCAATATGCTTCAGGATGACGGGGAACGCCGAATCCGGCGGTGCCGGGCCGCCAATATCCTCTCCCGGTTCGATGTGCCGGCCGCCCGGGACGCCCTGATGGAGTCGCTCACGATCAACGACAAGACGGTCCGGACCGCGGTGCTGGACGCCCTCATCAAGGGACAGTTCACGGTGGAACCGGGAGACCGGGACGATCTCATCAAGCTCCTCGGGGTGGAATTCCGGGACGCCGAACGCATCCTGGAGAGCATTCTGATCTTTCTGCCGGACAACCGGTCCGCCCACCTGGTGCGGGCCCTGAACCAGGAGCTGGATCACAACCGCCGCCGCATCCTCTCCCTGCTGGCCCTTCTCTCAGAGGACCGGGAACTGGTCGAAACCGCCCTGGAACGGCTCTTTTACTGGTATATCCACAACGGCCAGAAGCAGATCCCCACCCGGGAAACCGGCCGCCTGCGCCGGCTCCTGGCCTCGGCCAAAATTCCCAAGCAGCAGGGGGAAAAACTCTTCGCCCTGTTTCAATACCGAAACCCGGTCCGGCTTCAGGAGGTCTGGTCGCTGTCCGCGCCCCACTCCCGGGAAAACATGGAGCGGCACCTTCGCCAGATCGCCTTCGGTTCCTCGGTCTTTGCCCTGTCCTGGTCCCGCATCTGCGCCCTGGAGATGATCGTCCGACTCAACCTGACCGGCTGCGTCCCCCGGATCATCGAGCGGCTTCGCAGCGGAGACGACGTGGTGCGGGCCACCTCGGCCTGGGCCCTGTTCAAACTCAATGCCCGGGAATACGGCAAATTCGCCGCGCAACTGCGCAACGACCCCAGTTTTCTGGTCTCCCAGACCGCCAAGCAGCTGGGCCAGGGCGGGGCGGCCCCCCCGGCCCGCTCGGTGAGAATGGCCCACAACTAACCTTTTCTAATTCTGAGGGATCTATGCTACTGACCATCGAACGCGTCATCATTCTGAAATCGGTCAATATCTTTTCGGAAGTGCCGGAGGAAGACCTGGTGGAGGTGGCCTCCATCGTGGAGGAGATGGAGGTGAAAAAAGGGGAGGATATCATCCTCAAAGGCGATATCGGCACCTCCATGTACATCATCGTCAGCGGCCGGGCCAAGGTTCATGACGAGGGCAAGGAACTGGCCGTGCTGGATGAACGGACCGTCTTCGGCGAACTGGCCGCCCTCGACCCCGAACCCCGATCCGCCTCCATCACCGCCCTGGAGGACTGCCACCTTTTCAAGCTGGAAGAAGGCCCCCTCTACGACCTGATGGCCGAACACATCGAGGTGGTTCGGGGCATCATCCGGGTGCTCTGCCGCCGCATGCGATCCATGCTTCGGCAGCAGATGAAGAAAAAGAGCGGGGGGGAGGGGTAATTTAATTCAGTGGGCGTGGTCGTCATCATGGGAATGGCCTTCTTGCTGTGCTGAATCGGTACCTTGCGGTTGGTCGTCTTCTTGGTTTGAATCAGGTTCCTGCGGAGAACCGGATTCGACGGCGGAGGCCTGCTCGTCCTGCCCATGCGGATGTCCGCCCGTCTCTTCATCCGTCTGCCCGTGATGGTGTCCGCCCATTGATTCACCCTGTTTCTGGGTATCCACTTTGGCCCGGTATTCCTCCGGCGTCATCTGCGGTAATTTTTTAAGGACCGCGACCAAGCCCCACAACTCGTCCTCACTGTGGGTCGGACCAAACGCGGGCATGCCGGTCATCTTGAGACCATTGTTGACGATCCAGTACAATTGCGCATCCGTAAATTCTTCCACAATGTGATCCGTGGTCAAATCGGGCGGGCTCGGATACATCCCCATGGCGAATTCCCGTCTCTGAAACCCGGGAGCCCCGTGGCACAGGCGGCACATGGGATGAAAATGGTGGAAACCGCTTTCCAGAAGCTTGGGATCATCCAGAAGCGGCGGACTGATGGCGTCGCTGTGATTGTCGATGGAGCGATCGCGGGCGATCTCCAGGACCGCGGAAGTTCCATCCCAGTGGGGCACATTGGCTGCGACATTATAGGCCCCGGACCAGACAAACAGAGCCCCGGCAATCAGGATCAACACAATGACGGCAAGGAAAGCGCCTAAAAATCTCATGGTCTATTTCTCCAATGCGTCTATGGATATCGATGAAGCCATCCGTTTACATCTCATGCCCGAATTATTCTCGAAGCAGCCGAAAGCATTCGAGGTAACAAGTTTCCTTCTGATGGTATAATCCACGGAAAGATCTGAAAACTATGTATTCATGGGGAAAATGCGGCGTATTTTGTTCTCGGAGCCGCCGTTCGAAGCCAGGAGAGAAAACCGTTGGCCGCCATGAAGAGCAGGATTACATACAGCAGCGTAACAAACAGGACGCCTTTGGTGAAATAGAGCCCGATGCCGATGATATCCACGATGATCCAGTAGAGCCAGCTTTCGATCCGTTTGATTGCCATGAGCCACATGGCCGTGAAACTCATGAAGGTAGTGAGTGCGTCGAGATAGGGAAAGGAAGCCGGTTCGGGAAACCAGTTTGGAAAGAGGAGATGCACCCGGCTCATGAACCAGCCGTCCAGTATAGAGAGAACAATGGTAATGCAGACGGCCAGGATGATCCCCTTTGCAGTGCTGAACCGCACGTCAAGAATTTGTCCGTCTTTCTGCGGAGAATCGGCCCATCGCCGCCAGCCGTAGATGCAGGCGACGATATAGTAAAGTTGTTCAAAGGTATCCGAATAGAGCCGGATCTGGTAAAACAGCGCCATGTACAGCAGCACGCTCACAATCCCCACCGGCCAGGTCAGCACCCGCCGTTTTGCGATCAGCCACACGGACCAGAGATAGAGAATGGTTCCGACGAATTCGATGTAGCTCATCGGGTAGCCGAGAACGGTGAAGGCGATATTTTCGACGCTCAGCAGATGGAGCATGAGGACCGTGTCCTTTGACGATCTTCGAATTCACTGAAAAGGAAAAGGAGCTTTAGCATCGACAATCAGAAACTGCCGAAAAGCATCGAATTTCAGTTTTCATTGAGCATGTGGGATGAACTATTCAGATGAATTCCTCAAATGCTGTTTTAATTTGCGGATGTCTTCAATGCTCAGTTCCGTCGCGTTAGCGATCTGCTCTTCAGTAAGAATTCCAAGGGATAGCAAATTGAAGGCCGTCTTTACAGCCTTTTCCTTCCCGCCCTCAATACGACCTTTTTCGATGCCGATACGTTCGGCTGTTGTTACATATGGCATTTTGACTTCCTCCTCGAATTTTACGAGTTCTTTATGATACAAATCCTCCAGATCTTCCGGAAGCCGCATGATCCAGTCGATAAATCGGTACAGATGAATGATATCCTGTCTGGTCCAACCATGACGATACAGGTTCTTGCTCAGTGTCAGCTTGTACTGGAGTCTTTCATTCTGATCCTTCCGGGTTTCCATGGTGCGAAGGTGTGCCATCACGACAACGGCAAAGTGATTGGATGATGATTCCAGATTCTCCCATTGATTCCGGTAGGCCAGAAGCTTCACCGTCGGAAATTGAAATTTCGTGCGGCATCCCCACAATTCCTGTTCATATGACTGAATATACCACCCGGGGTTTTCATCTGCAAGGACGGCCAGACTCACCACCGGCCTTTTGTGCAGATCGTGAATCCGGTAGTGGTACACAAAAACGCGGTGGCCGAACTCTTTCTCTTCCTGTCCCTGAACCTCAACATGCGCCAATACCCAGGCTTCCTGTCCGTCCTTTTTCCACACCTTCACCAGATTGTCCGCCAGGCGAAAGCCTACCTCGGATTCTCGGGTAATCTGGCGAAGTTCCTTGTCCAGCAGTTCATATCCCCGACGCCAATCGATTTCTTTTGCAATGTCGGGAAAAAAGAATTCCATGAATTCCTGGAAATACAGGTTCAGAATCTCTTTCCAGGGACTGTCGTATTGATCGCGCGTGGTCATGTTGTTTTTTCCTTGGGCTTTTCCAGAGCAGGTTCGACCCGTTGAGAATATTTGCTGCGCTGCTTCAAAATCGATTTTACCTGATAAACCCGGCTTTCGAGATCACCGGGAATGTCGTTACCGCAGAGAAAGACGAGATTATAGCGAGAGACAGTCCGATGGGCAAGTTCGGTGGATTGTTCCGACGAACTCGATGTAGCTCATCGGATATCCGAGAACGGTGAAGGCGATATTTTCGACGCTCAGCAGATGGATCATGAAGACCGTGTCCTTTGACGATCTTCGAATTCACTGAGGAGGTAAAAGAACTTCAGCATCGACAATCAGAAACTGCCGAAAAAGCAGTGAATTTCAGTTTCACTTTCAGTGAGCATGTGGGTTGAATTATTCTGATGAATCATTCAGACTTTGTTTTAACCGACGGACTTCCTCAATCTTGAGTTCTGTCGCTTGAGCTATCTGCTCCTCCGTAAGAATGCCCAGAGAAAGGAGATTTTTAGCTGTTTTTTCAGCTTTTTTCTTACCGCCTTTTTCGATGCCGATTCGTTCGGCTGTAGTAACATACTGCATTTTGACTTCTCCCTCGAATTTTACGAGTTCTTCATGATACAATTTTTCCAGATCTTCCGGAAGACGCATGATCCAGTCGATAAAGCGGTACAGATTTATGATCTCCTGTCTGGTCCAGCCTCGGCGATACAGGTTCTTGCTCAAGGCAAGCTTGTACTGGAGTCTTTCATTCTGATTCTTCCGGGTTTCCATGGTGCGAAGGTGTGCCATCACGACAACGGCAAATGGGTTGGAAGATGACTCCAGAATCTCCCATTGATCCCGGTAGGCCAGAAGCTTTACCGTCGGAAATTGAAATTTCGTGCGGCATCCCCACAATTCCTGTTCATAAGACTGAATATACCACCCGGGGTTTTCATCCGCAAGGACGGCCAGACTCACCACCGGCCTTTTGTGCAGATCGTGAATCCGATAGTGGTACACAAAAACCCGGTGTCCAAACTCCTTCTCTTCCTGCCCCTGAACCTCAATATGTGCCAATACCCAGGCTTCCTGTCCATCCTTTTCCCACACCTTCACGAGATTATCCGCCAAACGAAAGCCGACCTCGGATTCTCGGGTAATCTGGCGAAGTTCCTTGTCCAGCAGTTCATATCCCCGACGCCAATCGATTTCTTTTGCAATGTCGGGAAAAAAGAATTCCATGAATTCCTGGAAATACAGGTTCAGAATCTCTTTCCAGGGACTGTCGTATTGATCGCGAGTGGTCATGTATATTCCTTGCGTTTTCCAATGTCTCAGATCGTGTCATATTTGCGGAACCGCTTCAATACCGATTTCACCTGACAAACCCGGCTTTCCAGATCACCGGACAGCCGAATAAAATGAATCGGGTGTGGCTCTTTTGCGATACCAATAAAATGTATTGATTCAAGTCAATTAGC
>CAZNLT010000029.1:0-44463 GCA_964573705.1 uncultured Desulfobacterales bacterium
CGAGAATTCCGTGGCACAGGTAGGGGTGCCGCCCATGGCAGCAAAGCTCGGGGGCGTTGGTCATGAAGATGCCGATGTCATGGAGCAGGGCCGCTTCTTCGATGAACCGAAGATCCGGTTTCAGATGGCCCACCTGGCGGGCCGCCTCCAAAGATTTTTCGGCGACCCGCTCGTTATGGGCCATCAGCATTCGGAAAAGGTCCGTATCCGGATCATAGTATTCCAACAGGATTTCGTGGGGATCTACCATCTTTCGCAATCGTCGGCCCGGGGGTCAGGCGGTTTTTCCGGCAAGAAGAACCCCTTCGATAAAGGGATCGATGTCGCCGTCGAGGACGCTGTTGACGTTTCCGATATCCAGATCGATTCTGTGATCCTTGGCCATCTGATAGGGATGAAGTACATAGGAGCGGATCTGGCTGCCCCAGGCGATCTCTTCCTTGGCGGCATTGATCTCATCCCATTTTTCATCCTGCTTCCGCTTTTCGAGTTCATGGAGCCGGGACCGGAGCACCTTCATGGCCAGGTCCTTGTTCCGGTGCTGGGATTTTTCCTGCTGGCACTGGACCACGATGCCGGAGGGCTGATGGGTGATCCGCACCGCGCTGCTGGTCTTGTTGACATGCTGGCCGCCGGCGCCGCTGGCCCGAAAGACATCGATGCGAAGGTCTTTTTCATCGATATCCACCACGATTTCATTGTCCAGTTCCGGATAGACGAAGACGGACGCAAAAGAGGTGTGGCGCTTCCCGCCCGCATTGAAGGGAGAGATCCGGACCAGCCGGTGAACTCCCCGCTCCGATCTGAGATACCCGTAGGCGAATTTGCCGGATGCGGTAAAGGTGACGCTCTTGATACCGGCCTCATCCCCCGGCTGAAGGTCGATGATTTCGCTTTCATACCCTTTTTTCTCCACCCACCGGGCATACATGCGAAAGAGCATCTCGGCCCAGTCCTGGGCTTCGGTGCCGCCGGCCCCGGCATTGATGGAGATGATGGCATTGTTGGCGTCGTTTTCGCCGTCCAGCATCAGATTCAGTGAGAACTGACGGATCCGTTTTTCAATGGACGATACCTGGGATTCCACCTCTTGCAGGACCCCGCCGTCGCCTTCCTCCATGGCCAGTTCCAGCAGCACCTGGCTGTCTTCCAGATCGGCCTCCAGGACCTTGAAGGCCTCGATCTTGTCGCTCAGAACGGTGCGCTCCTGAAGAATGGATTTGGCGTCTTCCGGATTGTCCCAGAATCCTTCCCTTGAGAGGATATGTTCGATTTCGGCCAGCCGTTTTTCCTTGTCGGCCAGGTCAAAGATAACCCCGAAGCTGTTCTAATTGCTGATGAAGCTCCTTGACGGTCTGTTTCAGTTCTGAGGTCATGGTTGTTTCCTCCTGTATAAATGAAAAGTGATCAGAATTAGGGTCAACCCCGGGCAGAGGCGGGCGAACCAGTCTCCATACCGGGAATAGACGGTCTGTGTATCGAGTTGCGGAACCTCCCGGGTCATGACCGCGTCTTCAAACAGCCGGGTGGTCGCCGTGATCCGTCCTGTGGGATCGATAAACCCGCTGATGCCGGTATTGGCGGAGCGGATTAAAGCGCGACGGTTTTCGACGGCCCGGAACACCGCCATGGAAAAATGCTGGTACGGGGCGCTGGTGGCGCCGTACCAGGCATCGTTGGTGATGTTGACCAGCAGCCGGGCCCCGTTTCGCGCCATGGCAGCGGAGAGATTCGGAAAAATCCCTTCGTAGCAGATCAGCACCCCGAGCCGGTAGTCTTCCGAAACCAGGACCTCTCCCATCGTGCCGGTCTTAAAATCACCCACCTGCTCCACGATCTTGTCCACAAACGGAAGCCACCGCTTGAGCGGCACGTATTCCCCGTAGGGGACCAGGTGAACCTTATCGTATTTTCCCGCAACCTCTCCTTTCGGATGAATAAAAAAGGCGCTGTTGTAATAATCGACCTCGTTGTCCCTGCGAATGAAAGAGGGACTTCCGATCAGAAAATGGGCCCCGGATTGTCGAACCCCCCGTACCACCTGATCGGTCAAAGCGCGATCATGCTGAAAATAAAAAGGTACGGCGGTTTCGGGCCAGATCACCAGGTCGGCCCGGTCCGCCATGGCCGAGAGGGAGAGATCGATGTATTTTCGGGTGTGGCTCTTTTTGTAAGCCGGTTTCCATTTTACATCCTGGCGGATATTCCCCTGAACAATCGCGACCCGTATTTTGGGGGCCGTGGCGATTTGCCGGTCCACCTCCGCCTTTCTGTGGATTCCATAGCCGAAGGTCAGCCCCAGAAACGCCAATGTCACGGCCGTATAAATCGCGGTCAGACGGCCGTTCACCGGCGTGCCCCGCCAGGTCCGTTGCTTCCATTGTAATAGAACGATCAAAATTGCGGTATTGACCAAAACGGTCAGTGCCGAAATTCCGAATACCCCGACCATATCCGATATCTGGATGAGATGTAAATTCCTGAATTGGGCGTATCCCAGAAGTTCCCACGGAAAGCCGGAAAACAGAAATGAGCGGATGTATTCCAGGGAGACCCACAGAAAAGGGAGCGCTGCCGCCATCAGCGCCGGACTGGTTATGGAGGCGGCCGCCGCGGAAAAAACGCCGGTAAAAAGCGCCAGGTATGCCGCCAACAGAAAGAGCAGCGGCACCGCAAGATAGATCGGCAGATGACCGTAGGTTTGCATGGTATGGACCAGCCAGTACACCAGCGTGAGATAATGGACCAGACCGCAGATAAACCCCAGCCGGAATCCGCCGGACCATCGAAGGCCTCTTACCGAGTACAGGAGCGGCGCCAGGGCAAACCAAGCCGCCCAATCCAGGTCGAACTTGGGAAAGGATAGCGTAAGCAGCAGACCGCTCAATCCGGCCCCCAGATGTCCTGGCATGTCCCATCGGCCGGCGGCCGGAATTTTTCGCATAAAAAAACCTACACGAGGCGAGCGTAGGTCCTTCAAAATTCGTAGATTGATAAAATTCACAACTCAAATATTCGACAGGAATCCCCCCTGTCAACAATTTTTTCCAGGGTGAAAGGGGTGATTTTTCGGCCCCGCCGGGATGAGTGGAATGCCCATGGAACCAAAAAACGGCACTTGAAGTTCAAAAAAAAGAAACATCGAAACCCCATCCGTCCAGGTAAATAAAAATGAATTTTTTGAATAATGGGAACCCCTTATCCATCATGTGCCGGGGGCGACGCGCTTGCCCGTAATCTATGGAAAGGAATTCGCAGGATCGATATTGACTTTTCAGGATTTACATTTATTTTAAAAAAAACAGCTTTTTAGGTGTTCTGGCATAAGAATTGCTAAATTTTCCTGGTAAGAACCCCGTTTCCTTTCCAACGTCCTTCCCACCCTCACCATTTGAAGGATGATCGATATGAAAGAAAAAGACATTCAATACTTCAGGCAATTGTTGACCAACTGGCTCAACGAACTCGACCGGCGGGCCGATGACACGGTATTCAACCTTCGAAATTCCAGGGAGTGTTTGACGGACCTTCTGGACCAGGCCTCTTTTGATGCCAATCAGATGTTTACCCTGCGCATCCGGAATCGAGAGCGAAACCTGGTCGGCAAGATCCAACTCGCCCTCGAAAGGATCGAGGAGGGAGAGTACGGCATCTGTGAAGTGTGCGGCGAAGACATCGCCATCAACCGCATGATCGCCCGGCCGGTCACCACCCATTGCATCGAATGCAAAACCCGAATGGAGGTCTTGGAGCGCCGTCACATGGCAGTGACCCATTCTAAAATGCTGTAGGCTGGTGTTGCTCTTTCCGATCCTTTGACCGGTTTCGTTTTCTTGCCCCGCTTGGATGAATGGGTGATGCACCTTGTTTTATCGCTATCGAATTTCAGAGCCGTTGATTCAATTGCGCTGTTTTGCACAGATAGCTGTTGGAGAGCAACCCGATCAGGGTGTCCCGGATCGGTGCATCGGTGGCAAGGCGGATATGATGATCCGGATGCAGTTCGGTCAGCGGTTCAAACTGATTCACCAGTTCGCTCAGGTGCTGAAGCCGGGCGTCCGATCGGCCGGCGGATTCTTCCCGGGCTTCGAGTCGGGATCGAAGGACGGCGGTATCGCACCCGCATTCCGCGAACAGAAGATAGGTGTCCAGGTCCGCGGCCAATTGAACCGCCTCGGCCCGCCATTCTTTCAGGGCGTAGGTGGCGTCCAGAATCACTGAACGGCCCTGCTTCAGAAGGTCCTGGGCCCGGTTGAGCATGCGGCCGTACACCCGTGCGCGTCTTTCCCGGCTGTACCGGCCTTGGCCGAAGGGAACCACTTCGTTCCGGGCATCGTCTTCCTTCCGAAGATCATCCGAGCTGATCACCCCGATGGACAGGGCCCGGGCCAACCCCTCCGCCAGGGAGGATTTACCCGAGGCGGGCAGGCCGCAGAATACCCAGAGGGTGGGGCGGCTGAACATCAGGGTATGGCGGTAGGCCAGATCCAGATGGGTATCGATCTTTTCTTGAACCGCTTTCCGCTTCTGTTCGGATTCGACTTCCCGGTATCGAATGCAGGCGATTTTCAATCGAACGATGGCCCGATAGGCGGCATAAAAATCGACCAGGGCGTACACCTGAGGACCATCTCCCTTTTTTGCATAGGCTTTCAGCACCGCCTGAGCGGCATCCGGATATCCGAGGGATTCCAGGTCCATGTGCAGAAAGGCCATGTCCACCGCCGCATCCCCGTACCGGAATCGGTCGTTGAACTCGATGCAGTCGATGATCTGAATTCGGTCCAGATAATAGATGTGCTCGGCCCGCAGGTCCCCATGCCCGTCGTGGATTTTGCCTTCTTTCAGCCGGCGTTCAAAGAGGGCTTGGTGGTGATCCAGAAAAGCGCGGTTGACCTCCTGAATGAATTTCCACGGCTCCCTGTCGAATAAGCGGTCGACAAAGGGATCGAGCTGCATGAAATTTTCCTCTGAATTGTAGATGACGACATCCCGGCGCCCGTACCGGTCGATTTCGGACCCGCCTTCACTGTCCGCATAAAAATCGGCCAACATTCGGCCTAAAGCGGATAGTTGAGCCGGGGTGATCCGATTCTGATGCAGAAGGGTGTCGAGCCGGGCCCGTTCCGGAAGCTGTTTCATCTTCACCGCAAATTCCGCTGCCTGGCCCTCTTTCGAAAGGGAAAAGCCCTTGGAGGTGTCGTAAATGGTGACGACCCCCTCGTAAACCCCCCGGCTGAGGCGGCGGTTGAGATCGACCTCCCGCTCGCAGTAGTAACGGCGGTCCTCCGGTTTTCGGTAATCGAGAAAGCCGACATCCACCGGCCTTTTGAGTTTGTAGACCCAGTCACCGGTCAGAAAAACGGTGGAAATATGGGTATCGAGGCGTTGAAGGTTTGAAACCGAATGGGGATAGAAACCCGGATCGGCCATGGCCTTGCAGACGGATTGAAATCGTTCGGTGGGCATGGAATTGCCGTCTCCTGAGGGGCGAAGCCTCGCTCTTCGGCGAGGCCGGGTTCAAAGCATGCGCTTCATACTGCCTTCCACCCATAAATTAAGAAACATCCCGGGTTCTGTCAAAAAGAATTCCCGAACACTGGACGGGGATGGCGATGCCGGCTTACGAAAGGCGGCCGGGGGAAAGAAGGAGAGGCGGGATCAGGCGGTGATGCCGGCCATCATCAGACCGATCCGGTCCACCTTTTGGGTATCCGAGACCTGGAAGACATCCATGAACCGTCCGCCGTACATGACGGCGATGCGGTCCGACAGGGCCAGGGCCTCGGCCAGGTCCCCGGTGACCAGCAGAATCCCCGCCCGTTTGCGGGCTTCCAGAAGATGGTGCCAGACCTCTTCGGTGGCAGCGATATCCAGCCCCTGGGTGGGCTGTTCGGCCACGATCAATTTGGGGTTTCGAAAAAATTCCCTTCCCAGGACCATTTTCTGAAGATTGCCGCCGGAGAGATGCCGGGCCAGGGCATCCACATTGGACGGCTGCACATTGAAATCCCGAATCAGTTCCCGGGCCCGACCCCGGGCCCGTTTCCCCAGCAGCCAGGGGCCCCGGGAAAAATCGGAGCGGGTGGTCAGCAGAAAATTGTCGACCAGATTGAGGCCGGAGCAGGTGGCCAGGCTGATCCGCTCTTCGGGAATGTAGCTCAGGGTGTCGTCGGACGGAAACCGGGCGAAAAAATCCTTCCAGGGCCGGTTCAGGATTTCCACCTCCCCCCGGCCCGGCGGCGTCAACCCGCAGATGGTCTGAACCAGCGGTTTCTGGCCGTTTCCGGCCACCCCCACCACCCCCAGAATTTCCCCCTGCCGAACCTCCAGATCGATGCCCTGAAGGGCGCCGGCTTCCAGTCCTCGAATGGTCAACACCCGGGGGCCGATCTCGGAAGTCCCTTTGTCCACCTGAAACACCACCTCCCGGCCCACCATCCGCCGGGCCAGGTCGGCCCGGGAGGTGACGGCGCCGGCCTTCAGGGTGTCCACCACGGCGCCGTTTCGAAGGATGGCGATGTCGTCGGCCACCGACATCACCTCCGGCAGCTTGTGGCTGATAAAGACGATGGCCTTTCCCTGGTTGGCCATCTGCTTCATGGCCCCAAACAGCTGTTCGGTCTCGGTAGACGTGAGCACCGCCGTGGGTTCGTCGAAAATGAGCACTCGACTCTGGCGCTGAAGGAGTTTCAAGATCTCCACCCGCTGCTTCTCCCCCATGGAAAGCTCGGATACCCGGGCCAAGGGGTCGATCTCCAGACCGTATCGCCGGGCCAGTTCGGACACCCGTGCAGCCATTTTACGGGGGCGCAGCCAGAAGCCGCCTTCCTGACCCAGAAAGACGTTTTCGGTGACGGTCATGGCATCCACCAGCATAAAGTGCTGATAGACCATTCCGATGCCCGCCTGAATCGCTTCCCGGGCCGAAGGGAACCGGGTGGACTTTCCTTCCACCAGGATTTTTCCGGCGTCCGGCTGAAGGCGGCCGGCCAGAATCGACATCAGGGTGGATTTGCCGGCGCCGTTTTCTCCCAGCAGGGCCTTGATTTTTCCGGCCCGAATATCGAGGGTGATGTCGCTGTTGGCCCGAACCCGGCCGAAGGATTTGCTGATCTCCTCCAAGCGGACCAGCGGGGGAGGGGGAAGGTTCATCGCCCCGCCCCCTGCAACCCGGCGATGGGTTGAATGAACTGGGATTCGGTATCCCAGGGAAACAGAATCCAGGTGTCCTGACTGACTTCCGTGACGAATGTGTCCACCAGGGGTTTCCCTTCCGGCTTGGCGTAGATGGTGGCAAAATGGGCCTTGGGGATCATTTTTCGGACGACGGCGGCGGTTTTGCCGGTGTCCACCAGATCATCGATCAGCAGCCATCCTTCATCCGCCTCGGCCACCGGTTTGATGATGTTGATCTCTCCCTGGTTCTTGAAGGTGTAGCTGGAGATGCAGACGGTGTCCACCAGGTGGATGTCCAGCTCCCGGGCGATGATGGCGGCCGGCACCAGTCCGCCGCGGGTGATGGCGATGATCCCCTTCCAGGGTTCACGACCGATCAGTCGCCAAGACAGGGCCTTGGCGTCACGATGAAGCTGTTCCCAGGAGATGGGAAAGGTTTTGGCGTATCGGTGTTCGGTTTTCATGGATTCCTCTGTTCGAAACTTTACCAAAAAATAAGCCCGGTATTGAAAAAGGAAAGGCGGTTCATTCCGAAGGCTCCACATTGATCCCCAGAAAGGCCGGGGCCTGATCTCCCCGGCCCCGCCAGGAGGAGAGGACCAGGACGATGATGGTCAACCCGTAGGGGAGCATCAGCAGCAGGGAGGAGGGCAGATCGGCGCCCAGGGCCTGAAGACGGAACTGGAAGGCCATCACCCCGCCGAAAAGATACGCCCCCAGGACCGCCCGCAGCGGATGCCAGAAGGCGAAAATCACCAGGGCCACCGCAATCCATCCCCGGCCGGCGGTCAGCCCCGAGGTCCAGAGATGGGTGTAGGCCAGGGAGAGATAGGCCCCGCCCAGCCCCGCCAGAAATCCGCCGGTCAGGACACCGGCCCATCGAAACCGGTAAATGTTCAGCCCGGCCGCGGCCGCCGCCTCCGGGTGCTCCCCTGCGGCCCGAAGCCCCAGACCCCACCGGGTGAATCGAAAAAAGAGCCACATCAGGGGCGGGATCAGGTAGGAAACATAAATCAGTAGATCCTGGCGGAAAAAAATCTCTCCGAGGACCGGAATACGGGAGAGGATCGGTACCGGCATGGGGGGAAAACCGGGGGCGCTCTGGCCGATGAACGGGGTGCCCAGGTAGTTGGCCAGCCCGGTGCCCAGGATGGTCAGGGCCAGACCCGAGACCACCTGATTCCCGTTGAACCCGATGCAGACCAGCCCGTGGATGCCGGCCAGGCCCAGTCCGAAAATCCCGCCCACGGCAAATCCCAAAACCGGGTTTCCCGTGAATTTGGCGCCCAGAAACCCGGCCAGGGCCCCCACCAGCATGATTCCCTCCACCCCCAGGTTGAGAATTCCCGACCGTTCCGTAAAGATTTCCCCGAGGGTGGCATAGAGGATGGGCGTCCCCGACTGCACGGTGGCGGCCAGAAGGGAAATCAGGATCTCCCAGGTCATGGGCGGGGCCTCAGCCGGAGCCGGTATTCGGTAAAAAAACCGCCGGCCAATACGGTCAAAAGGATCAACCCCTCCATGATCTGGCCGAAGGCGGCGGGCACCTGAAGTTCGAGCTGCAGGTTTTCCCCCCCCACCCGAAGCCCGGCCAGCAGAAAGGAGGCCAGACCGATGTAGAGCGGATTGAGCCGGGCCAGCCAGGCCACCACGATGGCGGTATAGCCGTACCCCACCATGATGCTGGGCTGAAGCCGGTTCAGGGTGGCCGAGGCTTCGATGAATCCGGCCCACCCGGCCAGGGCCCCGCTCAGCACCATCACCAGAACGACCAGCCGTTCATAGGGCAGGCGGGCATACCGGGCCGCCCGAACGTTTTCGCCGCTGGCCTTCAATTCATAGCCCAGCAGGGTGTACCGAAAGAAAATCCAGACCAGAAGCCCGCAGACGGCGCAAAGGGCCAACCCCCAGTTGAGGTGGGTATCTCCGATTCGTCCCACAATTGCGCTTTCGGAAAAGGTCGGGGTCATGGGGAACCCGAAGCTGGCAGGGTCTTTCCAGACGCCGTAGACGAGATAGTCGAGAAACAGAATGGCGATGTAGTTCATCATCAGGGTGACGATGATTTCATTGGCCCGCATGTGGATTTTGAGCAGGGCCGGAATCAGGCCCCAGGACCCGCCGGTGATGAATGCGGCCAGGGCCATGGCCGGAAGCAGCAGAAACCAGGGAAGGTCGGGAAAATAGAGGGCCGCCGCGGTCGCCCCCACTGCGCCCAACGCGAACTGGCCCTCGGCCCCGATGTTCCAGATCTGGAGCCGAAAGGCCACCGCCACCCCCAGGGAGCACAGGTAAATGGGAACCGCCTTGATCAGGCAATCTTCTATGGCCCAGGCGGAGCCGAAGGCGCCCTGAAACAGGACCGCCATGGCGGTCAGCGGGGGTCTGTCCTGAAGGCCCAGGAGTATTCCGCTGAGGACCAGGGAGACCCCTGCGGCCCCCAATACAACAAGACAGGAACGCCATCCCAGGGGGTCCTGTCTTTTGATCACCCTGATTCTTCCCATTATTCGACGGCCGCTGTTCAGGCGGGAACACTGATGAAAAAGAGCCGGACCCAGAGAGGGGGCCGGCGCCTTTTATTTGGTGGTTCCGATCACGCCTTCGACAAACCAGTCCATGCCCAGCATTTCGGCATCGGTGGCCGATTTGCCTTCCGGAATGCGAACCTCTCCCTGCTGGTCTTTGACCGGTCCGGAAAAGACGGTAAAATTATCGGCGATGATCTCCGCCTTTTTGTCCAGGACCTTCTTTCGGACATCCGCCGGCACCTTGTCGCTGATGGGGCTGATGTCTACGATTTCTTTTTCCAGGCCCCACCAATAGGATTTACTCTCCCAATTTCCTGCTCTCACCTGTCGGACCATTTCCTTGTAAAAGGGGGTCCAGTTCCAGACCGGCGCCACCAGGTGGGCTTCCGGGGCGAATTGGCTCATGTCGGTATTGTAGCCGATGGAATAGACCCCCCGCTGCTGGGCCGCTTCCTGAGGCCCGGGGGAATCCTGGTGCTGGGCGATGACATCGGACCCCACATCCAGAAGGCTCTTGGCCGCCTCTTTTTCGGTGGCCGGATCATACCAGGTTTTGGTCCAGACCACCCGCACCTTGGCGTCGGGGTTGACCGCCCGGGCTCCCAGGGCGAAGGCATTGATGCCCCGAATCACCTCCGGAATGGGAAAAGCGGCCACATACCCCAGGGTATCGGTTCGGGTCATGGCGCCGGCCACCATTCCCGACAGATACCGGGCCTGGTACATGCGGCCGAAATAGGCGCCCATGTTGGGGGCGGTTTTGAAACCGGAACAGTGCATGAACACCGTATCCGGGAATCGTTTGGCCACCTTGAGCATGGGGTCCATATAACCGAAGCTGGTGGCGAAAATGAGGTTGAAATCCTTTCGGGCCATATTGAGCATGACCCGCTCCGAGTCGGGCCCTTCGGGAACCGATTCCACAAAGGAGGTTTCCACCCCTTCCATCGTCTCGATGGCTTTTCGCCCCTCGTTATGGGCGTAAGACCATCCGGCGTCCCCCACCGGAGACACATAGATGAAACCGATTTTGATATCTTTTTTCTCTTCAGGCTTTTCTTCGGCTGCGGCCGGCTGCCAGACCAGCATCATCGCCAGCATCAGTAAAACGATTCGTTTCATGATCATTAGTATTCTCCATGGTAAGGTTCATATTCGGCGCCTTCATTCTAATGAATATGGGCCGGAAAGGTGAAAACCGGGGTTACCCGGCGCAACATTTTTTGTATTTTTTACCGCTTCCGCACGGGCAGGGATCGTTTCGTCCGACCTTGGGGCCTTGGCGGACAAACTGTTCGATTTTCGGGGCCCCGGCGTCGAAGAAATACCACCGCCCGTCCTCTTTTTTGAATTCGGCGATTTCATGGTGTTTTCGGTTTTTGCCCTTTTCCAGGTAGTCGGCCACGAATTCCACGGTTCCTTCCGTATCTTCGGGACCGCCGCCGGCGGTTTCCAGAACCTGAAGCCGTCGCCATTGGGTGTTTTTGGCCCATTTTTCAACGGATTTTCGACTGTCGGCTTCTCGCTTTTCCGGATGGACGGTGTCGACGAGGTACTCCACTTCTTGTTGGGCATAGGCGGTATATCGGGAGCGAAGCAGCGCTTCAGCGGTTTCGGCGCTCCGCTCCCCCGCGATCAGAGGGCCGCAGCACGCTTCGTAATCCACTTCCGATCCGCAAGGACATGGGTCCATATTCTACTCCTGCTTAATAAAAGTCGGTTTGTAAAGTGTGAATATTGCCCTACCAGTTTAAATGAACGGGGGTATATCAATATGAGCAGAGAATGTAAAGATCGAGTGAAATGTCGCCTCCCGCTTTCCACCTTTCGATTCATCGGTTTTTTTCGAAGATTCGTCATGTTTTACTGAAATTCAAGCCGTTTCCGTTCAAAAAAAGTAAAAAAAGTAAATAATATGTTGAAAATTGAGAAAGGTCATATTACACCGTATCCACCGTCCTTTTCACGGATCAGTCATTACACGGACGGGTCAAAATTAGGTGAAGCACCATGTCGAAAATTGGTAAATTTCAGGTTGCCGACGGACTCTTTTTGATTGAAATCCCCGAGGCGGGCCTGTTTGTGCAATGCGGCTGCCCGGCCGACAGCGTCAAGCATCTGATGAAACGGGGGCTGATCGTGGTCAAGGAAAAGGAGGGCGTCTCCTGCGAGACCGGCCCCAACGCGATTTTGCTCTCGGATGTTCTGGTTCAAAACGGAAGCTTCGCCAATCTTGCGGAATTTCCGGCCCTGCAGATGCTGTACCGACAGGGGATGATGCTGCCCAATCATCCCAACAACACCGGCGCCAAACCCATGCTGATCGGTCTTCCCGAACAGGTGGACGCCCAGATTCAGTACATCTACCGGGGCAACTACGGGCTGGTGACCGAGGCGGAGATCATCGACGCCGGCATTTCTTCGGCCGTAGCCCGGGAGATGATGCGGCTCAAACTCAAGTTCGCCTTCGGCAGGATCAGCCCGGCGGAGGAGCTTCTGGAAACCCGTCGGGTGGAGAACCGGCCGGTGGAGATTCGCAACGGGGTCTTTATTCGACGGCTTCGGCTGAATGTCTTCGAGTTTCGCTACCAAAAGGAAACGGTCACCGTGGATCTCAACCTCTCCCCGAACGAACGCTACAGCGCCCCCTATCCGCTGGGATATCACGACATCAAACGGGAATATTTTGCGGTCATCCATTCGGGGGAAGGGGACGGATGGAACGTCAACCGCCCCTGTATGTCGAGCATCCTTTTGTTCCAGGGCAAGATCTACCTGATCGACGCGGGGCCCAACGTCCTGTACAGCCTCACCGCTCTGGGGATCGGGGTGAATGAAATCGAAGGCATCTTTCACACCCACTGCCATGATGACCATATCGCCGGATTCACCACCCTGATGCGCTCGGATCATCGAATCAAATACTTTGCCACCGCTCTGGTCCGGGCCTCGGTGGCCCGAAAACTGTCGGCCCTGATGACCATTTCCGAAAAGAACCTGTTCGAATACTTCGAGGTCCATGATTTGAAGTTCGATCTCTGGAACGAGATCGACGGGCTGGAAGTCAAGCCGGTCTTTTCCCCCCATCCGGTGGAGACCAGCGTCCTGATGTTCCGGACCCTGTGGGAAGACGGCTACCGATCTTACGCCCATTTCGCCGATATCGTCTCCCTGGACGTCCTCAAGGGGTTCATCACCGAGGATGAAAACGAAATCGGGGTCTCCCGGGAATATTATGACCAGGTGCGGGAGATCTATCTGCGCAAGTTCCACATCAAGAAAATCGATGCCGGGGGCGGATTGATTCACGGGGATGCCCGGGACTTTCGCCATGATCCGTCGGATAAGATCATTCTTTCCCACACCTCCGGGGATTTGACCAATGCTCAAAAGGAGATCGGCTCCGGGGCCCCCTTCGGGATGGTGGATGTGCTCATCCCTACCGCTCACAATTATCTCAATTCCTATGCCCTGGCGTTTCTGCGCTCTTATTTTCCGGCGGCCCCGGTACACCAGCTCAGCATTCTGCTCAACAATGAGCTGATCACCTTCAACCCCCAGTCGATTTTGTTGAAGGACGGGGTCTATGCCGACGAGATCTATCTGGTTTTGACCGGAAACGTGGACCGAATCCATTCCGAACTGGGGATTCATAACATCCTTTCCGCCGGGGCCCTGATCGGGGAAATTTCCGCCCTTGAAGGGGCGCCATCGGTGGGGACCTATCGGGCCGCCAACTTCGTCAAGGCCCTGCGGTTGCCCAAGACCCTCTACGCCGAGTTCGTCAAACGCAACGCCCTGTACAAGGAGATCAAACGGCTTCAGTGCAACCGGGAATTCATTCAGCAGACCTGGCTGTTCGGAGAGGTGGTCTCCTATCTGACCCAGAACCGGCTGGCCAAGGCCATGCGGATTCGAAAATACAAGGCCGGAAAGGAGTTTCCCAAGGGGCTCCACGATGAGGTGTTTACGGTCAAATCGGGAAAGCTGGAGCGGTTCGACGACGGCAAGCCGGTGGAGATGCTGGGGCCGGGCCAGTTCTTCGGAGAAGAATGCGTACTTTTCGACATGGCGGTGGATTATCGCATCCGGGTGGTCACCGATGCGGAAATCTTCCATATCCCCGGAAAGATGCTGCTGGACATTCCGGTGGTCCGGTGGAAGCTTTTCGAAACCTACCAGAAGCGGATGGAGGTGGACGCCGCTTTTCGGGTGCGGCCCGCCACCTAAAACCGGTCAAAGGCGCCGGCGGCCGAGCCTTCGGCCCCGCAGTAAAGACACCGGTTGTGGTGCCGGCTCATGATCCGTCCGCATTCCGGGCATTCGGCCCCTTCCGTTCGTTTCATCTCCTCCATTCGGTTGACCAGATCGGTTTCCGAAAGGTCATGGTGTTCCCGCACGAAGCTCCAGAGGGCCCGGCAGATCAGGGTCAGCCGATCCACCTTTTCCTGAAGCGCCTCGACCTCCTGGGTCTCGTCCTTGGCCTGAAGCCTGCGAAGCCGGGCCGTGAGATCGTCGTCCATGCCGTCGAAGCCTCGTTTTCGACGCGATTTTTTTCCGAAACCAAAAGATGCCATGATCTCCTCACCGGGACAGCGCGTCAGGGCGAAATCCCGTCTTCATCAGGTTTTGAATGGGCAAAAACCGGGGCGCCGGCAGCCGGGACCACTGGAACCATGCCCATCCCTCGCATTTATGGGGCTCCTTGCGCCGCACCGATCCGGATTCATACCGGGCGGTCACAAAAAGGGTGATATAGTGCTTTCTTTCCGCTTCAAAGCGGTCATTGGTATAGGGGCCGAGGCGAAGATCGCAGATGCGGATACCGACTTCTTCCCAGACCTCCCGGCGTGCGCAATCCTCTATCGATTCTCCGTATTCGAGATGGCCTCCGGGAAATTGCCAGCTCCCTTCGCCGTGCGCGTTTTGCCGTTTTCCCAGAAGGACCTTGCCGTCTTTGACCACAATGGCGGCCACCCCGATTCGGGGCCGGGGATTTTGCAACCCGGTTCGGTCGAAGTACGCGGCCGCGGCGTCTCCGTGAAGCCGAAACGCCTGATCCGGCGGGGAGAAGGGCAGCACCACCCGTTCTGTGGTCTCGTCGGTGACCTGGAAGGCGGGAAGGTCTCGGGCGTCTCTGGGCCGGGCCCGTCCGAAGATCAGGATGGTATCGTCGGGAGCGCTTCGCACCATGAATTCTTGAATTTCTTCGGGAATCAGGGTAATCCCGGTTTCCTCCAGGACTTCGCGGGCCGCGGCTTCCCGCCAGGTTTCTCCGGTGTTGACGTACCCCCCCGGAAGGGCCAGCCGCCCTTTTTGCGGCTCGATGGACCGGCGAATAAACACCAGGCCGTCATTCACCGGCACCAGGACCACGGCCACCGGAATCGGGTTTCGAAAGGAGGTATTCCCACAGCGGGCGCAGGTTCTGGGCCAGTGCGCTCCCCGGCGAAAGGGAGATCCGCAATAGGTACAGTGGCCCCCTTTTTCCAGGCCAGTCTTCGGGAATGTCACAGGCCGCGGGGTGTCTATGCCGGCTCCTCTCCGCGAATCGACCGCTGCATTCGGTCAAGGTATTCATCCAGTTCCCGGGTGCTGGTAAAGATCCGTTGAGAGGGCAGGGCGTTGATGATGTCGAAGACCTTTTTCACCTGGGGTTGAAGGTGCATCAGGGTCAGCTTGCCGTCGATTTTTTTCATCGCCTTTTTTGTCTTCAGGATCGAGCTGATGCCGATACTGGAGATATAATCGAGGTGTTCCATATCCAGAACGATCAATTGGGGCGCGCCTTTTAGTACCCTATCGATTCGGTCGTCGAAAATGCCATGGGTCTGCGTATCCAATGATCCGATCAGGGATATCACCAATATACCGGGTGTCTTTTCCTTGGAACCGATTTTCAGCGGCATATGCTCTCTCCTTCTCCTCGGCGGTTTGGGTTCAGGGGGCCTCCGGCGGGGCGGTCTTTGTCATTTTGAGAATATTTTTCCCCTCTTCCATGCGGTATTCCAGCTGATCCATGAGGCGGGTGACCATGAATATTCCCATTCCGCCCGGGCACCGGTCTTCAAGGGGTTTGTCGATCTCGGGCGGCGGGGCTTGCAGCGGATTGAACGGTTTGCCGTCATCCACCACCGAGAGGATGAGTTCTCCTCCGCGGTACTCCATATCTACGGCGATATGGTGTCTGTCTTCGTCTTCAAAACCATATTGCACGATGTTTGAGAACACCTCTTCCATGACCAGCCGGATATCCGCAATCAGGTCTTTGCGCAGCCGGTTCTGTTCCGCGAATTGAATCACGGACCGATGCAATCGACGAATTTCTGATATATCGTTTTTCAGGATGAGGGATTTGGGCATATCTAGGATCAATAGTTGAAAAAACAGGATAAATAAAGGTAACATGCGCCTATCGGCTTTACAACTGAAATTTTGTTTATTCGCATGGAGAAGGAACCATTGCCGCTTACGCTTTCAGCGCTGTCCCGGAAAATTTGTGAAATCCTGTGCAATTGAACCGCGGGAATGAATTCCGGAGCGACGCGAACCGCTTTCAGAGGTAGAATCGGCATTTCGGGTCCGATTCAATTGCCGGCTTGACCTGGAATGGTAAAGACGATACATACGACCAGATCCGTTCGAGGGTCCCGTTCTTTGCCGACTGGTGGAACGGGTGCTCCCGCCGCCGTGAAACCGATGTGAAGCCTTATTCCGGTATATGAAGATTGATGATATTTTTTTCTGTACCCCGCCGGTCCGCCGAATTCCTGTGGGCCGTATTTCTTTTTTTTTCGCTTCCCGTTTCCGCCCAGGAGATCGCCGTCTCTTCTTTACCGGACGGGACCCGGCCCTTCCATCCCGGGGAAAAGCTCACCTATGAACTTCGGTGGGAGTTTATTCCGGCCGGACATGCGACCCTGGAGGTATTGCCGATGACCACGGTCGAGGGGGCGCCCGCCTTTCATTTCACCGCCAAAGCCAAGTCGAACCGGTTTGTGGATACCTTTTACAAGGTTCGGGATCATGTGCAAGGGTTTGCCGATTCCGGCATGAATCGCTCCCTGTTGTACAAGAAAAAACAACGGGAAGGCGGTCACAAGCGGGAAATCGTGGTGAATTTCGACTGGCAAAACCGCACCGCCCGGTACGCCAATTTCGACAAACCCAAAGACCCCATTCCGATACTGCCCGGTACCTTTGATCCGATCTCCGCCTTCTATTTTGTCCGGCTGTTCGATCTGGAATCAGGCATTGTACTCGAACGGCCGATCACCGACGGCAAGAAAAACGTCATCGGCCGGGTGGCGGTGGTCAAGAGGGAAACCATACAGGTGAGCGGCCGGGAATATGATACCTTTTTATTGAAACCGGAGCTTGAGCATGTGGGCGGGGTTTTTGAAAAAAGCGAAAACGCCGAGATTCGGCTCTGGGTGACGGCGGATTCGAGGCGGCTTCTGGTGCGGATCGAAAGTGAAGTGATCGTGGGCAGTTTTGTGGGGGACCTGGTCTCCGCCGAGATGGGAACGGCCCCCGAAGGATAATGGACCTGAAAGGATGGAACCATGTTTCAGGAAAAAGTCAAGGTCCTCTGGAACACCCTCGAGTGTTCCGGATACTATCGCATCGGCATGCAGTGCCATCCCGGGTATTCCCGGGCCAAGCCGGGGCAGTTCGTGATGGTCCGGTTTCCGGATGATGTTACCCCCCTGCTTCGCCGCCCCTTTTCCATTCACCGATTGATCGTCCATCAGGCGCGGACCACGGGGATCGAACTGCTGTACAAGGTGGTGGGAACCGGCACGGAAAAATTGGCCCTTTCTCGTAAGGGGGACGGCCTGGATCTGCTGGGCCCCCTGGGCACCCACTTCAAGATTCCGGAAAATACCCGACGGGTGTTCATCGTGGCGGGCGGCATCGGGGTGGCGCCGATGTTTTTTCTATCCGCCACCCTGGAAAAGGCCGGGGTGGACCTGACCGAAAGCCGGGTCTTTATCGGGGGCCGGTCCCGGGACGACCTTCTGTGCATGAACGATTTCATCAGCGTCGGGATGCGGACGGTGCATCTGACCACAGAAGACGGCAGTGCCGGTCTTCGGGACCTGGTTACCATCCCGATGGAGCGGGCCGTGGCGGAGCGGGCCCCGGACCAAATCTACGCCTGCGGCCCCTTGCCCATGATCCGAGCGGTGGTCGGAATCGCCCGGCGATACCGGGTGGCCTGTCAAATCTCCATCGAAAGTCTGATGGCATGCGGTATGGGGGCCTGCCTGGGGTGCGCCGTCGAGGGCGCCGGTCCGGGCAAGTACCTCCACGCCTGCATCGACGGGCCGGTCTTTGAGGCGGACCGGCTCAACCTGTGAATATCTATTTTGATCTCGATTTTCATTGACTTGGCCAAGACCCTGTGCTAAACATGCAAACCTTAAGGTGATGGGAATTTCCCATAAATGAGTGATAAGAAAAACGTCAAGTACTTCAGAGAGCTGGCATACTACAGTAGCATCGGATTTGCGGTCGCCCTGTCCATTTTCATCGGACTGGGGATCGGCCTTTATCTTGACGGGCGCTTTGGAACCCACCCCTGGCTCACATTCATCTTTTTAGGGATGGGAATCGCCGCCGGATACAGAAATATCGGACTGGCTATCAAGAAGAGCAGGAAACTGGACTGGGAAAAATAGCGGTTTGAATATCCAAGAACGCCTTCTAAAATTTGTCACGGTCACCAACTGGCTCCTGTTTGTCAGTGTGAGCATCGCCGGGTTTCTGGTGATGGACCCGGCCTTTGCCCGCGGCATCGTTTTCGGCGGGCTCATCGTCACCGTCAATTTCCATTTTCTGTATCGCACCTTGAAAAAGGCCTTCACCCCTTCCCGACTCACCAGTCACCATGTGATCCTGGCCAAGTATTACCTCCGCTTTCTGATAAGCGGTTTGATCATATTCTTTTTGATCTCCAACCACTATGTACATCCTCTGGGTCTGTTTGTCGGCCTGTCGGTAGTGGTGGTGAGTATTATGCTTGCCACGGTGTTCGAATTCAAAAATCTTTTCTTCAAGGAGGCAGTGTAAGGTGGAACATCCCTATCTCTTCTTCGTCAAATTGTTTGATCTCGTCGGCGGTGGTGTGGCCCATTTTGCCCATGCGTATCCCCATGTCATCTATACCTGGGTGGTGATGATTCTGCTGATCAGCCTGGGATTTCTCGCAGCCAAAGGGATGGAGTTGATCCCTACCAAGATGCAGAATTTATTCGAAATCATGGTGGCCGGCATCGAAGACTTTATGGTCGAGATTACCGGCGAGGAGGGCCGCTGGCTCTTCCCCATCGTAGCGACCATCTTCATCTATATCTTCGTCTGCAACCTGGTGGGTCTGGTGCCCGGCTTTTTTCCGCCTACGGCCAGCCTGAATACCACCCTCTCCTGTGCTCTGGTGGTGGTGGTGTTTACCCACGTGATCGGGGTCAAATACCACGGCGCCGGCTATATTAAACATTTTCTGGGGCCGGTTTGGTGGATGGTTCCCATCATCTTTCCGATCGAGCTCATCGGCCATGTTGCCCGAATTTTATCACTCTCTTTCCGGCTTTTCGGCAACATGATGGGGCATGAACTGGTGCTGGCGATTCTTTTCGGCTTGGCCGGGGCCTTTTTTGCGCCCCTTCCGATCATGGCGCTGGGTATCTTTGTGGCCTTGGTGCAGGCGTTTGTATTTTTCCTTCTGTCCATTATGTACTTTACCGGTGCGATGGAACACGCCCACTGATTTCGCAAAGTCGTTACTTACGTTTATACTGTGTTTGATGAATGGGATTAATGGGACAATGGAAGAAGCATTTTATTTTTATCACTTCAATTTTTTTCTAAAGGAGGTCAAGTAGAGTATGGAAGCTGAAGCATTGCAATTCTTTATCGCCTGTGTAACTGCAGCTGGTTTCGGAATCGCCGTCGCCGCCTTCGGGTGCGGCATCGGCCAGGGCCTGGGTCTCAAATCTGCCGTGGAAGGGATCGCCAGAAATCCTGAGTCTTCCGGTAAAGTCACGGTGACCATGCTGATCGGTCTGGCCATGATCGAGTCTCTCTGTATCTACGCTTTGGTTATCGCCTTGATCCTGATCTATGCGCATCCTCAGGCAGGCGCCATTGCGGAACTCTTTGCCAAGTAAATCTTTTCGATCAAAAAAATAGGGCTGCTTCCCTCGGGAAGACAGCCCTATTTTTTTGCAAGTATTTCCCGCTTTATGAACCCGTGGATCGGCAGCCGATTGCGTCAGTAGCCTCGATCCAGAATCGGCTTCAAAAATCGTCCGGTATGGGAATCGGGGTTTTCGGCCACCGCCTCGGGGGTTCCGAGGGCCACGATTCGGCCCCCGCCCTCGCCCCCTTCGGGCCCCAGATCGATGATATGATCGGCAGATTTAATGACATCCAGGTTGTGTTCGATCACGATCACCGTGTTTCCCATCTCCACCAATTGATCCAGAACATGCAGCAGTTTTTGAATGTCGTCGATGTGAAGTCCGGTGGTGGGTTCGTCGAGAATATAGACGGTGCGGCCGGTTGCGCGTTTGCTCAACTCCCGGGAGAGCTTGACCCGCTGGGCTTCTCCGCCTGACAAGGTGGTGGCTGGCTGTCCGATCCGAATATATCCCAGCCCCACTTCCATCAGGGTCTCCAGTCTGGTTCGGATATTGGGCATATTTTCAAAAAAACCGAGGGCCTGGTTGACCGTGAAATCGAGCACCTCCGAGATGGTTTTACCTTTGTATTTCACCTCCAGGGTCTCCCGGTTGTACCGCTTTCCCCGGCAGACATCACAGGGCACGTAGATGTCCGGCAGAAAATGCATCTCGATCTTGATGATGCCGTCCCCTTTGCAGGCCTCGCACCGGCCGCCCCGGACATTGAAACTGAACCGCCCCGGTTTGTAGCCGCGCATTCGGGATTCGGGGGTCTTGGAGAAGACCTCCCGAATATGGGTAAACATACCGGTATAGGTGCCCGGATTGGAGCGGGGCGTTCGGCCGATGGGCGACTGATCGATGTTGACTACCTTGTCGATCCGGTTCAGCCCGGTGATCCGGTCGTGGCTTCCGGCGGGTGCACGGTTTCGATAGAGTTTTCGCGCCAGAATCCGGTACAGGGTCTCCAGGATCAGGGTCGATTTGCCGGAGCCGGATACCCCGGTTGTGCAGATAAAGCAGCCCAAGGGAAAGGCGACATCGATACCCTGAAGGTTGTTTTCGGATGCCCCGTATATGGTCAGGCGGTGACCGTTTCCGGATCGCCGCCGGGCGGGAACCGGTATCCGTTTGCGGCCGGAAAAATAATTGCCGGTGAGCGACTTTTCCGAAGTGAGAAGCTCCGTCGGCGGGCCGCTGAAGACCACCTCGCCGCCCCTCAATCCGGCGCCGGGGCCCATGTCGATTACGTAATCGGCGGTGCGGATGGTCTCTTCATCGTGTTCCACCACCAGCACTGTATTGCCCAGATTCCGCATCCCTATTAGGGTATCCAGAAGCCGCCGATTGTCTCGCTGATGCAGACCGATGGAGGGCTCATCCAGGACATACAGCACCCCGGTGAGTTTGGACCCGATCTGGGTGGCCAGCCGAATCCGCTGGCTTTCGCCTCCGGAGAGGGTGTTGGCCGACCGGTCCAGGGTCAGGTAGGCGAGCCCCACATTTTGCAAAAACCCCAGCCGTTCCCGTATCTCTTTCAGAATTCGTTCCGCGATCAGCGCGGCTTTTCCGGTAAGTCGCCGGCTTAGATCTTCGAAAAATTTAAAAGCCCCGTCCACCGACCGACCGGTGATCCGGGGCAGGGTTTCTCCCCCGACCCGAACCGACCGGGCGGCCGGGTTGAGCCGGTCCCCTCCGCACTCGGGGCAGGGTCGAAAATTCATGTAGTGCTGAATCTCTTCCCGGGCCGACTGGGAATCGGTTTCCACATACCTCCGCTCCATTTTGGGGATAATGCCTTCAAAGGCTTTCTGATAAGTGATTTTTCGTTTTTTACGTTCGAAAAAGAAGGTGATCTCCTCACCCTGGGAACCGTACAGCAAGGCCTCCTTCAAGGAGGCGGGAAGGTCGGCGTAGGGGGTGTGGATATCGGCTCCGTAATGACCGGTGAGGGCCTCCAGGAATTCCAAGAAATGGACTGAATTCCGGTTGGCCCAGGGCGCCACCGCCCCTTCTCGCAAAGAGAGGTCCGGATCCGGGATGATCAGATCGGGATCGAATTCGGTGGTGGCCCCCAGGCCGTCGCATCGGGTGCAGGCCCCCTGGGGGGAGTTGAAGGAAAACCCGGCGGGGGTAAACTCTGGATAGCTGATGCCGCAGTCGATGCATGCAGCGGTTTCGCTGAAAAGCAGGGTCTCAACGCCCGGAATCTCGATGGAGACCCGGCCCTCGGAGCGGTTGACGGCCAGTTCAAGTGAATCGGCCAGGCGATTTTCGATGCCCGGTTTGATGATCAGCCGATCCACCACCACCTCGATGGTGTGTTTTCGATTCCGCTGAAGTTTGGACACCGATTCGATATCCAGGGTGTCTCCGTTCACACGAATCCGGGAAAAGCCTTCTTTTTGCAGCTGCCGCAACAGTTTTTGATGCCCCCCCTTCTGATCGGAAATCAGGGGAGAGAGGATGATAATTTTACTCCTTTCGGGCAGGGCCATGACCTGGTCCACAATCTGGTCCAGAGACTGGGCAGTGATCGGTTTGCCGCATAGATGGCAATGGGGAACCCCGATTCGGGCGTACAGAAGCCGAAGGTAGTCATAGATTTCGGTGACCGTGCCCACCGTGGACCGGGGGTTGTGCCCGGCGGTCTTCTGTTCGATGGCGATGGCCGGGGAGAGGCCCTCGATCAGGTCGACCTCCGGTTTTTCCATCCGTTCCAAGAATTGACGGGCATAGGTGGATAGGGATTCCACATATCGGCGCTGGCCCTCCGCATAGAGGGTGTCAAAGGCCAGGGAGGATTTTCCCGAGCCCGAAAGCCCCGTGATGACCACCAGCCGGTTGCGAGGAAGGTCGAGGTCGACGTTTTTGAGGTTGTGCTGCCGGGCCCCTCGGATAAGGATGTATTCGGATGTCATGACGTTTTCCGCAAAGAGAGATTGAATTGTCGATTTTCTCTAAAAACCAAACATGTCATATTACCGGCTTGGTGTTTTTTTTTCAAATGCAATTCACGTAGATCATTCCCTGACGGTAGGGGGAACCCGGAGCTGAAGCGGATCTTTCGAATACGGAAATAGGCGTTTTTGGAAGCATTGTTAAGATTTTGTTAGATTGGGTTTATACCGATTTTTGAGGGCGGGCCGGATATACCTAAAATGTTTGGACAAAAAACCAGGTCGAAAATGAGGTGTATTTCGGGATGTTTGAAGGGTTTTCTGGCTTAAATAAAAGTAAAATCAAGTAGATAAATAGTTCGATTCCGGTCCGGGATAACAGAGGGCAAACCCTATTCATCCGGTTTGACGGCGTCGGCCAAATGGCATACATATCCGTTCCATATTCGGAATCCCGCTGTCAGTAATAGAACCATCCAGGCTGTTTTTATCCCTAATTAACCTTTAATCGTTGTAATTGCCGGGCGCGATATTCGTACCAGTGCCCTGAGATTGTTGTTCTATGCAAAAGATTTGGGAAAAAGTTAGGTCAGAATTGAAAGCGCAGATACCCGGGCACAGCTATCGGATGTGGATCGAACCCATTGAATTTATCAGGATCGAGGGGCCTGCCGTGGTCCTCTCCTGTCCAAACTTTTTTTCCAGAAAACGGGTTTACGAACATTACAGCAGACTGATTGAATCCCAATTCAAGAACATGGACCCGACCGTCTGCAAGCTGGTGTTGGAGATTCCCTCCAGAAACGACAAGGCCCGAAAGCGTATCGATTCCGATCCGCTGCGGCCCGATGCCTTGCCCCAGTTGAGTCTGCCCAATATTCCGGTTAAAGGTTCCGGAACCGGCCAGCTGTTGCGCAAGGAGTTCACCTTTGATCGGTTTGTGGTGGGCAACAACAACGATTTCGCCTATTCGGCGGCCCTCTCCCTGGCCTCCCGACAGGAGATGAATCAGAATTCCCTTTTTCTGCTTTCCCGAACCGGATTGGGCAAGAGTCACCTGAGCCAGGCCATCGGACATTATATATTAGACCGGTTTCCCCATGAAAACGTCTATTATATCACCGCCGAAGATTTCATGAATGAGATGGTGCAGGCCTTTCGCACCAACTCTATCGAGCGGTTCAAGATGAAATACCGAAATCAGTGTGATGTCCTGCTGATGGAGGATATCCATTTTCTGACCGGAAAGGAGCGCACCCAGGTCGAACTGGCCCAGGCCCTCGATTATCTCTTCAATGCCGATAAAAAGATTATTTTCACCAGCTGTTATCTTCCGGCGGATATACCTAAAATCAATGAACAGCTTCGATCCCGATTGACCAGCGGTCTCATCTCCAATATCGATTCGCCCGATTTTCAGACCCGTATGAAGATCCTCAACAAGAAAATCGAAACCCTCGGCTGTAACATCTCTCCCCGTGTGGTGGAATACCTGGCCGGGGAACTCTCCGAAAACGTCCGTCAGCTGGAGAGCGGTCTGCTCAGCGTAACGGCCAAATCCTCACTGCTGAAAACGCCCATCGACATCCGGTTGGCCGAGAGCGTGATCCAGAACATCGTTCAGCAGAAGCAGGCTGTCACCGTCGATTATATCAAAAAATTGGTATGTGAAGCCTTCAACATCACCCCATCTGAGATCGTCTCCCGCTCCCGCAAAAAGCATATCGTCCGGCCCCGGCAGGTGGCCATCTATCTGGCCCGGCAGTATACCGACCAGCCGCTGCAGGCCATCGGCAAAAGCTTCAACCGATACCACGCCACGGCCATTCATTCCATCGGCGTGGTGGAAAAACAGATGAAGGCGGACGAAAGCCTGAGAAGACAGCTGGAGATGATTCGGGGGAAAATCGAAACCCGGTGACCGGCACTCGGGTCGGCACGCGAATATCCGTCCTTCGAGCATGATCACTGTTTCGGCCACCCCGGGGCGGCCGGCCTATGGTGCAGGATTGGCCGAATCGAGGATCAAAGCCCGTCCTTCAAATTAAAAAAGCCGGAGATGCATGGAACCAACGCCCGCTCAGGCGGCCCTTCCATGCATCTTCGGCTTTTGTCGTTGTGGGAAAAGGAGTTTCGGGGATCGGTTGGGCGGATTATTGAATTTTGATAAACATATTCTCCGGAAAGACCAGGTCTTCCAGAAGCTCCATCTGCTCGATCTGCTCGCGTTCAATGGTGCAGCGGAGGCTGAGGGCACAGAATTTTTTGCACACCAGATCCTCGATGTTAAAGTCGCCGAAGCAGCCCACGTGATCGTTCAAAAATACGCTCTTGCCCGAATTTTTCTTCATTGCATGTCCTTTATGGATAGTAATGGAATCATTTCTTCATGAATCCTTCCGTTGGTCGCCAGTATGGTCGAGGTGTCGATCCGGTAGGGTCCGCCGGAAAAATCGGTCACCCGGGCCCCGGCCTCTTTCGCAATCAGCATTCCGGCGGCGGTATCCCAGGGTTGAAGGTTCTCTTCCCAGAAGCCGTCGAACCGGCCGCAGGCCACAAAACAGAGATCCAGCGCCGCCGAACCGAGCCGGCGCACCCCCTGGGCGGATTTGAGGCAATTGGCGATCCGCGCCATCAGCGAATCCAAACGGGTTTTCAGGTCATAGGGAAAACCGGTGACCAGTAGGCTATCGGAGAGGCGGTCGGTGTCGGACACCCCAATGGGGCGGCCGTTCAACTGGGCGCCCTTGTCTTGAATGGCGGTGAAGAGTTCGCCGGTGATCGGATTCAGCACGATGCCCACCGCCACATTTCCTTTATATTCACAGGCGATGGATACGCAGAAAAGACCCAGCCGGTGGGTGTAGTTGGTGGTGCCGTCAAGGGGATCGATAATCCAGCGGTAATCGGACTCACCGGAGCTGGCGCCGCTTTCTTCGGCCAGAACCGAGTGATCGGGGCAGCGGTAGCAGATGACCTCGAGGATCGCTTTTTCGGCATTGACATCGGCCTCGGTCACCAGATCGATAGCGCCTTTTTTTCGAATATCGGAGATGCGGCCGAAATAGTCGCTGAGTACCTCTCCCCCCTTGTATGCGGCGCCGATGCCGATCCGCCTGATGTCTTCGAACTCCATAGAAGTCAAACTTATATATTTTTCACCGGATGTCAAGGAGAAGGTATCCGGTTGCCGATTTCGGTTTCCATTTTCTCGATCAGCGGCAGCAGAGAGGCCCGATCGACGGCGGAGACCGGTATTCCGCCGTGGATTCGCTGAATCGTTTCCACCGACTCGGCATCCAGAAGGTCCTGCTTATTGAGCACCCGAATCACCGAAATGTCCGCCAGGTCGAGATCGGCCAGGATCTGTTCCACCGAGGCGATCTGCTCCTCGAAACGGGGATTGCCGATGTCGATGACGTGAAGCAGCAGGTCGGCGCTGTTGAGCTCTTCCAGAGTGGCCCGAAAGGCGACCATCAGGTCCTGGGGCAGGTCCCGAATGAATCCCACCGTGTCGGTGATGATGACCTCGAGGTCCCGGGGAAACCGAAGTCGTCTGCTGGAGGGGTCTAGCGTAGCGAAGAGGCGGCTTTCGGCCAGGACTTCGCTGTCGGTGAGGGTGTTGAGCAGGGTCGATTTGCCGGCATTCGTGTAGCCGATGATGGAGATGATCGGGAGCCCTTTTTTGCTGCGCTTGGCCCGCTGCTGTTTCCGCTGTTTGAGCACTCCCGAGAGCGATTTTTCCAGCCGGTTGATTCGGTCCCGGACCCGGCGGCGGTTGATTTCCAGCTTGGTTTCGCCGGGGCCCCGGCCCCCGATGCCGCCGGTCAGCCGGGACATGGCTGTGTTTTTGGCCACCAGCCGGGGAAGCAGATATTTGAGCTGGGCCAGCTCTACCTGAAGCTTGCCTTCCCGGGTCAGGGCCCGCTGGGCGAAGATATCCAGAATCAGCTGGGTCCGGTCCAGGACCTTCAGATCGGTCTGATCGGTGATGGAGCGGATCTGAGAAGGGTTCAGCTCCTGGTCGAAGATGAGCAGAGACACCCCCTGCTGAAGGGCCAGAAGATTCAATTCCTGAAGCTTGCCCCGGCCCATGAGGAATCGGGGATTCGCCTTTTTTCGCAGCTGAAGCACCGTGTCCGCCACGTGAAGCCCGCCGGATCGGGCCAGTTCCTTGAGCTCGTCGAGAGAGTCTTCGGCCTCCGGGCGCGGGGCGGTGGAGACGCTGACCAGGACCGCCCGTTCTTGGCCTTTTTTGCCGGTGTACAGCGACCGGATGTGGGCCAGTTCCTGCTCCAGAGCGCGGACCCGGGCCGAAAACCCGATATCCAGCTCCGTGGGCGGTATCGGTTCCAGCACTCGGCAGGGTTCTTTCGGGGAGCCGGTGGGAAGGATGTGGGCGATATGGATCTGATCGGGCCCGCCGGTTTCGGTCAGGGTGACGGCGGCCATCATATCCAGTCGAAGCAGGGCCAGGTCGGTGAGGTCGTCGGAAGAGAGCGGTTCGGACTTGAGATGGGTGTGGACGCACCGTAGACCCTTGAGCCGCCCGGGTACGGTGCGGTGTTCCGGGGTGTCGGGGATGACGATCTGGGCGGCGTCTCCTACGATGACATAAAAGACCTTGCCGGACCGGTCGATGAGCAGCCCGATCTGTCGGCCGATTTCGTGGGAGAGACCGGCGATTTCCCGGGCCTGGTCCGGGGTGATCAAAAATTCTTTGGGGACCCGGCGGCGGTAAAGGTTCCCCAGCCGTCGAAGCGGGTCGGCCTTCAAACCCTCGGTGTTTCCGAAAATGTTCCTCATACAGGCATGTCGTCCATCATTCCTTCGGGTGCGGGGTTTTCAAACCGCGTGTAGGTGTTGATAAAGGTGAGATTGGCGGTGCCGATGGGCCCGTTTCGCTGTTTGCCCAGTATGATCTCGGCCTTGCCCCGGTTGGGATTGTTTTCATCCTTGTTGTAGACCTCGTCCCGGTAGATAAAGGCGACCACGTCCGCGTCCTGCTCCAGGGCCCCCGACTCTCTCAGATCGGAGAGCATCGGGCGCTTGTCGGCACGCTCCTCCAGCTTTCGGTTGAGCTGGGACAGGGCGATGACCGGCACGCTCAACTCCTTGGCCAGGGACTTGAGGGAGCGGGAGATTTCGGAGATTTCCAGTTCCCGTCGCTCCCGGTTGCCGTGGGATTTCATGAGCTGAAGATAATCGATGACGATCAGGCCGATGTCTTTTTCCAGTTTCAACCGCCTCGATTTGGCCCGAATCTCCACGGTGGTGACATCCGGAGAATCGTCGATGAAGATCGGGGTTTCCGAAAGCACACCGGCCGCTTCGGTGAGGGCTTCCCAGTCGTCCCGGCTGAAAAACCCGCTTCTCACCCGGGAGGAGTCGACCCGGGCTTCGGCGCAGAGCATCCGCATCGACAGCTGCTCCCGGGACATTTCCAGAGAAAAAAAGGCCACCGGCACCCCCCCGTCCACGGCGGCGTTTCGGGCCAGGCTGAGGGCGAAGGCGGTCTTTCCCATGCTGGGCCGGGCCGCCAGAATGATCAGGTCCGAGGGCTGAAAACCGGCGGTGAGGTTGTCCAGACGGGTGAACCCGGTGGGGACCCCGGTGATCAGGGATTTGTTACCCTGACGCTCTTCCAGGGTGTCGATGTTGGCCTCGATAATTTTGCCCAGAGGAAAAAATGAGGGCTTGATCTTGTCTTCGGTAACCTCGAAGATCGCCCCTTCGGCAAAATCGACGACCTCGTCCACATTGCCCTGATCTTCGTAGCACCGGCGGGTGATTTCATTGGATTTTTCGATCAGCCGTCGGAGACATGCCTTATCCCGAATAATCCGGGCGTAGTGGGGAGCGTTGACCGCCATGGGCACCGCGTCGGTCAGCCAGGACAGATAGGTGGCGCCCCGGTAGCGCTCTCCGCCGATATCGTTGATGATTCCTTTTTCGCTCAGGATATTGGTCAGGGTGATGAGATCCACCGGTTCGTTCCGGGAGAAGAGTACGGTCACCGCCTCGAATATTTTCTGGTGAGAACTGGTGTAGAAGTCTTCGGGGGAGAGCATCTCCATGACGTCGATAAGGGTGTTGTTGTCCAGCAGAATGGCGCTGAGAAGCGATTCCTCGGCCTCGGTGTTCTGAGGCGGCAGTTTGTATAGGGCGATGTCTTTGTCGGGTTTGGGACGAGGTTTGGCCATGGACAAGCCCCCATGAAGAGAATCATCAAAGTCGAAAACAGGCGCACCGGGGTCGTGTTCTCCCGATGCGCGTCAGGCAAAATCCTATGCTTCTTCCGGCACCACTTCCACGGTGATTTCCGGTTCCACATCGGTGTAGACCCGAATGGGAACGGTGTAAGTGCCCAGGGTCTTGAGGGGCTCGGTCAGCAGGATCATTTGTTTGTCCACTTCCACCCCCTGCGCCGCCAGGGCATCGGCGATGTCGCGAATGGTGACGCTGCCGTAAAGCCGGTCCTCCTCGCTGACCTTGGCCGGAATGGTGCAGGAGACCCCTTCCAGGCGGGAGGCCATTTCTTCGGCAAACGCCTTCTCTTTGGCGATCTGGAGTTCGAATTTGGCCTTTTCCTGTTCCATGGCCTTTCGATTGGCCTCGGTGGCCGTCACGGCTTTGCGCTGGGGCAGAAGGTAATTTCGGGCATACCCCTTGGCCACATCGACTTCGGAGCCGATGATGCCCAGGGATTCAATGGTTTCGGTTAAAATGACTTTCATGTCACGCCTCCGTATTCGGGGATCGAGTACTTACTCATGGTTTTGGGGTTCCAGTTTTCTGAGGTTCAGCCACATATCGAAAAAACCGAGTCCGATCACCAGAAACAGCACGATCTGCTGAAGCGCGATCAGGCTGTACAGGAAAAACCGCAGAAACAGTGGGAACCGTTTTTTTTCAAAATAGAAGGACACAATGGCGATGCCGCCGAAAAAATAGACGGTCATTAAAATGATGAGCCCGTTTATGCCCACCAATTTAATGGATTTGTCTGGGAACAGCAGCATCAACCCGCACCCGATGACACCCCAGACCAGGTTTTCGGGGACCTTCCAGTGGTTGAGGGGGCTGAAATCGGGAAAGAACAGCCCCCGGCTCCTGAGAATCGATTTCGACATCAACAGGGTGGTCCAGGTGATGAACAGGGTAAAGGCGACGGCCAGGGCCGGAATAATCCGAACCAGCACATACCGGATCTTGTCTAAGGATTCGGAAATGATCCGGATATTCTCTTCGGATACCCCCATCTGTTCATACAGCGCCAGGGTCATTTTCAGATTTTTGTCGACATATTCCGACACCAGGCCGTCTAATCCGGCGGCGGAAAGATTGCCGTAGACCACCAGGACCAGCAGCCCGGCTCCGAGAACGGCGGCGGCGGTGCAGCCGACCGTTTTTTCCACGGAAAGGTTTCGTTCGAGCAGCTCCCCCATGATGAATCCGAGAAGGAGGAGCTGGGCGAAAAAGACCGTGTCAAAAGAGGCCCCGCCGATCCAGCCGGTCATGATCAGGGCGGAGATCACCGGCGCCGCCGCCCCGGCCTGCCGGCCCAGTTTCACCCGGGCGAAGAGGACCGGCAGGGGAATAAAGAGGGAAAAGAAAAAGCCGAACACCGGAATATAGATCGATACGATAAAGATCAATGAGGTGAGGGCGATCCCTCTGGCAATGTCTTTGATGATGTCTGTCTGGTTGCTGTCGGGCACGGATCGATTCCGTCCCTAAACTTCCACGGACCCTACATAGGGCAGAAGGGCGATGGTTCGGGCCTGTTTAATGGCCGTATTCAGCTGCCGCTGGTGTTTGGCACAGGTGCCGGAAATCCGCCGGGGAATAATTTTGCCCCGTTCCGTGGTGAAGTATCCCAGGGTTTTGGGTTCTTTATAATCGATCGCCAGGCTGCTATCGGCACAGAATCGGCAGACCTTGCGGCGGTGAAAAATTCTTCTTCGTTTCTTTCTAGGACGAAATGCCATGTTATACCTCCTCCTTGGTTTCGGCTGTTTCCGCGGCCGGGGCCGTCTCGGTGTCCTTCTCGGTTTCCGCATCGGTTGCCGAAGGCGCCGGAGCGGATTCGGGTACACCTGCCGGTTCCGCAGCGGTTTTTTCCGTGGATTCGGCGGCGGTTTCGCTCTCGGCTTCTTCGGCGGCATGGGTCTCCGCAGCTTCGGCCTCGGCCATTCGGGCCTTCACCGCTTCGACATCGGCATCCTTTTCCAGGAGAATGGTCATGAATTTGAGAACCCGGTCGTCGATTCGGTAAAACCGCTCCAGTTCATTCACTACCGGGCCTGTTCCGCAATACTCGAGGCGCACATAATACCCGCGGGGTTTGCCTTTGATTTCATAAGCCAGCTTGCGGCCGCCCCACTCGTCGGTTTCGATCAGAAAGCCGCCTTCCTGGTCGATGATTTCCGTCATTCGGTCGAACAACGGGCCCCGCTGGTCTTCCGACAGATCGGGGTCGGCGATAACGATCGTTTCGTATCTCCTCATTAAACCTCCTTTTGGATATAAAGCCCCGATGCGATATCGGAGCAAGGGTATGAGTATACCTTTATGAAAAATTAGAACCAATATCATCCTCCAAAATTGTATGTCAAGCGGATTTCGAATTTCTTTCCGCGTTCAAGGGGATTCTCATGCATGCCAAAGCGCACCGATTCGATTCTCTTCACATTCGGCTTGACAAAATCCGTTGGAATTGGTTTTCAATGGGCGACCATCCGACGAATCCATTCATAACCCTCAGGAGGCCACTGCCGGTGCGAAAATACATTGTTTTCTCGATCATCTCGGGTCTATTGTTCATTGGCTGTCAGGGGATCACCCGGCAGCCGTTATTTCAGAAGCCTCCACCCGTCCCGGAGAGAGAAACCGGCCGGTCGGGGCCGACCCCCCGGGAGACGGTGTCCGGCCCCGTCAGTTTGTATGAGGCCATGGCCCGGACTGTTCAACACAATCTGACCTCCGAAGTCGAGAAAATGGGAAATGCCCTGGACCGGGCGGGCACCGCCGCTTCCGATTATGAATCTCTGGTGGACTTGGTCCGGGCCGCCGGATACGGTTATCCGGGGCCTTCCATCAACACCGCCGCAGGTTCGGGGAACCCGCTGTTTTCCCGCGGTGTGCCGCTCTCCGGCGCCGATTCGCGGCGGACCGATATCGCCACCATCTGGAACGTGCTCGATTTCGGACTGCTTCATGCCGTCACCCGCCAGGGGGCTCAGCCGGTTTCCGACATTCGGGGGATTCGCCAAAAGGCGGTTCGAAACATCCTCCATGAAACCCGTGGGCGCTATTACCGGGCCGCCGGGGCCGATGCGCTCACCTCGGAGATCGAAAGGCTCCTCGGCCAGGCCCGGGAGGCCTTACGGATCACCCGGGAGATCAACCGTCGAAGCCCGTCGCCTTCCCGGGAAGCCCTGGAAACCCAGCGGGAGCTGATCGAGACGATTCGCGGGCTGCGGGAATGGATGGAGGACCTTTCCCCG
Organism: uncultured Desulfobacterales bacterium; assembly: GCA_964573705.1. GTDB lineage: Bacteria > Desulfobacterota > Desulfobacteria > Desulfobacterales > Desulfococcaceae > JAABSQ01. Next base: position 32,307 of record CAZNLT010000029.1, read on the forward strand.
GCCAAAATCGACCTGGCCGAATGGATGGGGCTCACCCCCGGTTCCGACTTTCGACTGGTGGCGCCCGCCTGGAACCAGCCAAATATCCCGAGTCTGAAAAAATCGACGGCCGATTTGGAGCACCTCGCCCTCGTCCACCGGTGGGAGGCCCGAGGGGGCGGGAGGTCCGGAGATGTCGGCGTGACCCGAACCCGTGAGGCGATGCTGCGGCTTCAGCCGGGGCTCGATTTCGATTCGAACGGACCGGGCCGGGGGGATGATCCCTGGATGGCCGGCCGGGAATGGCGGGAGCTCGGGTTGCGGCTGATTCCCAGCCTGATCATCCCCGGGGGCGATGCATACTCCCTGGAGAACCGGGGGGTGAGGGCCGGCGATTCCCGACGACTGGTGGTGAACGCGGCCATTCTCGTCCAGGTGCATCTGGCCTGGCAACGGTTCGAAAGGGCTTTGGAAGACTACCGGCTCACCTATCTTCTGGATGATGTCAACACGAAGCTTCAGCCCGATTCGGACGGCGGCCCGGTTTCCGGATCGGACGGGCTGACCCTGATTCGCCGATCCAGAGACCTGCTTCAGGCCCGTATGCGCCATTATCTGGCCTTTTCGGAACTGGAAAATGCGGCCTTTCGGCTTTACAACACGGTGGGGATCGATCCCTTGCCGCCGGTGGAGAATACCCTGGGAACGGCTTCGCTGGCCAGGTATCTGGACCGGTCGATGAACCGATGGGAAAGTTCACTGAACAGTGCCCAGTCCGTTTTTTCCCGGACCGACCGGGGTACATCCGCATCTCCTTCGGCCTCGGGCCGGGAGGTGCCGCCGGTAAGCCCTGGATTTGAATCCTCTCGATCTGAACCCCCGGCAACGGCGCCGTCCTCCAGACCGGCCGCCGCGGCGCCCCTACCCCGGGGAAACCCGGTGATCGATGCCGCCGAGGCCGAACGGGAAGGCCTCCGGCCGGTCAAGGAGGTGGAGATTTACCGGGATGTGGTCAACATCCGGTATGCGCCCGGAAACAGCGCTCAGGTCAAGGGGCAGGGGTTGATCGGGGAAACCTATCGGCTGGCCGGATGGTCTCCCGAGGGATGGCTCAAAATCGAAATGATGGACGGCTCCTTCGGATGGGTCCCCACCAAATACGTGCGACCGGTGGATGAACCCATATCCGGCGCCGGGGAAACCCGGTCGGAAACGCCGGCGGGCTCCGGGTCCACCCTGAAGCTGATCGCCACCACCACCCGGGCCAATGTCCGGTCGGGCCCCGGCTTTGACCACGCGGTCAAGTATGTGGAGGCCGCCGGGTCCCGGCACAATGTGCGCGGGGAAACCGGCCCCTGGTACCGAATCCGGGCCAGGGACGGCTCCGAGGGGTGGCTGCATGAGTCGGTGGTGAAGGTGTTGGCCGGAAATTGACCGGAAATTGAACTATACATGCGGTGGAACATCAACCGCCGAAGCGGAGCATTCCAATGACGAGACCGATCTTCGGACCGGAATTCAACACCCAGACCGAACTTGAAGCCCTTCAACTCCACGGGCTTCAATGGACGGTGGCCCATGCCTATGCCGGGTCTTCGGCCTATCGGGCCAAGCTGGACCGGGCCGGGGTGGTCCCCACCGATATTCAGGCCCTGGAAGATTTGAAACAGCTTCCCTTCACCACCGCGGACGACCTTCGGGACGGATACCCGCTGCCCCTGTGCGCGGTTCCGGATGAACAGGTGGTTCGCATCCATTCCTCCAGCGGCACCACCGGAAAGCGAAAAAACCTCTGTTATACCCGAAAGGACATAGACGACTGGACCCATTTTTTTGCCCGGGCTTATGAAATGGCCGGCGTCACCCCCCGGGATCGGGTTCAGATTGCGGTGGGGTACGGGGTCTGGACCGCCGGGGCCGGGTTTCAGGCCGCCTGCGAAAAACTGGGGGCCATGGCCCTGCCGGTGGGGCCCGGCAATGTGGACATGCAGTGCCGGTTTCTGGAGGACCTCGGAGCCACTGTGCTCTGCTGCACCGCCTCCATGGGATTGCTGATGGCCGAAGAGGTCCACCGCCGGGGGATTCGGGACCGGATTCGCCTCAAAAAGGTGATTTACGGCTCGGAGCGGTCATCGGTCTCCATGCGAAACAAAATCTCGGAGCTGCTCGGCGGGGCGGAGCTTTTCGACATTACCGGTCTGACCGAGCTGTACGGACCCGGGGTCGGGATCGAATGCCCTCACCATGACTGCATCCATTACTGGGCCGATTACTACCTGTTGGAGGTCCTGGACCCCGACACCTTGACCCCGGTGAAAGAGGGAGAATGGGGAGAAATGGTGGTGACCACCCTGCGCAAAGAGGCGGCGCCCCTGATTCGGTACCGCACCCGGGACATCACCCGCATCATTCCCGGTCCCTGCACCTGCGGCACGGTGCTGCCCCGGCACTCCCGCATCAAGGGGCGGACCGACGACATGTTTAAATTTCGGGCCGTGAACATCTATCCCTCCACCATCGATTCGGTTCTGTCCGGTGTGGAGGGGATCGGTTCCGAGTATCAGATCCATCTGTCGCGGGATGCCTCGGAGCGGGGCGTCATGCGGCTGGTGGTGGAACTGGGCCAGGGCGTGGACCGGGGCCGGTCCGATGAACTGGCCCGGGAGGTGGTCCGGCAGATGAAACGCCAGGTCCTGGTCACCCCCACGGTGGAGATCGTCGACTACGGCGCCCTTCCGCGGTCCGAGCGAAAGAGCCGCCGGGTTTTCGACAACCGGATTCAGGATTCGATAGTATAAATAAAAGGCATCCGTGAAATACCATTCGATCGATCATTCTCTTTTTGTTGAAAACCGCAAGGCCTTTGCGGCCCGCCTGAAGCCCAAATCGGTGGCGGTGTTTCATTCCGCCGACATCCTGCCCAAAAGCGCCGACGGGGTCCGGCGGTTTATTCAGCAGACCGATCTGTTTTATCTCTCCGGCATCGACCAGGAGGAGACGATTCTGATCATCTGCCCCGACGCCCGGGAGGAAAAACACCGGGAAGTCCTGTTTGTGCGGGAGACCAATGAAAAAATCGCCGTCTGGGAGGGGAGCAAACTCACCCGGGAGGAGGCCGGTGCGGTCTCCGGGATCGGCCAGGTCTGCTGGACCTCCCGTTTCCAGGAAATTTTCAGGGAGCTGGCCCTGGAGTCCGAGTTCATTTATCTCAACACCAATGAACATTCCCGGGCGGATGTCAGCGTACAGACCCGGGAAGACCGGTTTATCGAATGGTGTCAGTCGGCCTTTCCTCTCCATCGATACCGCAGAATCGCCCCGATCCTGCACCACCTGCGGGCGGTAAAATCGCCCATTGAAATCGAGCTGATGCGCCAGGCCTGCCGCATCACCGAAAAGGCATTTCGTCGGGTCCTGGGCATGATTCGACCGGGAGTGTGGGAGTTTGAAATCGAGGCCGAACTCTATCACGAGTTTCTTCGGAACCGGTCCCGAGGCCCGGCCTATGATCCGATTATCGCATCCGGGGCCGATACCTGCGTGCTCCATTACATCAAAAACGACAAGCAATGCGAGGACGGCGGGCTGGTGCTCATGGATTTCGGGGCCGAATACGCCAACTACTCCTCCGATCTCACCCGGACGGTGCCGGTGAACGGCCGGTTTACCGATCGGCAGCGCGCGGTCTATGATGCGGTGCTTCGGGTTCAGCGGGCCGCCGTCGACATGCTGCGGCCGGGGATTACCCTCAAAGACTACCACAAACGGGTGGGGGAGACCATGGAGGGGGAGCTCATCGGGCTGGGCCTTCTGGACGCCTCGGAAGTGAAAGACCAGGACCCGGAAAAGCCGCTGTACCGCCGTTACTTTATGCACGGCGCCTCTCACCATATGGGCCTGGATGTCCACGATTACGGGGACAAATACCGGGCCTTTGAATCCGGCATGGTCTTTTCCTGTGAACCCGGGATCTACATCAAGGAAGAGGGGCTGGGGGTTCGAATCGAAAACGATATCCTCCTCACTCCGGGGGATCCGGTGGACCTGATGCAGACCATTCCGGTGGAGGCCGACGAGATCGAATTCCTGATGCGATCATGAATTGACAGTACGGAATAAAGTTGATGCGGTGTCCTGAATAGCTTATTTTTTTGCCGATCCGCGTTCCTTTTTTTCTTGACAACCCCCGTTCATCCCATTATATTCTGCAAAATTTTTGATTAGCCGGTTTGGCCGGGGAGATTCAGGCTCTCCCGGCTTTTTTTTTGTTATTCGACTTAAAATTCCGAAAGGAGAGGTTTTTCCCATGCTTTGCAACACTGTAAGAAAAGGGACCAATTGTGCCTTCATGTCCACCAAGGGGTGCTCCTTCAACGGCGGGGTCTGCCACGAAATCGTCGAACAGTGCAACGGGTGCGGCCGCATCGTCCATTTCGATAACGCCTCTTATTGCAGCGCGGCCCCGGACCCGTCCGTAAAATGGAAGAACGGGGTCTGCAATATGGCCACCCATATTAAAGCCGCGGCGGCGGCCCAGGCCAAAATCAACCCGCTCAAGGCTTCCAAGCGCGGCGCCCGCAGCAAGAAAAAATAGCTTTAGCTTCATCAAAGCCCCTTTCGGAGAGGCCGACGGGGGCTTTCTGGTTTTTTTGCCTCGGTTCAAGCTTTCCCCACCCCTCTCTTTTTTTTCTCCTTGCATTTTTACACCCGAGCCAGTATAAATATCGGTTATTTATGAAACGAACCGGTGACCGATACTTTTTTTCAAGGAAGGACCCTTTATCCATGAGCATCAATCCCCTTGCCCAGGAACTGAATGCCATTATCAAGAACGCCAATCCCCATGTGACGGAAATGCTCTCCAAAACCGGCCGCAGACTCTTTTTTCCCAAGGGGATTCTGAGTCAGAGCGGCGAGGCCAAGCAGAAGGCCGATCCCAGGTTCAACGCCACCATCGGCATCGCCACCGAGAATCTGGATACCATGTACCTTCCCTCGGTGATGTCCTATTTGAATACCGACGCGCTTCAGCCGAGTGAGACACTGACCTATGCTTCCTCCTTCGGGGTCCCGGAATTGCGACAGGCCTGGAAAGAGGCGCTGTACCGGAAAAATCCTTCCCTGAAGGGCAAATCGGTCAGTCTGCCGGTGGTGACCAACGGCATCACCCATGGCATTAGCGTATTCGCGGACCTGTTTCTGGATCCCGACGACGTGGTGATCTTTCCTGACAAGATGTGGGGCAACAACATCATGATCATGTCGGTGAGAGGGGATGCCCGCATCTGTCAGTACACCATGTTTACGCCGAGCGGCGGGTTCAATCTGGAGGGATTTAAAACCATTATTGAGCTTGAGGCTCAGAACAACTACAAGGTGGTGGTATTCCTTAATTTTCCTAACAACCCCACCGGGTATACCGTGAATCAGTCGGAAGCCGAAGGCATCGTGAAAATTATGTGCGATGTGGCGGAGCAGGGAACCAATGTGATTGCGGTGACCGACGACGCCTATTTCGGCCTGAGATATGAAGAGGCTCCCATCAAAGAATCGCTCTTCGCCCGGCTCTGCGACCGCCATCCGCGGCTGCTGGCGGTGAAACTCGACGGGGCCACCAAGGAGATGTTCGTCTGGGGTCTTCGAGTGGGGTTTGTCACTTACGGCATTCCGGTCTTGAGGGGCGGGAATTCGGGCCCCTTCTACGAAGCCCTCGAAAAGAAGACGGCCGGCAACATCCGGGGTACCGTTTCCAATGCCAGCCATGTCAGCCAGCGGATCGTCTTGAAGGCACTTCAGTCTGACCATTTCTCCCGGGAGCGGGAAGAAAAAGTAGCCCTGCTGAAAGGGCGGGCCAACCGCGTCAAGACGGTGGCCGCAGATTCCAAGTATGCGGATGCATGGGAGATTTATCCGTTCAATTCCGGTTATTTCATGTGCCTGAAGCTGAAAACGGTGGAGGCGGAAGCCCTGCGCACCCATCTCTTGGACACCTACCGGGTCGGTCTCATCGCCACCGGAGATCAGGATGTGCGGATCGCCTTTTCTTCGGTGGATGAAGAAAACATCGATGCCCTGTTTGCGTATCTCTATCAAGGGGTAAAGGACCTGGAAGGCCGGTAATCATGGATACGGCATGAAAAACGATGCTGGCCGATAAAAAAGAGAAGGGACGCACATGGACCATTCGTACCAGCACTGGCTGTGGGAAAAGCTCGGGAAGCGGGCTGTTAAAAACCTCGATCGCCACGGTTTCGAGGCCCATTTGGCCCCCGATGCGGAGACCGCCCGGTCTCTCATTTTGGACCGCATCGCCCCCAAGGAAAGCTTCGGTTTCGGTGGCTCCGCCACCACTCGAGACCTTCGCCTGCCCGAGATACTGAGGGAGCAGAACAAAACGGTCTATGACCATTGGGAGACGGACACCGGCCTGACCGATCTCGAGCTTCGTCTGCGGCAGGGCCGATGCGACTGTTTTCTGTGCAGCGCCAATGCGGTTTCGGCTACCGGGGAAATCGTCAATGTCGACGGGGTGGGCAACCGCAACAGTGCCATGAGTTTCGGGTGTGGGCAGGTGGTAATCGTGGCCGGAATGAACAAGGTGACGCCGGATCTCGATTCGGCCCTTCGGCGGGTCCGGGAGGTGGCTGCTCCCATGCGGGCCAAAAGCCTCCATATGGAAACCCCTTGCGCGGAAACCGGGGTGTGCAACGATTGCAACGCCCCCCAGAGGATCTGCCGCATTACCACCATTTTGCATCGCAAGCCGATGATGACCGAGGTCATTGTGGTGCTGATCAATGGTCGGTTCGGATTGTAAACGGGCCGATTCTGAATGCTTATAATGGAAAAATCCCGAATTTCGGCTTTGTTTTCGAAAGTTCCTCGCAGGCTATAAATCCATAAAATCCACTTCCAGATTGGTGCTGAGGATATCCACCAGCACCTCCTCCAGCTGCGGGCTGACATCGATGAACTGAAGCCCCACCTGGTATTTGCCTGGCTCAGAATTTTCATGGGAGCGGACCACCCGACCCCGCAGCCAGGGGAATCGAATGGATCCGGAACTCATGTCCAGTTCGCCTACGGTGCCGACCTCCAGCGGCCGGGAGGTGATGATGGAGGTCCCGCCTGCACTGACGTCGGAGGTTATGAAGGATTCGGTGAGGCCGGTCTCGGGGGAGTGGAATTTTCCTTTTACGGCGATTTTGACCCGTATCTGTTCCCGTCTTTCCGTAAGCCCCTTGAGCCTTCGTATGAAATAGCTCATCCGTTCTGACTGTCCGTTTAGTTTCATAAACACCGATGCGAATATTTCGGCATTGGATGCATTCTGCTGAACCACTTCGTCGATCTCGACCATCGTGGCGCTGATCTCCTCGATCCGCTGAACCTGCTCCCGGGAGGCATTGGAAACTCTTCGGATCTGTTCTCCCATCCGGACATTCTGTTCCATGGTGGCGGTAAAGGTTTCATGGGTTTCCTCCTGAATGCGTGACCCCTTTCGAATCTCCTCCACCGTATTTTCAATCAGCTCCTGGGTGTTTCGGGCCGCCTGGGCCGAGCGTCCGGCAAGATTCCGGACTTCACGGGCCACCACCGCGAAGCCGGCACCGACCTCGCCGGCTCGAACCGCTTCCACTGCGGCATTCAAGGCTAGCAGGTTGGTTTGAAAGGCGATGTCGTTGATGGTTTGAATAATATTGCCGATCTCTTCCCCGCGCATTTTAATATTCTCCATGGCGTCGGCGGTTTTCTTCATGTAGTCGCTCAAAATCTGAATCGATTCATGGGTTTCCATGCGGGCGCGGCTGGTCATCTGAATGTCTTCCGCATTCTGTTTGGTCATCGAGGCGATCTCTTCCAAGGCGGACGTGGCCTGGGTGATGGAGGCCGCCTGTTCCGTGGCGCCTTCAGCCAGCTGTCGGCTCCCCATGGATATCTCTGATGAGATGGCAGTTACCTTGTTGGAGGATTCAAAGAGCCGTTCGGTGATTTCCAACAGCACCCCCAAAATGGATTTTTGAATAAACCAATAAATGATGACCAACGATGAAAGCACGATGGTGATGGACAGGCCCAGGTTGTAAAGATTTCGCCGGGTCATCTCCTCGATCAGGGTGTCCACATTGTGAGAGAGGTTCTGCCGTACATGGGCCGAAATCTGATCCAGGGCGCTTTTCAACCCATTTTGCTCTTCTCGAAGCTGGTTCACCTTACGCAGCATCTCCATACCGGTATTCCCGTCCTGAGTCCCTTTCAGGACGGTCACGCTGGCTTCGGTATACCGATCCAGTCGCGCTGCCAGTGAGTCGATCTGCTCCTTCAAAACGGTGCTGACGCCATCGAGGGCTCTGAGCCGATCCAGACTCGATTTGACCCGGGTCGCTTCGGCTTCCACCTTTTCCAGTATGGCCGGATCCCCGGTGATGATGGCTTTGCCATAATTTCGAATCTGTTCTTCGAAATGGTCGGGAATGTCTTGGCTGAGTTCCGTGGAAGTGACCGCAAAGGCGGAGATCGCCGGCAGATCGTTTTGGATTTGGATGGACATGGAGGAGGCGAAGGCCAGCGAAAAGAGATAGCCGAAAATCAGAATTCCGATGCTGGTCCAGATGCGCAGGGAAAGCCTGAATGAAGAGCCCATAGCAGGTTTGCTCCGTCTGAAAGCGTTTTCAGTGAATTTGGATCGTGAAGCCCTCACTCTTATGAGAGTGGATAAAGTTTTTTTCGTGTATACGTCAAGGAATTTGTACCCTGGGGTAAAGACCCATACCATGTTCAGGCCGACTTTGCCACTTATCTTATATTTTTAGCTGATCTTTCCCGGTTGAGCGCACCAATTCCTAAGGAAGAAGGCTTGTAAATGGGATATAGTTATTTATTTGGCTGGGTGTTTCTAAAGAGACCGCATTAATCAGAACTGTACGGTTAATGAATTAAATTCATTAAAAAGGGTTTGACAAAATCGAAAAATTGTATTTAAAATACTCACTTCCTTTAATGATCGAGCGTTCGTTCCGGAATGGTAAACGCACCCGTTCCAGTCGGAAAGATCAACCGCCGACCAAAATCTGGATGAGCTGAAAAGGGTGGAACGGTGAACCTGAAAAACGCGATTAGAAATTCAGGGGCAAGATTCAATCCTCCATGTTTTTTAATTTTTTTACGATTGAGCGCTCAATTGTTTTTTTTAAATTCCCACCACTTTTTAAGGTTTGCGGTGTTTCAACGGATGGTGTCGCTGACCGGCCCGGCCGTACCGATGCCGGATGAATGAGCAACTCTTCGATGGTTCCGGCGGGTCCAAGTTCATATCAACTCAAGAAAGGGAGATGACGCATGACAAACCAGTACGATGAAGTGTACCAAGAGTCGATTAATGATCCTGAAGGATTCTGGGGGAAAGTCGCGGAAGATATTCACTGGTACAAAAAGTGGGACAAGGTTTTGGATGATTCCAATAAGCCGATGTATCGCTGGTTTGTTGGCGGCGAGCTCAATACCTGCTACAACGCCCTGGATTATCATGTGGAAAGAGGTCGGGGTGATAAGGTCGCTCTGATCTACGACAGCCCGGTGACCGATACCATCAAAAAATACACCTATGCGGAATTGACCGAAGAGGTCGCCAAATTCGCCGGCGTCCTGGCCGGGCAGGGGGTCTTGAAGGGCGATCGGGTCATCATCTACATGCCCATGATTCCCGAGGCTGCCATCGCCATGCTGGCCTGCGCTCGTATCGGGGCCATTCACTCGGTGGTCTTCGGCGGATTTGCCTCCAAAGAGCTGGCCACCCGGATCGACGACGCCAAGCCCAAGGTCATTGTCAGCGCCTCCTGCGGCATTGAGGTGACCCGGGTAATCGAATACAAGCCGCTTATCGATAAGGCCATCGATCTGTCTACGGCCCAGCCGGAAAAATGCGTCATCTTTCAGCGGCCCCAGGCGGAGGCTTCAATGATCGAGGGGCGGGATTTGGACTGGGCCGCCATGATGGCCGACGCCAAGCCCCATGATTGCGTGCCGGTGGCCGCTACCGATCCGCTGTACATTCTGTATACCTCCGGCACCACCGGTCAGCCCAAGGGCGTGGTCCGGGACAACGGCGGCCATGCCGTGGCCCTTAAATGGACCATGAAGGCCATCTATGACATCGACGAAGACGACACCTGGTGGGCCGCCTCCGACGTGGGCTGGGTCGTGGGCCATTCCTATATCGTCTACGCGCCCCTGTTCAAGGGCTGCACCACCATCCTGTTCGAGGGAAAACCGGTGGGAACCCCCGATGCCGGCGTGTTTTGGCGGGTGATTTCCCAACACCAGGTCAAATGCATGTTCACCGCGCCCACCGCCTATCGGGCCATCAAGCGGGAAGACTCCAAAGGCAAGATGATCAAGGATTACGACATCTCCTGTTTCAAGATTCTCTTCCTGGCCGGTGAACGTTCCGATCCGGATACCATTCAGTGGTCCGAGAACAACCTCAACGTGCCGGTCATCGACCACTGGTGGCAGACCGAAACCGGCTGGGGCATTGCCGCCAACTGTATGGGTCTGTACCACTTTCCGGTGAAGTATGGCTCCCCCACCAAAGCCGTTCCCGGCTGGGACGTTCAGGTGGTGGACCCCAACAACAAACAGGTCGCCCCCGGGGAAATCGGCGCTCTGGTGGTCAAGCTGCCGCTGCCTCCGGGGACCCTGCCTACCCTCTGGCAGGCGGATGCACGTTTTAAGGAAGCCTACCTGGAGGAATTCCCCGGCTATTACAAAACCGCCGACGCCGGGTATATCGATGCCGAGGGCTACATCTACGTCATGGCCCGAACCGACGACATTATCAACGTCGCCGGCCACCGGCTCTCCACCGGCGCCATGGAAGAGGTCCTGTCGGATCATCCGGATGTGGCCGAGTGTGCGGTTTTGGGGGTTGAAGACAATCTCAAGGGCCAGGTGCCCATCGGGTTCCTGGTGCTGAACGCCGGTGTGGACCGGCCGCAGGAAGAAATTGTCAAAGAGGTGATCCAGGATGTTCGGGATCGGATCGGGCCGGTGGCCGCCTTCAAAACCGCCACCGTGGTCAAACGACTTCCGAAAACCCGTTCCGGAAAGATCCTGAGAGGAACCATCCAGAAAATCGCCGACAACACGCCTTATAATGTCCCGGCCACCATCGATGATCCGGCCATTTTGGGTGAAATGGAGGAGGCCCTCAACAGCATTGGCTATGGGAAGGCCCGCAAGTAGGCCTGCGGCAGAGTCGATTTCTGTTTAGAAAGCCGACAGCGGCTGGTATAATAAAGATAAGTCAATTATATCAGCCGCTTTTTAATGCTTCAAAAATAAATAAATGAATAGCATTCATTTAAAGCTTCAAAAAGAGCGCTTATTCAGTTTTTTAAAAGTTAAAATATAGAGTAAAAACAAGCAGTTTAAATTGAATCAAGTTCATTTGATAAATTTTTATTTTTATTTACTTGATATTTAAGATAGAATTATGTATACCTCCTCCCCCATGGACTGGATGCAGAATTTTTATGGACGTTTTCGGGAGGGACGTATTGCCGGTCGGAAAGCCCTGGATCGCCCCCAAGTCCAAGCAGGTCGATTCGGTTCCTCCTGTTACGGAGTCTGCATAGTACCGTCCTGGCTCAGCGGGTTGTGAACGAACAGCCGTCCACGATCCTGAAACGCATCAAAAACGATCGCCGCGGCCGGAGCCCTCATCAGGGACCCGGCTGTTTCTGTTTGGTGCCGGCGACCGTTTCTTGACATCCTGTTTCAATTTCCATAATGTTCAAAATCACCCTATCCAAATCATCTGACGGAAACCCTCACGGAGAAGTTTGCCATGAAACCGAGGCGATCGATTTTATCCGTTCCCGGGCATCTGGAAAAGATGCACCGAAAAGCGGCGGGAAGCGCCGCCGATGTCATTATGCTGGATCTGGAAGACAGTGTGCCGGTGGAGGCCAAACACGCGGCCCGCAGCCAGATCGTCCGATCCCTTCTGAATCAGGACTGGGGAGAGAAGGTGGTGACCGTTCGGATCAACAGCCTCGACACCCCTTTCGCCTACAGGGACCTTCTGGAAACGGCCGAGACGGCGGGGCGCCGTCTGAACGCAGTGGTGGTGCCCAAGGTCGACCACCCCGGCGACATCCATTTCGTGAGCCGAATG
>CAZNLT010000030.1:0-44392 GCA_964573705.1 uncultured Desulfobacterales bacterium
TCTTTTCGATGTTGCGGATCAGGGCCATAATGCGCCGGTTTTCCAGATAGGCCTGATCGTCCAGGTATTTGCGGAGCTGCTCCACCAGAAGGTTTCCGGTCTGGTAAACCTTTTCCCCGGCATCCAGCAGGTAATAGGGAATTTCCATCAAAAACCGGTCCGGGTAGAGGTCCTGAATTTCTTTAAGGGTAAAGACCCGCTTGAGCAGCTCGGTCAACTCCTCCTGACTGGCCCGGGACATGAGAAACTCCCAGAAAGCACGAAAGCTCTTGCCCTGGTCCGAATCCCGGATCACATCCTGGTCCCGAAAGATCTCATCCAGGAGTTCTCCTTTGGTCTTGTCGCTTTTGGCGATGCGCTCCCGGGTTTCCCGGTCCAGCAGCCGAAAGTTGTGCTCCACCTGCCGAAAATCGGCCAGCAGCTTTCTGGCGGTATCCTCCACATGGAAAAACCGCTCCTTCACCTGAGTGGCATCCGGCGGCAGCACCCCATGGGCCCGGATTTGTTCGATTTCCCGGTCGATCTCCTGCTTTTGCTTTTCCAGAGTCTGTATCCGCGCCTCCGGGTCCTGTTCGGTTTTGAAGACGATGTCCCGAAGCAGCTGAAAAATCGCCAATAACCGGGATTCGGTTCCGATAAACTGCTGGGCTTTGAGGCTCTCCAGCCACTCCACCGCCTTTTCCGCGGGCGGGGTCAAGTCGATCTGGGGTTCGTCGGTCAGGTCGGTGTAATATTTGCGAAGAAAAGCGGTCTCCCCCGAGGCCCAGTCCTCCAGATAGGCTTTGGCGGATTTGGGGTATTTGTCCTCGCCGTGGATCTCCCGAAGGTGATAGAGGTAATCGTCCAGCAGGGATTGGGCGTCGGAGAACGGCAAAGATCGCTTATTGGGCTGGATGAACACCTTATGCAGAAAACTGACGATGAGCGGCATATGGTCGGCGTTCAGCAGCTTCAGGGTGGTGTGGCTTTGTTTGAGTTTTTCGAGGGAGTCGTGGTCCATTTACGCCCGCGCCCGCGCTGCCCGCCGATACACCCGCACCGAATCCGCCGAATAGATCCCCAATGCCGTCCAGATGAGAGTGAAGGTCACCAACTGAGCCCGGGAAAACGGCTCGTGATAAACCAGAACACCCAGGAGAAACATACAGGTCGGCGCCAGATACTGAAGAAAACCGAGGCTTGCCAGCGTCAGACGCCGTGCCCCGATGGTAAACAGAAGCAGGGGCAGGGCGGTAACCATGGCCGATCCCATGAGAAAAAAACTGGTCTGTAGACCCGCGTGTAAGAAAGATCCGGCGCCGGTCCCCTCCAGATAGAATAGATAGCCCAGTGCGGGCAGCCCCAATAGAAGGGTTTCGAATGTCAGGCCGATCAGTGATCCCACCGCGACGACCTTGCGGATCAGACCGTAAAGCCCGAAAGAAAAAGCCAGGGTCAAGGAAATCCAGGGAAAGACTCCGTACTGAACCGTCAGATACACCACCCCGGCAGCGGCCAGCAGCACCGCCATTCCCTGCGCCCGCCGAAGCCGCTCCCCCAGAAAGAGCATCCCCAAGAGAACATTGACCAGCGGATTGATATAATACCCGAGGCTGGCCTGAAGGATGTGGCCGTTGTTCACCGCCCAGATATAGATCAGCCAGTTGGCGCCCACAAAGATGGAGGTGCACAAAAGAATCAGAAGGGTTTTTTGATCGCGAAAGGTGGCGGTGAAGGCCCGCCACCGGCCCTGAAAAAGGATCAGCGGCAGCAGGAAGGCAAAGGACCAGATAATCCGGTGGGCGATGATTTCGGGGGCCGGCGCCGCTTGGATGACCTTCCAGTAGACCGGGCTGAACCCCCAGATGAGAAAGGCCGCCCCGCCGAACAGAATGCCCGAGGCGGCCCGGGTATTCGACTCTGTTTCGCTTTTTTCCGTCTTCAAGGCACTCCCCCTTGCCGAGATCTTCACCATGGACAGGTCCGACCGCATTCAGAAATGACATCACCCTAAATTTTTGATATAAGGTTGTCAAACGGAATATCACTCCCAGAATGAGGCTCTCATGCGCATCCTTCTTGTGGAAGACGACGCCAAAATCGCCAGCTTCATCCTGAAAGGCCTGAAGGCGGCCGGGTTCGCGCTGGACCATGCCGCCGACGGCGAAACCGGTCTGGACCTGGCCATGGTGGAGCCATACGACGCCGCGATCATCGACATTATGCTTCCCAAACGGGACGGCCTGTCTCTGATCCGGGAAATGCGGAAGGAAAAATTGAACATCCCGGTGATCATCCTGAGCGCCAAAGGCGAAGTGGAAGATCGGGTCAAAGGGCTGGAGACCGGCGCCGACGACTACCTGAGCAAGCCCTTCTCTTTTTCGGAACTTCTGGCTCGGGTGCAGGCCCTGATTCGGCGGGCCAGCGGGGCTTCGGAACCCACCCGGCTCACCGCCGCAGACGTGACCCTGGATCTCATCACCCGGGAGGTCCACCGCGACGACCGCCGAATCGAACTCCAGCCCCTGGAGTTTTCCCTTTTGGAGTACCTGATGCGAAACGCCGGCCGGGTGGTCTCCAAAACCATGATCATGGAGCATGTCTGGGACTACCACTTCGATCCCGGCACCAACGTGGTGGAGGCCCGGATCTCCCGCCTTCGGGACAAGATCGACAAGGGATTCGACAAAAAACTGATTCACACCGTGCGGGGTGTCGGGTACGTGCTCAAGGATGCGGATTAGGCTCCCCCGCACGTTGGCGGTCCGGCTGACCCTCTGGTACGGGTCAGTCTTTATTCTGTCGGCCGGTCTGGCCTTTTTCTTTTTCTACCTTCTGATGACCACCATTCTTCTGGACCGCACCGATCAGGAGCTGCTGACCCAGGCCCGCACCCTTCAGACGGTCTTCGAGGCGCGAAACCTGGCGGCAGTCAAAGCGGTCATGATTCGGGAGGCCAAGGCGGCCGGGGAAAGGAAAGTCTTTTTTCGGCTGCTCTATATCGACGGGTCCGCGTTTTCCTCCACCAATATGACCTCCTGGAAAAAAATCGGGGTGTCCAGAATCGCGATCCGTCATCTTCTGGAGGGAGACAAACGGGTCCTGGAAACGGTAGCGGAACCCGAATCCAACCAGGAGGTTCGGGTGCTCTACACGGTTATCGGACCTGGGGTGATTCTCCAGTTGGGACAGGCCCTGGAGCATTCGGCCCGGTTCATCGATGCTTTCTGGAACATCTTTATCGCAA
The DNA here is from genome assembly GCA_964573705.1 of uncultured Desulfobacterales bacterium. GTDB lineage: Bacteria > Desulfobacterota > Desulfobacteria > Desulfobacterales > Desulfococcaceae > JAABSQ01. The sequence continues at coordinate 3,227 of CAZNLT010000030.1, forward strand.
CCATGGCCGGCCTGATACTCCTCTCGGTTCTGGTGGGATGGTTCATGGCCCGCAAGGCCCTGGCCGGTCTCTCCGAAGTGACCCGCACCGCGGAGCAGATCTCCGGCAAGGAGCTGAATCAGCGGGTGGCGGTTCGCAACCGGGGAGACGAAATCGACCGGCTGGCCTCCACCTTCAACCGGATGCTGGACCGGATTCGATCCTTGGTCACCGGAATTCGGGAAATGAGCGACAACATCGCCCACGACCTCAAAAGCCCGGTCACCCGAATCCGGGGGCTGGCGGAGATCACCCTCACCACCGCGGAAACCCTGGACGACTACCGGGATATGGCCGCCGCCACCATTGAAGAATGCGACCGGCTGCTCGACATGATCAACACCATGCTGATGATTTCCAAGGCCGAAGCCGGGGTGGATATCCTGCGGCCCGAAAGGATGGACCTGGCGCAACTGGCCCGGGACGCCGCCGACCTTTTCGCACCCATGGCCGAAGACAAGGGGGTGACGCTGGTGTGCCGAACCCCGGACCGGTGCGAAATCGAAGGCGACCTGCGGCTGATTCAGCGGATGACCGCAAACCTTCTGGACAATGCCGTCAAATACACCCCGGCGGGGGGATGGGTGCTGATGGCGGTGGAAGGATTACAGAGTCAGCCCCCGGAACTGGTCGTGGAGGACAGCGGCATGGGGATTGCCGAAACCGACCTGAACCCCATTTTCGATCGGTTCTATCGCTGCGATCCCAGCCGGTCCGATTCCGGCGCCGGCCTCGGCCTCAGCCTGGCCAAAGCGGTGGCCGAAGCCCACGGCGGCTCGATCGAAGTGATCAGTGAACCGGGCAAGGGGAGTACTTTTTTAGTGACTTTATCTTTGCGCCATCATGACACACTGTGAAGTCCGCCCGTCGGTTTTAAGCAATATGGGTGATTTCAGGTGCACATGGCGCAGGTAGTCGGTTTCCCGGGCGGCCGGAAACCGGTTCACCTGATCCCAATTGAAAAAATCGTCGGAGTCCTCGGTGACGGTGGCGTAGTAGATTCCCAGGGAAGTGATGTTCTGAAAAAAATGGGACCCCTGGGACGGATCGACCTTAATGGATTGATTTCGCAGCTCGATCATCGCCTTCACCCCCGAGATGTGGCGCCATTGCACCGGAATCCCCAGCCACCGGTCGGAAGACCCCCAGCGGCCCGGCCCCACCAGCAGGTAGGGCCGTTTTTCAGCAGTCAATGCGGCATTGATTCGCCCGATCTCCTCGGCCATCTGAACCGTGGCCTCGGGCTTGAAATCGCCGGGTTTGACATAGACGATATCGGCGATCTCTTCGCTCTTGCCGTTGCCCAGGGCCCGGGAGGCATAGCAGAAGGCATCCTGAATGTCTTCCTCGGAGATGTTTACTTGAAACTGCTCCTGGTGGGCCACCATGGGCCGCAACTGAAGAAAATAAAAGGCGTGCTTTTCTTTGTCGTTGGGGCTGAGATCCACCGAAAACTCCACCTCCACCGGGCATCCCAGGGCTTTCTTCCCCAGATCCAGAAGATCCGTTATCAATTCGGGCAAGGGGAAGATCTTGTGCTTGAGCACCTGAGCGAAGGTCAACACCTTGGCGCCGGCCCCGTATCCGGAATCCCGAATGCGGTGTTCCTCGGGAAGATAGGTGCTGGACAGCATCTGAATCGGGGCTTCGGATTCGGCCTCGTCGATCTCCCGCTTTTCGAGATTGCCGTGGCGCCCGAAATCAAGCGGCTCCGAATAGTCTTCAATGCGAAGGGCATAGAAATATCGTTGGGAGTTGGCCAGGATGTCGTCCACCGTGGAAAACTGAGGCAGCAGGTTCGGATATTTGGGCGAAAACCGCAGGGCCCGTTCCCCCTCCACCACCGTCTTGCCGAGCCCCAGGGCGATGTGGGCGATCCCCTCTTCCGGTTTCATTCGGTCCACCGGATAGAAATTGTGGGAATGGGCCACTCCGGAAATAGCCGGATAAAAATACCGCCCGTGTTTGGACCCGGTCACCTGCTGAATGATCACCGCCATGGCCTCTTCCTGATGAGGGTTATTGGTGGACACCGAAAAGGCCTTGGGGCCTTCGAAATAGGTGGAGGCATACACCCGCTTGACCGCGGTCACCAGATGCCTCAGCCGCACCTTCGGGTCGGGATGGTTGTTGGGGATCATGCAGGTGGAGTAAAGGCCGGCATAGGGCTGAAAATGGGCATCTTCCAGGCGGCTTGAGGATCGGATGGAGAGCGGATAGCGCACCTGCGCCAGATAGGCCCGCAGGTCCTCCACCAGCCATTCCGGCATCTCCGCATTCAGAAACCGGCGGGTCACCTCTTCATCCCGGTAATCGTCTTCGGCAAAATGGGATAGATCATTCCGGCCGATGAAATCCTCAAACCCTTGGGTGCTGATGACCAGGCACTGAGGAATAAAAATGGCCACATCCGGGAATTTTTCATAGATCTCCGGGTTTTCCGGAAGCAGCGCGGACATGAAGGCCAGGCCCCGGGCCTTTCCCCCGAGGGAGCCTTCGCCGATTTTCGCGAAATCCATGATTTCAGCGTCGTAGTGGCCTCGTTTAAACTTGGTGACAACCCCCATTTGCCGCCAGATGCGGGAAGCTTTAACATTACTCAAAATATAGTTTCTCATCTCGTCGACCGTATTAAAATCGTGGGCCTGCACCTCTCGAAATTTGGAGGCCAAGGCGATTTCGGAACGACTCATGATCCAATTGGAAAAATGGTTTCGCTCCGCATGGTATTGCAGGGTCTCATCCGGTACCTGGGCCAGCTTCTCCTGAAGCGTTCGCAGGCTGTCGGCCCGGTCGATTTCCGCACCCCTCGGGGATCGAAAAATGAAATCCCCGAATCCCAGATAGCGAAGAAAAAAATCATGGATTTCTCCCAGCAGATTCAAAGAGTTTTTATCCTGAAACACCGCCGGAATAACCTCCGCCCGAGACCGGTTTTTGGATTCGGAACTGAGCATCAGCAGCGGCAGGTCCGGTATTTCCCGTCGGGCTCGGCTTAAAAAGCGAAAACCGGCCTCGTCGTCCAGTTTGCCGTTGCGGGGAAACCGGGCGTCCGAGATGATCCCGAAAAGGTATGGGCAGAACCGCCGGTAAAGGCACATCGCCTGTTCATAATTTTCCGCCAACAAAATCTTGGGCCGGGCCCGCATGGTCAACAGCCGGTGCTCCTCATTCAATCCGGCCTCCAGTACCGCCTGGGTCTGTTTGACCACCTCTTTGTAGATCAGGGGCAGAAAGTGGGATCGATATACCGGGGAGTCCTCCACCAGAATCAGCACCCGCACCTGAGCCAGGTTTGTATCCCGCTCCACGTTGAGCCCGTCTTCCACATTTTTGACGATGGCCAGAAGCAGATCCGAATTGCCCGACCATACAAATACCTTGTCGATGCCCTGGCAAACGCTGTTCTGGGGAATCGGCAAGAGTCCCCGGGGATTGTGGGCCAGCAGAATCACCGGCAGGTCCGGCCGGATCAGTTTGATCTCCCGGGCCAGAGCCCCGGCGTTCATTTCCATGAGATGGGGCATGGTGATGACGAGATCGAACATCTTACGTTCCAGCAGATTCAGGGCCTCCAGAGCCGAGGAGCGTCGGGTGACTCTGGGCGGAATGCTCAGATTCAGACCGCTGTATTCATTGATAATTCTTGATGCCAGGCTGCCGTCTTCCTCCAGAATAAATGCGTCATATGGACTCGACACCAGAAGCACTTCCCGAATTTTGATGGCCATCAGCTCATGAAATACCTTGAACTGCGCGTAGAACTCGCTGGCAAAAGGGCCGGTTGCTGAATCCATGATACCTCCAGGCCGTTGATCGAACAGGGAAAGGCGGGACGAGGAAAACGCAAAATACCGTACTCTAGCGCAGATCTACGACGGATGTCAAGAAAGCGAAAAACGTTGCTCAAAAGATCCTTTTATGGGATGCCTTCGGCTGCTATGATTTCGCCGTTTATTTCTCTCTGAATCCCTTTAGAACACTATGGATACCTTATGGATACAGAATCGACCCACATCGCGCGACTGTTGGATGAAATGGCCTCCCTCGGGGCCACGAATCCGGATCTGGTCTCCGGCCGAAAATTTTTTGAACTGTGGGAAAACACCTGCCATCCGAGGCCTTTTCCGGTCAGAGGAGCCGAACTGACCTTCGGAGAACGAACCCTGTCCCTGCCGAAAAAGGGCCGCTATCTGGTCTACCTGAATTGGAACCCTGATACTCCCGGGCCGGAACTGATCGCGGAAAACCACCAGTCCCGCCACCGATACGCCGTCGAATGTCACCAGGACAAGATCATTTTTCGGGAATTGAAGCCGGTGCCCAAAGTCCGAAAAGCGGACAGCCCGGGGGAGATCATGGAGGTGATGTATGATGTGATTTACCTCCTTCTGGCCCGGAATCCGAACGCGAATGTCTTTCGGGTCAAGAAAAAGAGCTTTGTGGAGGCGCTGGATCGCTTAGATTCATCCTATGATCCGAAACTCCTCAAACGGATCGGCCGGTTTTCAGCCAAAGAGGTGAAACGCTGGATTCGCCTGGCGGTCCAGGACATGGCCCTGGACGACCTCTCGGCCCAGATTCATCTGCCCATGGAAAAATCCTATGCGGTCAGCACCGCCGCGCCCCGGGAGGAAACCCCCGCCGTCGAGGATACGCCTCCGGAAACCGCCCTGCCCCGGCGAACCCACTGGACGATTGTCCAGGAGATGGAGCTTCTGCTCACCATAGCCCGGCTCAACAACCGGCTGATGCGGGAGTTTCGGCTCCCCCTGGCCGGGTGCGAAGTGGTCGCCGCCGATGCCTCGGACCGAGTCCTGATTCGGCTGGACGGGGTCTCCGGACTGTCTCTGTTCGAAGGCCAGCGCCTGGCCATTCACGGAGACGACGAAGGCGGCGGCCTCGGCACCTGCGTCATCGGGCTGATGGATGAAGAGAGCCTCTACGCCGAAATCCTCTGGAATGAACCCGGAGCGGCCGAAGCGCTGACCCGGTGCCACCTTCGCCCCCTCAAACCGCCCGAGCAGCGGCTGCTGATCAAGACCCGGGAGCTGTACGACCAGGTCCGGGAGAATCCCGATAGCCTTTGCGGAGCCCTGCGTCCCCTGCTGGGATTCGAATCGGTCGCCCCCTCTGCTCAGGCCGCCGGCACGGCGCTCGACAGCCCGCTGGATTTTTCCCAGAAGAAGGCATGGGAAGCGGCGGTGGACCCGGCCAATCCGGTGGTGGCGGTCCAGGGGCCCCCGGGCACCGGCAAGACCCGGGTGCTGGCCGAGGTGCTTCGGGAGTTGTGCAGCCGGGGCCTGCGGGTGCTGGTCACCGCGCCTTCCAATACCGCGGTGGACAATGTCTGCAAAGCGGTCACCGATCTGCCGGTGCTGCGGTTCGGCTACATCGACAAGGTGGACGCCTGCATTCGGGACGCCTGCTGGGCCGGGGACGGCGAGAATGTGGACGCCTTCCTCGAGAAATCCCGAAACGGCCGGGGCAGCGCCGTTTATGCCGCCACCCACGTGCGGGGAATTTTCGATCGTATCATCACCCGCGATTTTCAGGAGCGGGGCCTCTTTGATGCAGTGATTTTCGACGAGGCCGGAATGACTCGGATGGATGAGTTTCTGCTCTGCGCCGCCATGGGAAAGCAAGTGATCCTCTTCGGGGACCAGCTGCAGCTTCCGCCGTTTCCGCTCTCCGAACAGGTGCTGACCGATCTGGAAAAGGAGCACCCTTACCTGCCGGCCCGGACCCGAGCGGTGATCAACAGCGGGGCTCTGGAATGGCTGCGGAACAGCCGAAACGCCTCTCTGATTCTGCTGGAACGGACCTACCGCTGCCAGAACCCGCGGCTGATGCGGTTCTCCTCCACCCTGTTCTATCATGCCCGGGTCCGGACCAGCGAGACCGCCGAATATTTCCGCCTCCCCTTTCACCGGCGCCGGGCCGCCTATCCGCCGTCCACCCTCAGCTTTTACTGCACCAGTACGCTGCCCGATGCGGTCCGCCGGGAAACGGTGGTCTTCGACGAGGGCCACATCGGCATCGAGAACCCCTGCGAGGCCCGAATCTGCCGGTTCGTGCTGCTGTCGGCCCTGACCCGGCACGATCCCGAGGAGATCTCCGTCATCTCCCCCTACAAACGCCAGATCCGGCGGATCCGGTCCCTGCTCGACTATGAGGCGGTGGCCTCTCTACTTCCCCGGCCGGTGCCGAAGGACAAATGGGAGACCTTTCTGAAAGACCGGATCGCCACCGTGGACAGCTTTCAGGGCGGGGAAAGCGATCTGGTCATCATCAGCTACGTGCGCAGCAACATCGACGGCGGCATCGGATTCGTGGACAATCCCAACCGCATCAATGTGGCCCATACCCGGTGCCGCAAGGAGCTGCTTATCATCGGCGATTTGGAATGCCTCAAGCGCCAGGCCCGGTCCGACATCTTTCTGCGGATGAAGCGGGCATTCCACCGGGACGGCGAGATCATCGATGTGGATGAAGACCTGCTTGAGGCGATGCCGAAAATAGGATAAGGAATACGGTGAACCGGCTGTTTTTTTTCACCGCAAGCAAAAGGAGGGCTCATGGGGTTTATTGCGTTCGTCGTCGGCATCGTCTTCTATTTCATCTACAAAAGCGTAATCACCGGGTTTTATACCGTCCGTCCCAATGAACGGGCGGTGCTGACCGTCTTCGGCAAGGCCCAGACCATGGAGCTGGGGGAATCCTCGGCATCGGAGTCGGCCTTGAGCGAGGAAGAAAAGCTGCGCTACGATTATCCCCGATTGAAAACGATTCCGCCGGGCGGGCCCTATTTCAAGTGGCCCTGGATGAAGGTCTACAAGGTGGAGGTCTCCACTCAAGGGCTGGACCTGACCTGGGACCCCACCAAATCCCAGGAGACGGTGGAATCGGTAACCAAAGACAACCTCACCACCGGGGTCAACGGCCAGATCCGGTTCCGGGTCAGTGAAAACCATCTCTACCCCTATCTTTTCGGCGTCAAAAGCCCGCTGGAGCATGTCATGGGGTTTTTTATTTCGGTGCTGCGGGAGCGGATCGCCAATTTCTCCGATCCCAAGGGGACCCAGATCATCAAGGATACGGATCTGGGGGAAGGCGAGGAGGCGGGCAGCGTGGATATTTCCGAAGGGGTTTCCATCAATGATCTGCGGAAAAACCTGCCGCTCTTGAACGACTACATGGAGGAGCAGTGCCGGAACACCTCGGAAAAATACGGGATCGAACTGGATGCGGCCCTGATCACCGAAATCGACCCGCCCCGGGAGGTCGATTCGGCCCTGGCGGCCATCAACTCCACCCGAAACCAGGTGGCGGCCGATATCTCCACCGCCCGGGCCGATGCGGAGCAGCAGATCACCATGAGCAACCGGGCCGTGGAGATCGCCTCCAACAACGCCCAGGCCGAGGTGGCGCCATTGAATGAGCTGGCCCGGACCCTGATGAACATCAAAAAAGAGGGCGGGTCGGAAGCGCTCAAGGCTTATGTGCGTAACATGCAGGTGCCGCTGCTGAACCGGGCTTCCCGAATCGTGAAGGTTTCCAAGGCGTAACATTTCCGGGTCCCCGAATCCAGGGGCCTGTCCACATACCATTGAGAGGAGAGGATCATGGGATTTGATCTGGCCGGTATATTTTTTCTGTTTTTGATCGGGTTCGCCTTCATTCCCATTCTGCTGGGGATCAGCCGAAAACTCGGGCTCTATATCACCGTCAGCGAAGCGGAGGCGAGTGTGTACACCCTGTTCGGAAAGGTGCTGGGGACCATCGACACCCCCGGGCTCCATTTTCCGATCTCCCTGTTCGGGGCCAAAGCCATGCTGCTGCCGTTTTTCGGCAAGCGCTATACCGTCGACACCGCTCTGCGGCAGCATTATCTGCGCAACCAGATGGTCAACTCCGAAGAGGGCACCCCCATGGGGGTGGGGATCTGGTATGAGATGCAAGTGACCGATCCGGTCTCTTATCTCTTCAAAAACGCCAATCCGGAAGGCTCTTTGGAGGCCAACGTGGCCAGCGCCACGATTTCGGTTTTGAGCAACCTGGAGATGGAAAAGATGCTGGAAAACCGGCATGCCCTGAGCCGCACGGTGCGGGAAGCGGTATCGCCCCTGTCCGAAAAATGGGGCTACCGGCTGGGGTCGGTCTACATCCGCAAGGTCGCCTTCACCGACCAGGCCATGGTCAAGAACATCACCGAAAAGGTGGTCAAGCGGCTCATCCAGGTCACCTCCGCCATGAAGCAGGACGGCGAAAACCGGGTCGGCCTGATCAAGAGCCAGACCGCCAACAAGGTCTCCCAGAAAATGGCCGAGGCCGCCTCGGTCCGGCCCGAAGTGGTCGGCTCCACCCTGAACAGCATCGCCAGACAGGACCCCGAAGCCCTGGAAGCCGTGCTCACCGTCATGGAGACCGAAAAGATGCTCGATTCCGGGGCGCTGGTGGAGGTGCTGCCGGAAGGGACTTCGGTGATGATTCAGCTGGGGGGTGAGACGGCGGTGCGGCAATGAAATTCCCTTACGGCATCAGCGATTTCAATGCCGTCATGACCGAGGGGTATTTCTACTGCGACCGGACCACCCGAATTCCGATGCTGGAAAACGCTGGAAAATACCTGCTATTTATCCGTCCACGACGATTCGGAAAGACCCCGACCCCTTTGCGCAGCCGGTATCTGATGCTTCAGTGGGATTTTTCATGTGTCGATCCCACCGGAACGGCGGCGGATATTCGGCGGGCACTGTTCAATCATATCAATACCTGTATCCGGACCTTCCTCATGAAATATAACCGGTTCGGTCTGGAAAAGATGGTCAAGATCCATGAAGATGGACAGGTTTCCTTGCGTTCCCTGGCGGCCGCCGTCAGACGGCAGACAATCTGGAAAACGATCCTCTTCAGGTCGTCCGGTGCCCCTCAAATGATCCTTTGGAGGAAATGGCAGCCAACCTCACCGTGAAACCAAATCCACCGGTCGGCCAGGAATCGACTCCAAGGCACAGACGATCTCGGACGCTTTTGCACCTCGAACATATTTCACCGACGCATTCGGGCATCGGCTTTTGAAGAAAAAAATTGAACCGGAGGAACCATGAAAATCCTGATTATCGGCGGAAGCGGAACCATCGGCAAAAAGGTCACCGAGCGTTTTTCAAAAAAGCACGAGGTCATCGTCGCCTCCAGAAACGCCGGAGAGGTGACGGTCGACATCACCGACAGCCGATCCATAGAAGCCATGTTCGAATCCGTCGGCCATGTGGATGCCGCGGTATGTATCGCCGGCGAGGCCAAATGGGCGGCCTTTGAGGAGATGACCGAGGACGATTTCTACATCGGATTGAAAAGCAAACTGATGGGGCAGGTCAATATGGTGAGAATCGGACAAAAATTCCTGAATCCCGGCGGCTCTTTTACCCTGTCCACCGGCATCCTGGCCGACCACCCCGTCGAGTTCACCACCAGCGCCGCCATGGTGAACGGCGGAATTCACAGCTTCGTCAAGGCGGCGGCCCTGGAATTGAAAAACGGCCTTCGAATCAATGTCGTGTCCTCGGGACTGGTGGAAGACGCCGTGGACAAATACGAAACCTTTTTTCCCGGTCACAATCCCATCCCCATGAAAAAAGTCGTCAACGGCTACGTCAAAAGCGTGGAGGGAAAAGGCACCGGCGAGATTATCCGAATGTATGACAATTGCTGATCGGAATGCACCCGGTCAGAAGCGCAAAACCATCCCTGTTTTAGCAATGGGGCGCGGCTTAATAATCGGCTGATGCATACGCCTGCTCATCCTCATCCCGGGTTTGCCGGTCCTGTCCGGAGGCTTTCACCTTCAACAGCCGATACACCCAGATGAAAAAGAAGGGCGCATAAAAGACGACAAACAGGGTGGTGGCGGTGATTCCGCCGAGCACGCCGATGCTGATCGCATTCTGGGCGCCGGAACCCGGACCGGAGGCGAAGGCCAGCGGCATGACCCCCAGGATAAAGGTCATCGAGGTCATCAGGATCGGGCGCAGGCGCTGTTTTGCCGCATGTACGGCAGCCTCGTAAGCGCTCATCCCTTCTTCGAAATTGGTTTTTGCAAATTCGACGATCAGGATCGCATTCTTGGCCGCCAGCCCGATGGTCATCAGCAGCCCGACCTGAAAATAGACGTCATTGGCCTGGCCGCTCAGCCAGGTAGTCAGCAGCGCCCCGAAAACACCGAAGGGAACGGTCAGCAGAATCGCCATCGGAATCGCCCAGCTTTCATAAAGCGCCGCCAGTGCCAGAAACACCGCCGCCACGGAAATGGCATAGAGATAAAAGGCCTGATTGCCGGCCTGCCTTTCCTCGTAAGAGAGGCCGGTCCACTCGATGCCGATTCCTTCCGGCAGGTCCTGCGCCAGATTCGCAATCTCCTGGAGCGCCTCTCCGGAGCTGACGCCCCCGGCCGGGGACCCCTGAATTTCGAGGGATGAATTCCCGTCAAACCGGGTCAGCTGAGGGGGGCCGTAGGTCCAGCCGCCGGAACCGAATTCCGCCAGCTGCACCATCCCGCCGGAGTCATTGCGCACATACCAGCGGCCGATATCGGTGGGCAGCATTCGATAGGGGGCGTCGGCCTGCACGTACACCCGCTTCACACGGCCGTCCTCCAGAAAATCGTTCACATAGGTGCCCCCCAGGGCCGTACTGAGGGTCTGGTTGATGGTCGAAATCGGCACCCCCAGGGCCTGCGCCTTTACGGCATCGATATCCAGATTATACTGGGGACTGTCGGCCAGCCCGTTGTAGCGGACCTGTGTCAGCAGGGGGCTGTTGCCGGCCTGTTCCAGCAGTTGTCTCATGGCATTCGACAGGGCCTCGTTTCCCAGGCCCGCCCGATCCACCAGCTGAAATTCAAACCCGCCGGCATTGCCGAGGGCGGAAACCGGGGGCGGAACAATGGGAATGATCCGCGCGTCCCGTACCCCGGAAAGCTGCCGTCCTGCTTTTTCCCGAATTTTAAAGACGCTGCTTTCCTCGCCCCTTTTCTCCCACTCCTTCAGGTCCACAAACGCGGCGCCTACATTCTGACCGCTTCCGGCGAAACTGAACCCGGCGGCGGCAAACATGCCGGCGACGGCATCCCCGGCCTCCTCCAGAAAGAAATCCTCCACCTGTCGGACTTTATCCAGGGTGAGCTGCAGTGTCGAACTCGGCGGGCCGGCGATCAGGACGAACATGCGGCCCTGGTCTTCATCGGGCAGAAAGGATGAGGGAATACGGAAAAACAGGACCCCGCTCACCGCCGCCAGGACCCCAAAGACAAGGGGTAAAATGATCCGGCCCTTCAGGAGCTTCTTCAAAAGCTGTTGGTGGCCGGACTGCGTTTTTCCATATCCCCGGTTGAAGAGACCAAACAGCCCGGTGCTTTTCTGGCGCCTGCCGGGGGTCAAGATGATGGCGCAGAGGGCGGGAGACAGGCTGAGCGCGATGAACAGAGAAAGCCCCATGGCCGCCGAAATGGTAATCGAAAACTGCCGGTAGATGGCCCCCGTAGCCCCTTGAAAGAAGGTCATGGGCAGGAAAACCGCCCAGAGCACGACGGTGGTGCCGACCAGTGCCCCCGAAATCTCTTTCATGGCGCGAAAGGCGGCCTGTCGGGGTGTCAAGGAATCATCCTCTTCGAGTTTACGTTCGACATTTTCGGTGACCACGATGGCATCATCCACCAGCATCCCGATCGCCAGGACCAGGGCGAACAGGGTGAGGATATTGATGGAATAGCCGAGGGCCAGCAAGCAGGCGAAGGTCCCCAGGAGCACCACCGGAATGGCGACCGCCGGAATGAAGGTGGCCCGGACGGTTTGCAGGAAAACAAAAATCACCAGGACGACCAGGACCATGGCCATGCCCAGGGTTTCGAGGACGCCGAAGATGGAGGTTTGGATGAAGGGGGAAACATCCACCGGATAGGCGGTTTCGACCCCCTCGGGAAAGATCGGGCGAAATTCCTCCACCCGCTCCTTGACCGCCTGAATGGTCTCCAGCGCATTGGCCCCGGGCGCCAGCTGAATCGCCACACCGGCGGCCGGCTTTCGGTTGAATCTGCCGATCACCCGATAGCTTTCCGCGCCGATTTCGATACGGGCGACATCGCCCAGCGTCACTCCGGACCCATCGGGCTCGACCCGAAGCAGAATCCGCTCGAACTCTTCCGGGGTCTCGAGAAGGGACTGGACCGTGATGGTCGCGTTGATCTGCTGGCCTTCGACATTCGGGGCGCCCCCGATCTCTCCTGTGGCCAGCTGCACATTCTGCTCCCGGACGGCGTTGATCACATCCGAGGTAGTGATATTGAAGTTGTTCATGGCGGACGGATCGAGCCAAATCCGCATGGCATGTTCGGGACCGAAGGCCCGAATCTCCCCGACGCCGTCGACCCGGCTCAGCGGTTCCACCAGGGTGGAGGCGATAAAATCGGAAATATCGTATCGGTTGACCGAACCTTCTTCTGCAAAAAAGGCGACGATCAAGGCAAAACTGCCGCCGGATTTCCGGACCGAGACCCCCTGCTGCTGCACGGCCGCGGGCAAAGCGGCTTCCGCCTGGGAGACTTTGTTCTGGGTTTGAACCTGGGCGATATCCGGGTTCGTGCCCGGTTCGAAGGTCAGGGTGACGCTCGCCTGTCCGGTGGAGGAACTGGTCGATTGAATATACCGCAGATTGTCGATCCCGGTCAGGTTCTGTTCGATCACCTGGGTGACCGTATTTTCCAGGGTCTGGGCCGATGCGCCGGGATATCTGGCTGAAACCACCACTGTCGGAGCGGCAATCGTCGGATACTGCTCCACCGGCAGCAGAATGATAGAGAGTGCGCCCGCCCCCATGATGAACAGCGCGATCACCCAGGCGAAAATCGGCCGGTTGATAAAAAATCCGGACAGCATTATTCGGCACCGCTTTCGGTTTGGGAGTCTGCGACATCCGCGGCTGCCAGCTTCACCGGCTTGACCTCGGTCCCTTCGCGCAGGTTCATGGTCCCTTCGACAATCACCCGGTCGCCGGTATCGAGGCCTTCCGGAACCACCCAGTTGTTCTTGTAGGGGGCCCCGGTCCTGACGCCGCGTTTGTTCGCCGTGCTGTTTTCGCCGATCACCCAGACGGAAGTCGAACCGCCCGGTTCAATGATGACGCTCTTTTGCGGTATGATGATGGCCTCTCGATCCCCCACCGCCTTCATGGAGGCCCGAACGAACATACCGGGCAGCAGCACCATGTTCGGATTGGGAAAGACCGAACGCAGGCGAATGGCCCCGGTCTGCGGGTCGACCGAAAGATCGGTGGCGTCCAGTTCGCCTTCGTGCGGATAGGTTTCCCCGGTATTGCCGAGCAGTAAAAACACCGTGTATTGTTTCTGAGGGTTTCCTTCCATGCGGTCGGACATCAGGCGTTCCTGCAGGCGCTGCGCTTCCGCGGCGGATTGAGACAGATCGACATAGACCGGGTCGAGCTGACGGATCGTGGCAAGCGCGGTCGCCTGCTGGGCCGTGACCAGGGCCCCTTCCGTCACGCTCGACGGGCCGATATAGCCGCTGATCGGCGCATAGACCCTGGTATAATCGAGATTAATTTTGGCGGTACGCACTTCAGCTTCGGCCACAGCCACAGCAGCCTTGGCCTTTTCGAGACCGGCGACGGCCTCATCATAGTCCTGCTCGCTCACCGCCTTGGCATCGATCAGCCGTTCATACCGGCGGGCCAGGGAAGCGGTGGTTTCAAGCTCCGCTTCGGCATCCTGGAGGTTTGCCCGGGCGATTTGGTAGGTTGCATCATACCGGGCCGGGTCGATCTGGTAGAGCTGCCGGCCCGCTTCAACAAAACTGCCTTCCTCAAATTGTCGGGATTGAATGATCCCGCTGACCTGGGGTCTGATTTCGGCGGTCCGGTAGGCCTTGACCCGGCCGGGCAGTTCGTTGGTCAGTGCGATTCTCTGAGGACGGACGGTGATGTATCCGACCTCGGGCGGGGGCTGAGCGGCACCGGGTTCGGGTCCCCCGCCCTGACGGCCTTCCGAAGTCTGATCAGCACACGCCCAAAGTAAAGCCACGCACGAAAAGATGAAAAAAGTCCTTAGCTGGAATCTCATTGTAAGCCTTTTCAATTGTCGACCATGAGGAAACCTTTGCTGCCGGGGCAAGAGATGCGACTGGAAAAATATCAGCATGCACAGGGGAGCCGAAAACCCTATCGGTCACTCGTCATCGATTTTCCCCGCACCAGTTTTACCAATTCAGAGACATACCCTTTCAGCTGTTCGGCCTGCCCGTTCATTTCTTCCGAAGTTCCGGCATTTTCTTCGGAACTGGCCGCAATCTGCTGAACCACCCGGTCCATTTCCGACATGGCTTTTTCTATCTGATCAATGCCTCGTGCCTGGTCTTCGGAGGCGGTGGAAATTTCGGAAACCAGATTGGCGATGCCGCTTGAACTTTCCGCCATTCTTTTAAAGGCACTGCCGGTTTCGATAAGAAGATGTGTCCCCTGGTCAATTTTCTGGACCGTTCCCTGAAGTAATTCGGTGGTATTTTTGGCCGCCCGAGTGGCTCGAAGCGCCAAATTTCTGACCTCATCGGCCACCACCGCGAACCCGGCGCCCGCCTCTCCGGCCCGAGCCGCTTCCACGGCCGCATTGAGAGCGAGCAGATTGGTCTGAAATGCGATTTCATCGATGGTCTTGACAATGTCCGAGGTTTGATGGCTGGCCTCTGTGACTTCCCCCATGGATCGGGACAAAGTTTCAAAAGAGGCTTCAGCCTGTCTCACTTCGGTATCGGCTTTTGCCATCAGATGATCCGCATTCCGTGCGTTCTGGGCATTCTGTTTGATCATGGAGGAGATTTCTTCAAGGGAGGCGGAGGTCTCCTCCACCGAGGCGGCCTGCTCGGAGGCATCCTCGGCCAGGGTCTGACTGGTGGAGGACATTTCTCCGGCCGCCGAAAACATCTGATCCGACGCAAGATCGACCCCGGCTGCGATCTGCTCCAAAGGGCCGGCGATGCCGCTGGAAATGAAATAGACGATCAGGATTAAAACACCCAGGGAAAGAACGCCGATCAGCAGGGCGGTATTTCGAATTCTCCGGGCGCTTTCCATCACCTTGTCCATGGGGATGTTCACCAGAAAAGACCAGGGAGTTCCGGTATCCCCCAGACGGATCGGGACCAGTATCCTAGTGACCTCGGTCCCGAGATATTCCGAGTGATCCGAAGCGATAAAAATGTTTCCGGTTCGGACGGCATCTTTGGCCGACCGCCAGACGGCTGTGTCTCCGATATCCTCCCCCACCCTGGCTTCATCAGGATGGGCGGCATAGGCGCCGTTGTGCGCGATCAACGCCGCATTGCCGGTTCCATAGGGCTGAATGGACCGGACCATTTCTCGAAGGGTATCCAAAGTAAAATCGACTCCTACCGCTCCGATAGCCGTTCCTTCGTGTCTGATCAAGGAAAGAACCGTGGTCATGAGAACATCTTTGCCCCCCACAGGGATTTCATACGGGTCCAGAATCTGCTCTTTTCCCCGGGATTTAGAAGCCTCATAGAGTTCTTCATATTCGACCAGAGGTTCCAGGACGATACTCCCGCCGGCCCGGTTCCAGTTGGGAATGAAACGCCCGGTTTCATCATGCCCCGGGGCACCCGAAAATTCGCTGTCCCGGTCATCCAGCGCATTCGGGTCCCAAACGCTCCACACCGCAAAAAAGCGAGGATTTTCAGACAGGACCTGGCGAAGCATTTCATTCATCACATTCCGGTCAGGGGTACTCGCACTGTTTTTAACAGCTGTGAAAACCTCCCCCAACGTCCCGGAGGCATTCAGCGCGGTATTAATTTCATTGGCGACCTCCGCACTGAAGCGAAAGGCAAGTTCCCGGTTCTTTTCCAGGGCTTCGGCCTTTACGGAACGGCTCGCCTGAATCGCGACACCGACTATCGTCAGGCAGAATGCAAGGGCGACGATCGAACAGATGGGCAGCAACATTCTTTTTTTCAGGCTGAAATCTTTTAACATCAACAGGGCTCCGTCATTCATGGGTTTAAGGAGATTGGCCTCTCAATTTTTCAGGAGTTCAATTCTTGGGCTCAATCGTAACCAGTTCAGGAAAAAAAGCAACACCGGTTTTTAACCGCCGCCCTTTCGCTCTCCCGAAGCTCCTTATCCCACTTCAACAGTCCTGTCCCAACCGAAACGGCTTGCTTGATTCGGTTCTGCCGCCGTTACTTTGATCCGCAGAATCTCCCCCCGCCCCCACAGCCGCATCCGCGGCCCCCAGGTGCCGGCGCCGCGGGATACGATGGCCTTCATCCCTTTAATGGCATACTCCCCGTGAATCAGCGGATAGACCCGCCGCACCAGATAGGTAAACGGCCAGATCTGGCCGTTGTGGGTATGGCCGGAGAGCATCAGGTCGACGCCCGCATCCGCCGCCTGCTCCGCCTGGACGGGGGTGTGAGACAGCAACACCGTGGCGCCCGGGGGTCTTCCCCTCAGTGCTCGGTCCAGCAGGTCGTGGCCCGAGCCGAAGCGGCGGGAGGTCCTCAGGTCATCCACCCCGGCCAGGATCAGCCCGGGCCCGATTTCGCTCCACCGGTTGCGCAGCACCGTGACCCCGGCTTCCTCCAGAAGGCGGACGCACCTGTCCGCACCCCGGTAGAATTCATGGTTGCCCAGCACCGCCCAGACCCCCAGGGGCGGATCGAGGCGGCGAAACAGCGGGGTCATCCGGGAAATGGCGCCGTCGTGCCCGTCCAGGATGTCGCCCACCAAGACCACCAGGTCGGGATCGAGGTCCTGAACCTGATGGATCCGGGCATCCAGCCAGCCCCTGCCCAGCAGGGTCCCCAGGTGCATGTCGGACAAGGCGACCATGACCCGGCCCTCCATTTCCGGAGAAAGCCCCGCCAAGGATACGGTATACTCCCGAACCTCCGGCGGCCGCGTCCCCTGAACAAAGGCCAGAAGCGACAAGGCCCCGCCCAGGACCAGGGCCCACCCCCGGACGGAGGGCGCGGTTCGGGAAAACAGGAGCCCGAAGAGGGTGACCAGGTCCGCTGTCAAAAGGCAGATAAAGAGCAGGAACAGGGCGCCCATCCACCCCATGCCGGTGAACTCCAGAAGCCACATCCATTCGCCGTGGTGGTGGCGAAGGGCGCGGCTCAGGTAGAAGACCACCCACAGGAGCAGACCGAGACCCAGCAGGTATTTGAGCGGAAGATGCTGTTTGATCCAGGGGACCGTGGCGGCGCGTCCGAATACATAGAGGTGCATGACCGTGCATACCGACAGAAGGATGATTCCGAACATGAAATTACTTTCGCGGGGATGGACCGGCCGGCAGCCGAATGCCGCGGCGTTCCAGCAGGCTGCCTTCGGCCAGGTAGAGGTCGATCAGGGCGAGGCGGTATTGGACCATGGCCTCGACTTCGGCGATCCGGCTTTCCAGCAGGTCCCGCTGGGCCTGGGCCACCGACAGTCCGGTGCCGGCGCCCACCCCGAACCGCGCGGTTTCCGCCCGCAGGGTCTCCTCCTGGAGTTCCCGGGTGGCGGCGGAAGCGGTGATCTGCCGCCGGGCCCGTTCCGCCTCGTTGACGGCGAGCCGCACATCCAGCCGAACCAGTTGTTCCAGATTGGCGACCGCCGCATCCGCCTGCTGCACCGAGGCCCTTGCCGCCAGGTCCCGGGCTTTGGCGGCCCGGTTGAACAGCTCCGGATCGAAAACCCCGCGTTCGATCGCCTCGAAGGCGCCGGTGATGACCGGGGTGAGCTGCTCCACCGCCAGCTCCCGGTTGTATCGAAGCGCCAGCAGGACCGCCTGCTCAACGGAGAGGTCCATGGGTGCTGATTCCGAAGCGGAAATCTCCACCGGCGCGGTATCGGTTTGGGGTCGGTATTTCTCCGTCACCGCCGAAGGAAGCCGGGGTTTTCCGGAACGGCTTCATGGAAATCGGGCCGGAACACCGGCCGGCGGTCGGGCCTTGCGCACCCGCCCGGAAATGTCATCATCAGAAAGAACATCAGAAGCAGACAGCGATTTGCCACAGCGGAATTCCTCACACCTCACTCGCTTTCGTTTCCGGATGAAACAGGGTGTACACCGCAGGAATCAGCACCAGGGTGATCAGGGTGGAACCGGTGAGCCCGCCGATCACGGCCCGGGCCAGGGGGGCCTGGGCGTCGGCCCCTTCTCCGAGACGGCCGCCGGCAGAAGCGACATTCGAATCTCCCCCCGGGAGAGATCATCTGCCCGGCGACCGGTCGAGGCCACGCTCACTACCGTGGAGACCGCTTCCGGCACCGCCGTGTAGACCATTTCCTCCATCTTTCGGGTCTGCATATCGATCAGATCCAGGCGGGTGCCGACCTCCATTTCACCGGAAACCCGCACCTCTCCCTCATCGCTGGGCGGCAGAAACTCGGCGCCGATCAGCGGCAGGAGCAGAAGACTGGCCCCCAGCAGGGCCGCCGCCGTCATCACCGTCAAAAACCGGTGGTTCAATACCCGGTGAATCAGATCGCGATACCCGTTGTTGAAGTTTTCAAAAAAAGTCTCGGAAGCCCCGGCCAGCCGGTTCAGGAACCCGGAGCGGCGCTTTGCCGCCGTTCCGTTGGGCAGCAGAAGCCGGGAGGAGAGCATGGGCGCCAGGCTGAGGGAGACCGCCAGGGAACAGATCAGGGCGAAGACGATGACATAGGCCAGCTCCTGGAACAGAATGCCCGACACCCCGCGCACGAAGACCAAAGGCAGAAAGATCACCAGGGTGGTGAAGGTGCTGGCCACGATCGCCGGCCCCACCTCCCGGGCCCCGTCCATGGCGGCGGTATCCGCCGGGGACCGGTTTTCATTCCGGTGTCGGAAGATGTTTTCCAGCACCACGATGGAGCTGTCCACCATCATGCCCACCCCCAAAGCCAATCCGCCCAGGGTCATCAGGTTGAGGGTGAACCCGGCGAAATACATGAGCGCGAAAGTGGCGATCATGGAAATGGGAATCGCCAGAGAGATCACGATGGTGGAGCGGAAGCTGCGCAGAAAAAAGAGAAGCACGAAAATCGCCAGGGCACCGCCGTAGAGCACCGACCGGGCCACATTGGCGATGGAGCGCTCGATAAAGTTGCCCTGATTGATCACCGGCACGATCCGGACCCGGGGAAAGACCGGTTTGAGGGCCTCGATCTCTTCCAGAATCCGGCGGGAGACCTCCACGGTGTTGGCATCGGCCTGCTTCCGGATGCCCACCCGCAGGCCCCGCTCGCCGTTGACCCGCACGATCCGGGAGGGTTTTTCATAGGTGTCGACGACATCGGCGATCTGGTCCAGGGTAACGGCGGCGCCGTCCCGGTTGAGAATCACGGTGCTGCGGATCTGTTCGATGCTGTTGAATTCGGCCGGGGCCCTCAGGGTCACCTCGAAACGCCCCTCTTCGATCCTGCCGGCGGGCAGGTCGAGGTTGGCGTCGCGGATCGCCTCAAGCACCCGATCCAGGTCCAGCCTCAGGGACTTGATCCGGTCCGGATTCAGCTCGATGCGAATCTCCCGGTTGAAGCCGCCCCAGAGGTCCACCTGGGCCACCCCCGGAATCCGGGAAAACCGATATCGAACCTGATCCTCGATCAACTGGGTAAGCTCCACCGGGTCCATAATGCTGGAGATCCCCAGAATCACCACCGGAAACCCGGCGATGTCGAACTTGCGGATTCGGGGCCGAATGATGTCGTCGGGGAGTTCGTTGATTTCATCTTCCAGCTTGGACTGCACATCCAGGGCTGCGGTGTCGATGTCGGTGGACCAGACGAAACTCACCCGGACATTGCTGCGCCCTTCCGAGGAGGTGGAAGTGATCTCTTCCACACCGGGCGCCGTGGCGACGATCTCCTCCACAATGCGGGTCACCAGACGCTCCATCACCTCGGGGCCGGCCCCTTCGTATTCGGTGCTGACAGAGACGGTGGGCAGCTCGATCTCCGGCAGCAGATCGATGCGAAGCCGGCTCAGGGAGACGATGCCGATGATGACCACCATCAGGGTGACCATGGTGGTGAACACCGGCCTGTGAATGCTGAATCCCGGAAGGTCCATGGCGTTATCCTTTCCGGTCCGTGAGGACGGTTTCCGAACCGGTGTCGGGAATGGTGATGGGCGAGCCGTCCTCCACCAGCTGCTGGCCCAGTACGACCACCCGGCCGGAGAGGCCCTCGCCCGTCACCTGCACCCGGTCCTGGTCCCGAATGCCGGTTTCGACCTCTAGCCACGCCACGGATCGACCGTCTTCATTTTCCTTGCCGTTTTGCCTTTCTTTTTCGGTACTCTTCCCGCATTCTTTCCAACTCCCGAACCTGACCGGGGTTCAGCTCCGTTTTCATTTCGGCCACCCCTTTTTCCAACACCTCTTTCATTTCTGAACGGTGCTGTTGATAGAGTTCTCGGGCTTCCCTTTCGATTCCTTCGACAATTCCGGTGATTTTTTCCTTCTGGGCGTTGCTGAGGTCGAGTTTTCCGGAAAGTTTTTCCATAATATACCGGGTTTTCACCACCGGGTCCCGCTTGAACCTGATGGGGGTTAATATCTTCTGGATCTCTAACCTCGAACGAAAGGCCCGAACCTTGGTATTGGCGAGGCTCCATCCAAGCAGATCCGCCGCTTCCCGGACAGGCAGTCCTTCAAGATGAATCAGTTCCACCACCATCTTGTCTTCAGCCGAGAGTCGGGCCAGGGCATAATCCAGAAGCGCTCTGGCTTCCCGGCGGCGAGCCAGGGTCTCGATATCGGCCGCCGATTCCTGAGAAACGGCTTGATTGAACCAGGCAATCTGCTTTTCAGAGAGCCGACTCATGGGGATTTCTTTATTTCGGTACCGCTGCCGCCAATAGTCATAGCAGGTTCGGACGGCAACGGCCGACAGCCACTGTTTGAAACGGTCCTTTTTACGGAAAAAATGCAGCGACTGATAGGCCCGAACAAACGCTTCCTGGGCGATTTCTTCCACCCGGTCCATAGGAACATGCTTTCGAACCACAGCGAATACATGGACTTCATATCGCTCCAGAATTTGGGCAAAAGCTTCCGGATCACCATTCAGAACCCGCTGAACAATCTCCATATCCGAAGGCCTGTCTGATGTCCGTTTCAACATTCTTTCTCTTATCCACGGTCCGCTGTAACAAAATCGCCCCGGCTGTTCGAATCGCGTCGACCCGTCTCCATCCGCTTACCCGGGCATGCCCGCTCATTCTGTCCGTTTGCGAGTTCTGTGGAATAAGTCGCACACTCGAATGAAAGGGTTACAAAAAAAAGCCACGGGAAGGTCAGCATTAAATTCTAAAAAATCA
The DNA here is from genome assembly GCA_964573705.1 of uncultured Desulfobacterales bacterium. Classification (GTDB taxonomy): domain Bacteria; phylum Desulfobacterota; class Desulfobacteria; order Desulfobacterales; family Desulfococcaceae; genus JAABSQ01. The sequence continues at coordinate 24,639 of CAZNLT010000030.1, forward strand.
AGAGTGTTCAGCAACCTGCAAACATCTGAGCAAAGGATTGAAATCATATATTAATCCGCGTAGATAAATTCACCTGCAGAATTATCCTTGACAATGCCGACCTGCCCTGACTATATTTCCTTAAAGCGATATGGAGGACCCATGAAAGATTTCACCAAAGTCATGAAAGCCTTGTCCGACCCCGGCCGGGTCAAGATCGTCAAACTGCTTCAGCGTCGGGAATTATGCGTGTGCGAAATCAAGGAGGCCATAGGGCTGGCCCAGTCGACCGCCAGCAAACACCTGCGAATTCTGGAAAATGCCGGGCTGATCACCTGTTCCAAAGACGGGCTCTGGGTCAATTACCGATTGGCCGACGGATCCGACAGCCCCTATGCGGCCAACATGCTGGGCAATCTTCGCCATTGGCTCGATCAAGAGAAAGAGGTGGCGGCGGTCACCATCCGGGCGGAAGCGCTCGATCGGTTTAAAATAGTGAATAAGAATTGATTTTTCATGCCAAATAAATCTTTAAATCGCGATATATAGGAGGTTCCATGAGTCAAGCGGTATCCGCCGAAAACCAAAGTGCGCCATACGACGATACGGACGAACAGACCGATCAAAGCCAGATCGACTGGTCGGAAATCTGGAAGCCGATGGCCCTGATCGTCGGCATCTTTTTACTCTTTTTCTTTCTGCCCATCGACAGCCGCCGGTTTACGCAAGGGGTGATCGAATCTTTGGCCCTGGCCAAATGGTATGCCCAGGAGCATGTATTATTGTGCCTGGTACCCGCCTTTTTCATCGCCGGGGCCATCTCCGTATTCGTCAGCCAGGCCGCCGTAATGAAATATCTGGGCGCCGGCGCCCACAAGGTGATCTCTTACGGCGTGGCCAGCGTCTCGGGCTCCATCCTGGCGGTATGCTCCTGCACGGTGCTGCCGCTGTTTGCAGGGATCTGGAAGCGGGGGGCCGGGCTGGGGCCGGCGGTGGCTTTTTTGTACAGCGGGCCGGCTATCAATGTACTGGCCATCATCCTGACGGCCCGTATTCTGGGGCCGGAACTCGGTATCGGCCGTGCCGTGGGCGCCATCCTCTTCAGCATCGTCATCGGGTTGATCATGCATTTGATGTATCGAAAGGAAGAGGAGGCCAAAGCCGCGGCGGCCATCCACATGCCCGAGCCGGAGTCCGAACGCAGCCTGGGCCAGAACGCGCTTTTCTTCGGGCTCATGGTCGGCCTGCTGGTTTCGGCCACATGGTCCAAACCGGAGGATGCGGGCGCTTTCTGGAATGCGGTCTATTCCGTCAAATGGATACTCACCGGCGGGTTCGCCCTGGCGCTCGGATTTCTGATGATCCGATGGATGGGCGTTAAAACATATAAGGTGGTGGTCGCGGCGGCCGGGGTCCTGATCCTGGCCCTGGCCCTGCCCCATGCGCCCCTGGTGGCCTTCTCCGCGGGAATTATCGCCTTTGTCGTGCTCCTGACCACTACCCGCGGGGAAGCGGAGACCTGGTTTATGTCGAGCTGGGATTTCGCCAAACAGATCCTGCCGCTTCTGCTGGCCGGTGTACTGGTGGCCGGGCTGCTGCTGGGCCGGCCCGGGGCCGAGGGGCTGATCCCCTCCGGATGGGTGAGCGGCCTGGTGGGCGGCAACTCGCTGTGGGCCAACCTGTTCGCTTCGGTGGTGGGGGCGTTCATGTATTTCGCCACCTTAACGGAAATCCCCATACTTCAGGGCCTCATCGGCGCCGGCATGGGCAAAGGCCCGGCCCTGGCCCTGCTTCTGGCCGGACCGGCGCTGAGCCTGCCCAACATGCTGGTGATACGGAGTGTGCTGGGCACCCAAAAGACGGCCGTTTTCGTTTGCCTGGTGGTGATCATGTCCACGATGATCGGCATGGTGTTCGGACATTTCTTTGCTTAGGCCGAAACCGGTAAGAAACCCAAAACAAACCCGCAAAAATAAAGGAGATTGAAAATGACTGAGAAAAATACCCAGGATGTAAAGGTGCTGGTCGGAAAGGACATCAAGATACTGGGCCCCGGGTGCCCGAAATGCCAACAGGCCGAAGCGGTGGTTAAGGAGGCCCTTGCGGAATCGGGTGTTTCCGCAAATGTGGAAAAAATCACAGACACCATGAAAATCTCAGAATATGGTGTGTTCGGAACCCCGGCAGTCGTGGTAGACGGGGAAGTCAAATCGGTGGGAAAAATCCCGGGGAAAGAGGAAATCAAGTCCTGGATTCAGAAATAAGATAGGAGGCCGATATGACGGAAACATGTTGCACGGGAGGAAACGATGTCATGATCCTGGCCTGTTCCGGCGGCTCCAACGTGGGGCAGCTTTCGAACCAGGCGGCGATCGAACTGACCCAAGAAGGATTCGGTAAAATGTTCTGTCTGGCGGGGATCGGCGGCCAGCTTTCCGGTTTTGTCCAGTCGGCCAGGGATGTCCCGCGCATGGTGACCATCGACGGGTGCCCGGCGGGCTGTGCAAAGGCGATTCTGGAGCAGGCCCGGGTACCCTTGAATCATTATCTCGTGATCACCGAGGAGGGGATCGAAAAAAACAAGAATTTCAATCTCGAACGGGCGGATATCGAGTGTGTCAAAGCGGCGGTAAAGCGCCTGTTCCGGGAGCCTCAGCCGGCGTTTACGAAGCCCGTCACCGGGTGCGGGTGCGGAAAAAGGATCTGGTGAATCGTATCCGAAGAATTCGGCGATACCCGAACCCCGCTGAATTCGGAGAAAAATATGTTGCTTTCCGGTTATAAAAAAGATATCTTTCGACCCGAATGTAATCCCGGTTTCGAATCGGTTCATTGCAAGGCCTGCCTGAACGAGGATATCGCCGAAGTGATTCCTTATATCAATGCGGTGCTCGGCGGCACCCAGTATTTCAATGATCCGCCCGAGGTGATGTTCCATCATCACGGCAGGATTATCAAAGTGGGCAGCCGGGAAATCGCCATCAATGCATTGAAAGACGAGCAGGAGGCGGATCGTATTCTCGAATGGCTGAGGTCTGAAATCAATCAGGCATGGGAAAACCGAGCCGACATCACCCCCTGTTTTACGGGTCAAAGGAAACCGAAATTGCTGGAAATTTTGAAGTTGCTGCCGAGGACCAACTGTAAAAAGTGCGGTCAGCCGACCTGCATGGTGTTCGCCGCCCAATTGATGGAGGGTGCGACCGGCATTGAGAAATGCCCGGAACTGACCCCGGCCCGACGTGAACCACTAGCCGCCTACCTGGCCGGTTTCGATTTTGAATAGCGACCGATACCGTTAGCATCATGCATTCCTTTAGAAAGCCGTCGACAGGATCGACGCTTCGCAGATGGTTCGCCCTGTCGATGGCGATTCTCATCCTCGGTATAGCCGTCTGCGGAAGCGCGATCACGTGTCCGAAAGAAACGGCGTGTGATTTGACTCAATTCGCCGGAGAAAAAACCTGCTCCTCAATGCCCGTTCAATGCAGGCTCAAGCCCTGCCAATTGAAACAGGTGTTTTCCCTTCAAAATTTTCAGCTTCAAAACGACCCCTCCAGAACCGTCGACCCGCTCCGGGCGGGCCTTGCCGTCATTTCTTTTCCACTGTCCATGCAGCATGCCGGCCACATTTCGAAGCTGCCGAGGCCGGACACCCCTCTATCCTCTTTTACTCCCCTTTTCTTGTTGAATTCTTCCTTTCTCTGTTGATTCATTTCAAACCAGGGATGCAACAGCGTTCCTCCTCGCTCGGCTGAAAAACGAAAAACCGAGCAAGGGGTAGCGTTTCTATTCATATATTTATTGCAAGGGTTTGCAAAACACCCCCCCCCTCATCTTTTTGTGCGAAAGGAGTATAACCTTAATGACGAAAACCGTATACCGCCGGTTCATGTTCATCCTGTTCTGGGTGCTTTTTTACAGCATCAGCGGGACCGGCGCAGCGACCGGCCCCGTTTTGGAAGAAACATTTCCCGGCCTGGCCATGAATATCTTGACGACCGCACATCTTGTACCGATGGAATCGGAGACCCTGCTGAAGGCGGAAGGGGTTGAAATCCGGGTTTCGGATATCGAAAAAGCCGTCTCCGGGGCGCCATCGGAACAGCGTCCGATGTTGAAACAAAATCTTTTTCTGGTTCTCGAACAGATGGCCGCCGAACGGATTCTTTACCATCAGGCCCTGGCGGCCGGGATTTCAGCCCGGGGGCGGGATGAAACAGCGGTGATTCAGGATTTTATCACTCGCCAGGCCGACAGCGTATCCGTGACCGATGAAGAAGCCGCCGCCTTCTATGAATCGAACAAGGAAATGGTCGGCGGCATGGCCTTCGATCAGGTAAAAGAAAACATCAAATCCTTTCTGGCCAACCAGAAAAAACAGGAGGCGGTCGAGCGGTATCTGGCGAGCCTGGGCGAGACCGCCAATATCGAAGTGAACCGGAAATGGGCCGAAGCCCAATATGCGATCGCCAAAGACAACCCGGTGGACAAGGCCCGGTCTTCCGGAAAGCCGTCCATGATCGAATTCGGCGCCACCGGCTGCGTACCTTGCGATATGATGCAGCCGATTCTGGAGAAAGTGGAAAAAAAATACGGCGACCGGCTTAACGTGGTCTTTGTCCATGTTGGGGAGAATCCTTTTCTGGGCGCCCGTTTCGGCATCCGGTCGATTCCGGTTCAGGTCTTCTATGACAAAAACGGAAATGAAGTGTTCCGCCATACCGGTTTTTTGGCCGAGGCGGAAGTCATGAAACAGATTGAAAAAATGGAGGTGGCATCCAAATGAAGAAAACTCGAATGATAATTTTGGGAGTATTTGCAGTTCTGGCGGTGATCGGCGTGATCACCTATCAGTTCAACCAGGAACCCGCCGCGACCGCATCCTCGCACACAACGGCAACCGGACCGGTGCCGGTCAAGGGTGTGCCCACCATGGTCGATCTTGGCGCCACCGAGTGCATCCCCTGCAAGATGATGGCCCCGATTCTGACTGAACTGGAAAAAGAGTATGCCGGAAAAGCGGCCATCGTCTTCATCGACGTATGGAAAAATCCGGGCAAGGCCAAAAAGTTCGGGATTCGGGCGATTCCAACCCAGATCTTTTATGACAAAGACGGAAAAGAGGTCTACCGGCATACCGGTTTCATGGACAAAAAAAGCATCGTCAAACAGCTTCAGAAGCTGGGAGTCGGTTGATTTCTCAACAAATTAAGGAGAAATGCGCATCATGCTGGATCAATTGTTTTTAACCGTAAACCAATGGATGACCGGCGGCATTCTCATCGCGGCCGCGGGCTGTTTTCTATGGGGAATGATCAGCGTACTGTTTTCGCCCTGCCATATGGCTTCCATCCCCCTCATCGTCGGCTATGTGGGCGGCCAGAACCGGACCCTGGACACCCGGCAGGGAGCGAAATACGCGGTGGCTTTCACGGGCGGGCTGTTTCTCACCATCGCCTTGGTGGGCGTCGTCTGTGTGCTTCTGGGCCGAATGCTGGGCCAAATCGGCCCCTACTGGACCATCCTGGTGGGAGCGATTCTCATCTGGGTCTCTCTGGATATGATGGGGGTTTCCGCCTGCTCCATGTCGGGCGGTCTGATGAGCCGGTTCAAACTCAAAGGCATTTTCGGCGCTTTCGTGCTCGGGCTCGCCTACGGTCTGCTCTCCGGTTCCTGCACCTTCGGGTTTATCGCACCGATTCTGGCCTTCATCACGATTCAGGAAAAGGTCGCTATCGGGATTTTTTATATCGTGCTTTTCGGAATCGGCCACTGCATCCCCATCGCCGTGGCCGGCAGCTCCACGGCCCTGGTGCAGCGGGTTCTCGAGAGCAGCAATATGCAACAGGGAAGTATGTGGTTCCGGAAACTAGCCGGTGTCGCCATCGGGCTTTTCGGCGTCTACTTTATTGTAAACCCTTTTGTGAGCGCATGATTTTTGGGGGATTGCCGATGCCCCCGGCAAACCGGAGAATAGCGGTTTTACGCCGTTTTCCGGGTAACCTTCGGAACAGTCTCGAACAATGTAAAGGAGTTACACCATGACAGACTCGGCAAAATGGATCTCCACCCTCCTTGCCGCAGCCATATTCCTCGCCACCTTTCCCGCCTACGCGGAAAAGCAAGCTCCGGCCGACCTGGTGATCGTTTATACCGGAGACGGCAGGGGGAATATCGAACCGACGGGTTGTTGTTACAAAATCGGTGGCATGGCCCGCCGCGCCACCCGTATCCGGGAGATTCGGGAAAAGCATCCGAACGTTCTGGTCGTCGATGTCGGCAATTTTTTCGGGATGAAACGACGGGAAAAGTTCCCCTCGCTTCGGGCGGAACATGTCCATCGCGCGCTGTCGATCATCGATTACGACGTCTTGAATGTTGCGGACACCGAAATGAGCGGCGGAAAACCGTTTGAAAAATTCTTCCGCTCAGATCCGATTCTACCGTTGACCAGTCTCAATGTAACGCCCCTGGAAGCCGGCCCGAAGGAATGGCCTCTTTTCCGGCTGCTGAAGGCGGGAAATCTCCAGGTGGCCTTTATCGGTATAGCCGATTGGCCGGCCAACCGCAGGTCTCGGCCTTCCGATTATATGGTTCATCCCCCTGCGGAACGGCTCCAGGAGCATTTGGCAAAAATCCGGAAACAAGCGGATGTGATCGTGCTCCTGTCCCACATCGGATGGGAGAGTACCCGATCTTTGATCGGCCATTTTCCGGATATCGATATCGCCATATCGGGGTATGACGTCTACCCGGATTTCGAACCGGAAAAGATCGGCCGCACGCTGGTGACCAAGAACCCATCGGGCGGAGGGGTAATCGGCGTGATCCGGCTCTGGGCCGATGAAACCCGCCGGGTCCGAAAAGCCGACAGCGAACTGATGCTCCTGGAGATGAATATCCACCCCGATCCGGAATATCTGTCGATCGAAACCGATTTTGCAGCCCGGAAATCCGATTACGAACGGAGATTGAAAAATGAGGAGCAAATGGCGGCGATTAAAGAAGAGCTTGCCCGGTTTTCCAAGATGAGCCCCAAAGAGTTTCTGGAGCAAATGAAAACCGACAACCGGTTTCTCTCCGCCGAAGAGGTTCAAAACCCAAAAAATATGGAATAGAAAATGAAACTGAAAAACAAAATAGTGCTGATCCTTTACGGAACCTTTTTTCTGACGGGAACCCTAGCTGCCGTACCCGAATCGGCATATGCTTCCCCCTCCGCATTTTTGCCGGAACCGATTCATACCTTCAAACCGGTGATCGAGGGCACGGAAGTGGTTCATGATTTTACCCTGCGAAATGCCGGAAACGAGACCCTTTATATTGAAAATCTCAAATCCGGGTGAGGCTGCACCGCCGCTTCCAGTGCGAAGCAGATCCCTCCGGGCGGAGAGACGAAGATTACCGTGAAATTATCGACCAATGGGTATGGCGGCAGGACGATCCAGGAAATAGTGTACATACAGACCAATGACATTCAACAACCGCGGCTGAGCGTCATCGTCAAGGGTTCAGTTGAGAAATTCGTGGAGATCAAACCCGGCCGTGCCATGCTGGTCGGAAAAGCGGGGACTTCGGCGGAACAGAAAATCCGGATCATCCCGCAGGATCGATATCCGTTTCAGGTCGTCAAGACACGAGCAAAAGACGGCAAGAATATCCAATTTCATCTTGAGGAAGTGAAATCCTCCGAAAAAAAGACCTATCTTCTGACGGTTGAGAATCGAAAACCCGATAAAGGCCGGTATTACGACCAGATCTTCATCGATACCGACTACCCGGAATATCCGGTCATTCGAATTCAGGTGATGGGGAATATTCTTTGACATTCAGAATGCGAAACAGATATCGATCGTTCTTCTTCTGCATGGTGCTGTTCATCACGATTCCGACTATCCGAGACTTTCTTCCATCGGCATTCGCCGAGGGAAAGGGCCCGATACCGCAACAGGGCCCCTCCGGGGAAAGGCGAATTCCCACGCCCTGGCCGCTTTCCGCATGTATCGACACAGCCCTTGAAAACAATCCGGATCTTCGATCCGCTCGTGAAGAGACGAAAGTCGCGGCAGCCGAATCCCGAATCGCCGAAGGCGAACGGTGGCCGTCCCTTCGGGTGAAAGGCGGTGCAAGCCGCCACCTGGACGAGCAGCGGCTCCTGTCGGCACGTTTCAACGGAGAGCCGGGGGTTTTCGACAGAACCATCTCCGACATCGGGGTCACCCTTCGCATGCCCTTGTTCACCGGCGGCCGCATCGTCAATACGATTCGGGCTGCGGAGCTGACCGAAGCCGCGGTTCTGGAGCGCTTCGTCCGAACCCGGGAGGAGCTGGTTTTCAACGTGACCAGCGCCTTTTTTACGATTCTCGGCCGCCGGCGGGAAATGGAGAGCATCACCTTTTCCCGGAACATTCTGGAAAAGGACCGGGACCGGATCGATGCCATGATATCGGCCGGAAAGGCGGCCCGGTCGGACCGGCTGCGCATCGATGTCCGGCTCGCCCGGGTGGAACAATCACGGGTCCGGGTGCGCAATGAGATCGAGGTGGCCTGGCGGGTACTCTACAACCTGATGGGATTGCAGACCGCCTTCGACCGGAAAACGCCGGACTTGGAAGACGAACTGCTCCCCATGCCGCCTCCGCCCGATCCCCGGTCCGCTTTTGAATTCGCGCTGAAACAGCGGTCCGATCTTCAGGCGGCCATCGCATTGGCCGAAGCCTTCATCCGCAAGGCCGGCGACCAGGAGGTGGAAATCAAAGTCCGGGGAACCGAGGTAAAGCCGATTTTCGAGTTCGCGCAGAAAGCCGCGGCCCGATTACAGGAAACTTCCGGCCTGGGCAACGTCACGATCTCCATGGATATCAGCAAGCCCGAATACCGGATTTTCGTGGACCGGGCCAAAGCATCGGCCCTGGGCATCGGGGTGGGCGAAGCCGCCTAACCCCTGCGCGGACTGGTTCAGGGCGTGGTGGCCACCCAGTACCGGGACGGCGGGGAGTACTACGACATCCGGGTGCTGGTTCCCGATGTCCGGCTGCGCAGCCGGACGGACCTGGAAAACCTGATCGTCAAAAACGACGGCGGCGCGCCGGTCTATCTGCGGGACATCGCCGAGGTGCGCCGGGCCGTGGGGCCGGTGGAGATCGTCCGGGAAAACCAGGCCAAACAGGTGATCGTGCGGGCCGACTCGGTCGGCATCCGCGTGGGCGAGGGCGGGGACATGCTCATGCCCATGGCCGTGGCGGTGATCGGCGGGCTGGTCTATTCCCTCGGGCTGACCCTCTTTTTTCTGCCGGCGGCCTACGGACTGGTCTTCGGCGGCCGGGAACCGGCGGTTGACCTCGAAAACACGGCAACCTGCGGAAATGTCCCCGTAAAAACAACCCCATGATTCAAGGAGAAAACAAATGGTTCTCAATCTGACGGAACCGGAATTCATGCAAATGAAAGCGGCGGTGATGGATGCGGACGGCGAGGAAGCCCTTCGCATTCTCAAAAAATTCATCAAACAAATCGAACAGCACAAACGGGGCGGGATGAAATCGCACCTGGACGGGTAGATACTCACTCCCTTGCCGAGAGGAAGATGAAATGCGGCTGAACAAAGTAATTTATATTTTTATTTTTTTGATCCTGACCGGCTTGCCCGGATATGCGAATGAGCCGAAAACCGATGACTTTGATGCATATCTCAAAAACTTCGATAACCGGGAACGGAGAAACATGAAAATCCGGATTCCCGAATTGATCGAACTGCACAGGCGGAACCGGGTGCAGATCATCGACATACGAACTGCGGAAGAGTATTCCGCTTATCATCTCGATTCTATCCCCCATATCCCGGTCGATGAATTTCCCGATCGACTCGGCGAACTCGACCGAAGCAAAATCATCGTTCCGGTTTGCTCCGTGTATGTTCGGGCCGCCATCATCCGGACCTATCTGACGTTGAAGGGCTTCGATGCCAGATATCTGGTGGACGGAATGATAGGCTTGTCCCAATACTTGAAGAGGCCCGGGGCTTCGGATTCCTTCAATGTGGGCCTTTCAAACCGATGACCGGCGATTCACCCCGTAGGCCCGTCGTAGGGGAGGAACGATACCCAAAAAGGAAGGAGATTATGATTGAAAATCAAGTAAAACCATTGTACCGGGCTCTCTGGCAAACACCCGCTCTGCTGGGGCTTGCCCTTCTTCTGGCGGTCGGGGTCAACCAGTGGCGGCCCGGCGGCATACCGCTCGTCGGCGACTGGTCTGCGGATGCCCGCTTTGCCGACGCTTCGGGCCACAGCCTGGTCATTCCCCTGGAAGAGGCCCGGGGACTGTTCGAACGGGATGAAATCCTGTTCGTGGACGCCCGACCGGAAAACCAGTATCAGGAGGGGCATCTTCCGGGGGCGTTGATCATTCCATGGCAGGAGGTGGACCGATATTTCATGGAAGCGGCCGAGCAGCTCGAGGAAGAAAAAACCCTCGTCACCTATTGTGACGGGGAAAGCTGCGATTTGAGCCACGAACTGGCCCTGTTTTTGAAAGATATGGGATTTACAGACGTCCGGGTCCTGGTCAACGGCTGGACCGTTTGGAAACAGGCCGGATTGCCGACGGAAGGAGGATGAAGAGACGATGGGCAACCAAAACGAAGCAACCATTCGAACCGGCGCCTACCAGGGCCGCATTCCGGGAATCTCCCGGCCGAAAGCCGCGGCTTTCCATGTCGCACGGCTGTTCATGGGCGGCGTTTTTCTCTACGCCAGTTACGACAAGATTTTGAAACCGGCGGCTTTTGCCGAAGCGGTCTACAACTATCAGATCCTTCCCGACGCCGCCGTCAACCTGGCGGCCCTGGTTCTGCCCTGGCTGGAGTTGCTGCTCGGAATCTGCTTGATCGCCGGGGCCTGGCTGCCGGGGGCGACCTTGGTCAGCACCGGTCTGATGACGGTTTTCATCGCCTCGCTGATGTATAATCAGGCCCGGGGCCTCGACATCCATTGCGGCTGTTTTTCCACTGAAATCACCGAAGGCCCGGCCGGAATATGGACGGTGCTGCGGGATTTGGCTTTCCTGGCCGTATCGGTCTACCTGATGCTGCATGTGTTCTTCTTCCGGCGGAAGAGTGCGAAATCATCATAGGAATCGCAACCGGCATCCCCCTGAACGAGCTGCAAAAAAATAAAATCATCGTTACCGCCTGTCCCCACAAAGATCGCGCTATTCTGGCCATGGCCTATCTGAGAACAAAGGGGTTCCGGTCTAAATATCTGGTGGACGGTCTTGTGGGGCTTTCTGAATACCTGCGCGGAGACAAAGCGCGAAATTTTGTTGAATCCATGGATTCCCATTGACAATTCGTGGAATTTCGATTTGAATTCGTGCTTTTCAAACCGGAGCGAACAGGGTAAAAACTGAAAGAAAAAGAAAGATGGAACTCGAATGACAGCAAAAACCTTAATGGTCGTCTTGTTGCTGATCGGTTTCGACCCCGGGTCGGAGTGCGTCGCTAAGGCGGTTTGCGCCTGTCATACGGAGTACGGGACCAGTGTCTCGTGTCATCCTTCAGACTCGCACGGTTCAGCGCCCTGCAAAATGGGCGCGTGCCGGCCTCATGACAACCGATGGTATACGCGGATTGATACTTCCGACTCCCGGATGGAAAGCAAACAGCTTTCCGGCAGGCCCGGCGCATTCATTTCGTACCTGCTTCCGCCGTCGCCGGCAACGCCGTCCGGTCGCATGAAATACGCCGCGCTGTTTCTACCGCACCCCTTTCCCGAGGCATCGCCCGCCCCTTTTCTTCGCAACTGCTCCTTTCTTTGTTGAAGACTTTCTTCTCTCGACCCGTTTTGTCCATTCGGTCGAACAAGGCTCGGGATCGCGCCGTTTAAGGAGCGATAACACGAAGCACCCGCTTCGGCCCCACACCCCTTGTTCGGGAAGAAATCATCAGTAAAGAAGGAGTATTTCAATAATGGCGCATCAAAAGAAAAAAAATCCCGCCGATCCGCCCGGCGACAAAACTTCCGCAGTCAGCCGCCAAACGGCTGTCGTGCTGTCGTTGTCGATGCTGGTAGTCGGTTTCATCGCGGGGGTGATTTTCGGCGTAATGAAGACCACCCCCCTGTCCGGCGGTTCGGCCGGTGTTTCTCAAACGGCTTCCGGCGTGCCGCCGGCCCGTATGTTCGAGGCACTGGAAGCCGAGGCGGAGAGCAACCCGGGCAACCCCGACATCTGGACCGCTCTGGGCAACGCCTATTTCGACGCCGGCCAACACCGGAAGGCCATTGCGGCCTATGAAAAATCCCTGGCCATCGAGCCGGATGATCCCGACGTAAGGACCGATCTCGGGGTCATGTACCGCCGCGACGGACAGCCCCGAAAAGCCGTGGAAGCTTTCAGCAAGGCCATGGCCGTCGATCCGAAACACGAGGTGTCGCGGATGAACAAGGGCATTGTTCTCCTGTATGATCTCAAGGATGAGGAAGGCGCGATCGAAGCCTGGGAGGAACTGCTGGAAGTCAACCCGCTGGCGACCTTCGGCGACGGCCAGACGGTGGATGAACGGGTCCGTCATTACCGGAAAGGGCATGAAGACGGAGGTGGAAAATGACTCGAAACCGAGCCGATGGAAAACGGGTTTCGCATTGTTGCGGAAAGACATCCCCTGGTTCATTTACGCCACCCTGCTCCATGCCCGCCTGATGCGCGGATGGAAGGGCCGCCGGGTGGCCGCGTTTTCCATCGCGGGCTTCGGGGCCGTGCTGTTCACCTACTTCGGCGTCAACCTGCTGCCCGGTCTGCACAGCTACGGAAGCATGTAACTGTTTGAAAGCTTTTGGAGGAATCGAATGAATCAAGCCACGGGGAACCATCCTCTATTGAAACCGATGAGGCGGGCCCCGTGGCAGATTCCTCCGCTTTGAAATGCGGGACTGCCCGTGGAAAAAGAGAGTTGAAACCATGACCGAGAAGAATCCGGAGCAACCGATGGATCCGCCGGAGCGCCGCGACGCTGACCCCGGAAAGGAAGACGCCGGCTGTTGCGCCCCTTCCGGCCATCACCATCACGCGCCCGCAATGGAGGACACCAGCGGTCCCCGGCTGTTGATCACGCTGCTGCTCAATTTTCTCATCCCCGTCGCCCAGGTGATCGGAGGAGTCATGGCCAACTCGGTGGCCCTGATCTCCGACGCGGTCCACAATTTCAGCGATTTCACGGCCGTTTTGATCTCCTACATCGCCTGGCGCATCGGCCGCAAGGGCGCCACGGTGTTCAACACCTTCGGGTACCGGCGGGCCGAAATCATGGCGGCCCTGATCAATGTGCTGCTGCTGACCGGGGCTTCCGGATTCATTCTGTATCACGCCATCGAGCGCTTTTTGAATCCCCGGACCGTGGACGGTTTCATCGTGATCGTTTTGGCGGGGGTGGGGGTCGTCGGCAACGGCCTGTCGGCCTGGCTGCTGCACCGGGACGCGGCCCACAGCCTGAACGTGCGCGGCGCTTTTTTGCACATGGTGGGCGATCTGCTCACTTCGGTGGCGGTTCTGGTCAACGGCCTGCTGCTGTTGTTTTACCCCTGGTATTGGCTCGACCCGCTGCTGTCGGTGTTCATCGTGGTTTTCATCCTGAGAAACGGGTGGGGGCTGCTCAAGGAATCCACCGCCGTGCTGATGAATGCCACCCCCGGCCATATCGACCTGGAGGATGTCCGCCGGTTTCTGACGGACCTTCCCGAAGTTCTGGGCGTGCATTACCTGCATGTCTGGCAGGTGGCGTCTCACAGTACCGCCTTTTCCTGTCATGTGGTGGTGCCCGACCAACCGGTCAGCCGCACCGCCGGCCTGTCCGAACACATCCGCAAAGAGTTGCTGCACCGATTTCGAATCGATCATCCGGTCCTGCAATTCGAAACCGCGGACTGCGGTCGAGGCGGCCTTCTTTGCGAAATGTCATGCAATGGAAACGACTGTTCGGCGCCGATTGCGCCTGAAGAGCGCCGGACCGGTCAACCGCTCCATCGATCAAGGGCACCCGCAATCGTTTTTACCATATTGCGGCTCTTCCTGGGGGCCGTTTTTCTCTACGCCAGTTACGACAAGATTCTGAAACCGGCGGCCTTCGCCGAGGCGGTCTACAACTATCAGATCCTTCCCGACGCCGCCGTCAACCTGGCGGCTCTCGCGCTTCCCTGGCTTGAACTGCTGCTGGGAATCTGTCTGATCGCCGGGACCTGGCTGCCGGGGGCGACCCTGGTCAGCACCGGTCTGATGACGGTTTTCATCGCCGCCCTGTTGTATAATCAGGCCCGGGGCCTCGACATCCATTGCGGCTGTTTTTCCACCGAAATCACCGAGGGTCCGGCCGGTATAAGGACGGTGCTGCGGGATTTGGCTTTCCTCGCCGTATCGGTTTATGTAACCCTCTATGTTTTTTTCTTTAATCGACCCGTTTCCAAGCCATCCGATTCAAAACTCGGTCTTGACGGATAGACGGTACGTCAAATATTCGGTTTTCTGATACGAGCGCCTTGCAGACGTCCCGTCTGCGCGCAAAGGCATGACGAAAAGACAAGCTATCGGAGAAAATATGAGAAAAATCGCTTCCTTAACCGCTTTAATCTCATTTTTATTGGTGCTCCTGAACAGCATCGTCCTGTACATTGCACCCCAAGGCCGCATCGCCTACTGGGCGGATTGGCGGTTCTGGGGATTGAGCAAAACGGAATGGATCAATCAGCATGTCATCATCGGTATATTGTTCCTCTTGGCGATCTTTTTGCACATCTACTACAATTGGAAACCCATCATCGCTTATTTGAAGAACAAAGCCAGACAGATCCGGATATTCACTCCTGAATTCAACATCGCGCTGCTTCTCGTCATGATCTGCACCGTCGGCGCTTATACGGAGATCCCACCATTTCGCTGGGTGCTTTCTTTCAGTGAATCCATCAAAAGCACGGCAGCCCGGAATTATGGTAAACCGCCATACGGGCGGGCGGAACTTTCCAGTCTGAGTGCCTTTACCTCCCGTGTAGGCATGGATACCGCAGACGCCTTGATGCGTCTGCGAGCGGCGGGCATTCAGGTCGAAAATGAACGCCAGTCCCTGCTGGAGATCGCGAAGTTGAACCACATCTCGCCGCAGCAAGTGTATACAGCAATGCAGACGGAAGAGAAACCGGGGGCGGCAGACAACTCTCCAAAACAGGGGAAAAGGATTCGGTAATCGTCCCCTGGCCGACATTTGTCAGGAATCGGTCTTCAGGCATCCTTGCTCTGTAATCGGTCATAGAAGACTTTATCCGATAAAGGGAAAAAGCCGATACTCCTGGCAGGTCCCTTTCTTGTGCCCCCGGTCTTTACAAATCTCTTCTGAATACCGCTGCGCTTCATGAAATTCTATAAAAATCTTGACAAGGCGATGCTTGGGAGATACTATTAGTTCGTTATTTGGCTAGATAAGTAATTTAAAAGGTTCAAATGGAAACTCCGCTCCACATCGCCAAAGCCTTGGCCGACGGGAACCGAATGCGGGTGGTGGCCGCCCTGTTGAGGCACGATCAGCTTTGCGTGTGCCAGATTGTCGAAATGCTTCACTTGGCGACGGCCACCGTATCCCGCCACATGAGCATTCTGCAGAATGCACGCCTGGTGCAAAACCGCAAGGAAGGAAGGTGGGTTTACTACCGCCTCGCCGAACCGTTCCCCGAGCCGCTCCGCAGATGGCTGCTCGATTCGCTGGCGAATTCGCCGGAAATTGAGGCGGATCAGGCGGTTTTAAAAAAAGTTCTCTCCCGTGACCCTGAGGACTTGTGTCGGCGCCAGAAAGAACGGAAAGAATGCAATGATTAAAATACGGTTCTTTTAATCCACAAACATTGGAGGCAATTCATAATGAGCAGTAATCCTGGCATCAGTTTTTTTGAAAGATATCTGACCTTTTGGGTCATCCTCTGCATGGCGGTGGGTATTTTCATAGGGAAATACATGCCGTTCATACCGGAATTTCTGGGGAGATTCGAATATGCCAATGTATCCATACCCATTGCCGTTCTGATCTGGATCATGATCTATCCGATGATGATGAAGGTGGATTTTCAAAGTGTGAAGGATGTGGGTAAAAATCCGAAAGGTCTGGCTCTGACATGGGTCACCAATTGGCTGATCAAGCCATTCACCATGTATGGCATCGCCGTACTCTTTTTTTATGTGATCTTCAAAGAGATCATCCCGCCGGATCTGGCTCAGGCTTACCTGGCCGGAGCCGTTTTGCTCGGCGCCGCTCCATGCACGGCCATGGTCTTTGTATGGAGCCATCTGACACGAGGAAATCCGGCATACACCGTCGTTCAGGTGGCGACCAATGATTTGATCATCCTGATCGGTTTTACACCGATCGTTGCGTTTCTGCTGGGGGTGAGCGGGGTGACCGTGCCCTGGGCAACGCTGCTCTTGTCCGTCGTGCTTTTCGTGGTCATTCCTCTTACGGCAGGCGTCTTGACCCGGGTGAATGTGATCCGGAGAAAAGGAATCGAATATTTCCTTCATTCCTTCATTCCGAAATTCAACAATATCACCATTGCCGGTCTGCTTTTGACGCTGGTTATCATCTTCTCGTTTCAGGGGGATATCATCCTGAAAAATCCATTGCACATTCTGCTGATCGCTGTTCCGTTGACCATCCAGACATGTCTTATCTTTTTCATCGCCTACGCCGGTGCAATCCTTTTAAAGCTGCCCTACAATATCGCCGCTCCCGCCGGAATGATCGGCGCATCGAATTTCTTCGAACTTGCCGTGGCGGTGGCGATTTCCTTGTTCGGGGCGACATCTCCGGTTGCTTTGGCCACCATTGTCGGGGTGCTCGTAGAGGTCCCCGTGATGCTGATGCTTGTGAAGATCGCCAATAATACGACGCACTGGTTTCCGGCAGTCATCGAAGAGAAAGTACCGTCAAGGGGAAAAAAAGAAGGGACCGGACCGGACATCGACACGATATCCGAGGCGCTGTCCGATATCATGTCCCGTCTGAACATGCTTCAGAAGCAGGTCCATCAGTTGGCTCGCCGGAAGGAAACCGGTAATTCAAAAATGAAACGGGAATATATCGATGAAAATGTTGGAACGGGCGACTGACAGAAGCTTTTCAGGAGGATTTTTTCCATGAAACCGACCGACCCGGAGACTCTGATCCGGAAGACCGTTGATGCGTGTGCCGATTGTGATGACTGCCGGTACATGATGGATACCAGTTGTTTTTTTCTGCCGGAACTTTTCCGCCTTCACGACAGGGAAAAGGAGACCGGTGAGCGAATTACCCCGGCAGAACTGAAACATCTGACAGATCTCTGTAATTTCTGTGGGCTTTGCCCCTGTGCCAACATCCGGGCCGACATTATGAAGGCCAAAACCGCCTTCATCGACCGCGACGGCCTCAAACCCGGTGTCCGGGCAATGGAGGATGTAAAACAGGTCGGAAAACTTTGCGGCGTTTATCCGCGACTGACCAATCTCCTGCTTCAGAACCAGTATGTGGGGGGATTTCTGAAAAAGAGTGCAGGCGTTCATCCGGAGCGGAAACTTCCCGTCTTTCCGGAAAAGAGCTTTCCGTCCCGTCTTCAATCCCATCCGATTCCTGAAGAATCCCGGGATAAAGGCCAACGGAAAGTCGCCTACTTTGCCGGCTGTACCGGACAGTATCTTTTTCCCGACGTACCCGAAGCCGCCGTTGAAGTGTTCCGTCACAACGGTATTGAAATCCATGTTCCGGAGCAGGAGTGTTGTGGAATGCCCCCGCTTCTGGAAGGGGACCGGAAACTGGCATTGAAATTTGCCCGCTCTAATATTGATCATCTGGCCGGTATCGTGGAAAATGGATATGATATTGTCTGTTCCTGCCCGACATGCGGATACATGCTAAAAAATATTCTGAAAGAAGGGGCTTACTATTCGGACGCTTATCAGGCATCGGTCGGAGCGGACGCGGAATACATGAAAATCCCGGTCGATTCCGGCGGACGGGAAACTGCGGACAGAGAATTCAAGCTGCTCAAAAGATCTACTTACAGGGATCTCCTGAAAGATGACGGCTATTTTTCCTCCCTTGATCCGCTCCGGCGGGTTGCGGTGGCGGAGCATACCTATGACCTGGGGGAGTATCTGGGCCGGCTTCACCAGGCATCTCAACTGAAAACAGAATTCGGTCCGGTGGATAAGCGTGTGGTATATTATCCTCCCTGCCATCTGCGGGAACAGAATGTGGGAATGCCGTATCCGGACCTCCTTGCTTTGATTCCGGGGCTTGATCTGACGTCGGTCAGAAGTTCGTTTTTCTGTTGCGGTATTTCCGGCATAATGGGATTCAAAAAGGAATTCCACCAGACATCTCTGCAGATGGGAAACCGGCTGATGGAAAAGATCGGGGAGATGGCGCCGGAAATTCTGCTGACCGACTGTCTCAGTTGCCGCATCCAGTTCAACCAGATGACGGATTACCGGGTTATCCACCCTATCGAACTGCTGAAGGACGCGTATGACCGGGCGATGGAACCCAAAGCGACGGAAGAGTAGGCGATCAAATGGAATTTCAAAAACCCGAACTCAACCGCATCCTGTTTGCAACGGATTTTTCCGAAAACGCCGACCGCGCCTTCGGGTATGCCGCGAGCCTGGCCGATGCCCACAATGCGCTCGTCACCGTACTGCACGTCCTGGAAGAAATCCCCCCCAAAGCGGAACTGATGATACGCTTGTTCGAGGGGTACGAAAGCGGTGAAGAGCTTCAGGAAAAAAGCGAGGCGGAAATCTTTCAGCGGGTCCAAACTTATCTTGAGCGCTATTGCGCATCGTTTAACGAGCGGTTTCCGGCCTGCCGCTTTATGGTGAAAGCGGTGAAAGTGGATCAAGGCGACCCCGTGAAACGCATTCTGCACCATAGCCGCGGCGGACATGACGTATTGGTGATGGGGGGGAAGGAATACGGTTTGGTTCAGGACCTGTGGATGGGCGGCGTCCTTCGGGGCGTGCTGCGGCAGTGCATGATACCGGTCTTTATCGTACCGCCTGAACCTCAAGATAATAAAAAAGAGGACCTGAACGGCAATAGAAGGTCATGACCACAATCCCCGTTGAAAACTATCATGTTTAAAAGTCGTTCCACAAGAAGGAATCGTCTATGAAGCGCGTTATCATTCGGATCCTGGCGATCCTCGTCATCGTCGCCATTGCGCTCGGGCTGGGGATGGCCCTGCGCAAGGCCAAAAAGCAGACGGCGGCGGCCCCGGTCTGGACGCCCCGCCCCGCGCCCGTGGAAACCGCAACGGTCGCCGAAGGCGAACTGGCCCGCACATTCCGGTATCTGGCCCGGCTGGAGGCCGCCGCCTCGGCGGAAATCGCCCCCCGGCTCAGCGCCCGCATCGTCGCCCTGGAGGCGAACGAGGGCGACATCGTCGACGAAGGCGATCTCCTGGCCCGATTGGACGACCGCGACATCCGGGCGCGGATCGACGCGGCGCAAGCCGACCTCGCGGCCGCGAAAGCCCGACTGGCCTCCGCCCGGGCCGACCGCGAGGCGGCCCGGAGCCATCTGGCCTATTCCCGTCTAGAATACGACCGGAACCAAAACCTGTTCGAACGGAACGCCGTCAGCGAGGCGGCTTTGGAGGCGAGCCAAAACCGGCTGGACGAAGCGCTCGCCAAAACCACCCGGGCCGAAGAGGCGATCCGGAGCGCCCAAGAAGAAATCAAGGCCCGAGAGGCCCGACTGTCCG
>CAZNLT010000031.1:0-44018 GCA_964573705.1 uncultured Desulfobacterales bacterium
GTGGAACCCGTCAACCAATCGGTTGAGCGGACCGGGTTTTACTCCGCTTCGCTCCTTAGACCCCGGCGCGCTCACCTCCTCGTTCAAAGGGCAAATAGAAAATATGATAAACGGAATTTTAAAAAAGCTAAAACCAGAAGAAGCCATACATATTCTTAAAATACTCGCCAAATCTGATGAAAAACTGAAACAAAAAATTATTGAATTAGCCAAAAAATCATTCAAGGATATCGATTTTGACGAGATCTGTGAAGATGTTTTTCTGGCCTTGGATGAGATTGATGTCCATGAATTATGGGATCGATCAGGACCGAAAACAGATGGCTATACCGGGCCTGGGGAGATGGCAGTCGAAATGGTTGAAGAAGCTTTAGAGCCGTTTTTTCAGGAGTTGTACAGGCTTTTGGATTTAAAAATGAATCAGGAGGCAAGGCTGTGTTGCATGGGGATTGCAAAAGGCTTATATGAATATGAAGAAAACTCTACTTCAGAATTCAAGGATTGGGCTATAGATATTCCAAAAGAAATGTATAGCTATATCGTAGATGAATGGAAAAAAAGAGGAAGTACCGCCGAAGACAGAAAAGAAATGAGGGAGTTTGTCCGAAAAGAATGCCCAAATTGGTCTGGATGGGCAATAAATCAAATATAAATGGAAACCCCTGACCGGCGGGTTCTCTGCAGGTGTTTTCAGCGCCTTGGTCAAACCCTCGTTTTCGTTTGGTTCCTGTGATGGGGAGTTCCTTTGATTGGGTCAAAGTTTTCTCTGAACATTTTGTAAAAAACACATAATAAGCGTGGGCTTGGGAGGGCGAGGTACATGCCGTTCCAGACACGCGGTTTGATTCTCATATGAGGTGGGGCGAATTCCGGATAAAATGCGCAGCAATGAGATAATATATGTATTGGCACTTGCTAAAGAACGTTTGGTATTAACTGATGCGACACTTGCTTAATATCGGAGGTGATCGAATGACAACAATTCACCCTGTTTCTGAAGTAAACCAACGGGCTACAAATACTTTGATCAAAGAAACTTGGGATTGTCGATACAATTCGTTTCTTGAATCAGTTCAGAACCGGTGCTGGTAACTTTACGGAAGAAAGACACCCAATTATTCAAAGGTATGTCTGTTAAAGATATTTTCGGTGAGATCAAGGTTCAACGGAAGGAGACCGCCTAACAATCCGCTGACAGGGGCAACCAGGGACTTACCACTTCGGATAGCCGCCTAAAAATTGTAAGCGGATCGTGTTTAGCAATTCCTGTGGAAGCCCTGGCTGCCCCCACAGCAGAACGTTCGCCCCGCCTTTGACAGCTTGATTTGTACATACAGATGTGCATATAATGAATTGCCATGTTTGAATGGGATAAATCAAAGCTAATGAGAATAAATTCAAACATGGGATTTCATTCGTTGATACATTCGCGGTTTTTGAAGACCCGAATGCCGTGACTTCTGATGAGTTCCGGTGCGATGAGCAACGCTATGTCACCATAGGCATGGACGCATTTGGTCGCATCTTGGTCGTTGTATACACATGGCGAGAGGATAAAATCAGGATTATTTCCGCACGGAAGGCCGTGCGCTATGAGGTGAAGCAATATGAAGGCGAAATATAATTTTAGCAAAGGCAAACACGGAGCCGTCCTTCCTCCCCCCGAGAATAAGGTTCGGATCACCATTCGGCTTGATCGCGATATTATTGACTGGTTTCGCTCCAGAGTTGAGGAACAAAGTGGGGGCAACTACCAGACGATGCTTAATGATGCCCTTCGATTATATATTGAACATCAGGAACAACCACTGGAAGAACTCCTTCGCCGAGTTGTTCGAGAAGAGCTACACGCTTTTCAATAGCCAAACCAGCCATTCGAGCGGAAGCTAAACAGCCGTCGCCGCTTCCTTGCAAATAAAGCCCGAAATCGCTCTTTTTCATGAAAATGGCACACGCAGTAGGGAGAGGAAGGTGGCTGTGAGATATGCTCTTTAGCGGCCTCGTCCGGGCGCATCGATGCCTTCGGTGTAACGCAACTTATAGCAATGTCATTCCGACATCCTTCATACCGATCGCCATAGTGGTCGTTGCATCCAGTATGTTGTGGGGGAGTGGAATTCTTCATTTCATCGCCAACCCATTGATCGCCTTTTTGCTGGGGATTATCACCGGAACCGCATCTTTTTTCCTGATCCTGACGGCGATACAGCAATGGGCGACCCGGAAATTCTCCAAAGGGATCTGTCCGGCATGCGGCGGTGAACTGAAAGCCGAAGGGGGCGGGTTCTACGACGGCGGCGCCCCCACGCGACTGGAGCTCCTCACCTATGCACTCAGCCTGCTGATTCCATTGGGTGCGGGGGCATTGTTGAATAGCATGTAACGAGGTAAGATATCAATCAACGCTTTTTAAGGAGATCCCTATGAAAACCAAATTGATTTTTCTCATGCTGCTCATCTTCACAACCGCTTTTTGGACCGGCTGTGCCACCCATTACACCACTCCGGCGGGGGGCGTATCCATCGCAGAAATTGCCGATGAAGACATTGAAGAACTCTTCAAAAGAGAACCGGCCAGCCCCTTCCCGGCCCGATTGGCCGTCGTGCGCGTGCAAGACTCCGGGTATGTCACCAAAACCAGCACCGGATACGGCTCCGGCAGGTATACGATCGTCACCACCCGGGACATCGAAACGGATGAGGATTTTCAAAAAATTCAAGGACTACCAATGATTTCAGCGATCGCTCCGCTGAGTCGGTTATTGGTGCCTGCGAATGCGAGCACCATGAAAGACCTTCGTATTCCGGCAGCCAAACTGAAGGTGGATATGCTGCTTTTATATTCCGTCGATACCAGCTTCAATGTCGAGGGAACGTCACTAGGTCCGCTGTCGTTGGTTTCCCTGGGGTTCATTCCAAACAAAAAGGCATTTGTCACGGCCACCGTCTCCGGTGCACTCATTGACGTTCGAACCGGGTTTATTTACGGCACTACCGAAGCAACCGAAAAAGAAGAGCAACGCGCCTCCATGTGGTCCACGGAAGCCGCCATCGATGCATCCAGAATCAAAGCCGAGCACCGAGCGTTTCAATCGTTTATCCATGAATTCAAACGACTATGGAAAGATGTTGCCGAGCAATACGGAACCACAAAGTGAATCTTTCTATTTCGCAAATATGGCACCTTCATGAAGTAAAAACTGCGTCATGCACGGTTCAGGTTTGAAAGAAAAAACCAAAATAAAACAAATGCTAATTGGGGGAAACTCGATCAAGGGTATACAACCGGGAACAGAGGAAGGAGATGGATACAATATCCATCAATTATAACAGATGATCGCGGCCATCGGTGAGAAATGCGCCCTTACCGAGGCCGCGATCATCGACATACATCCGGGGCAGAACAGTCCAAGCCCTGATGAAAAGAGGAGAATCGGCCGGCTTTAGGCAATCCCCCGCATATCCTTGAGATCGTTCAAACGTTCAGCTGCCTGCCGCCGGACTTTCTCATTTTCGTCTCTCTCCGCGATCTGAGAAAGCAGTTTCCCGTCTTTCAGTTTCCCGACCGCTTTCATGCGAACATCCGGGACTGAATGCATGTACCTGGGTACGAACAAATCCGAAAATTTCATAATTGACCTCCTTTGTGAATAGGTAATGGCTATTCTCAGGGGATTCGGAAGCCGATGGTAATGAAATCCGGGGGTGTGCCGCGCTATTTGTCTTTCAAATAGTCCTTGATCAATTCCATAGCCACTTCGCCCATGCTGCGCCCTTCCCTGGCCGTATTCGCCTTAAATTCCCGATGGATGCTTTCGGGCAGCCGCAATGTCAACTGCTTGATCTTTTCATTTCGGTCCATCTTGTGCCATTTTCCAGATCTATTCGGTAATTTTAGTTTCGAGGGTAAGATATAGGTTTCCCCTGTACCAAATCCGGTATACCCATATAATATATCTAGACAGAATGATGTCAATATGCCATTCAAAAATAAATAAGTTTTTTGGAGATGCTGAATGAAGACGCCAAATGAATCAGGAGTGACAGCAATAAGAAATAAACGAAATAAACTTAAGAGTTTTATTTCTCAAGCATCATCTTGGAAGGCAATTTTGGGAATATATTTGCTTAAAGGTATGATGATGCTTTTTAAACGCGTATCCTTTTCATCGAACGAAAGCAATCCGAAGCGGAATGCGAAAAACTCCAGAAGAACTGCTTCAGAGTGTCCTGTTTGGCTTGAATGAAATTCTTTCCAATCAGCTGTTTTCTGGGGAATAGAGTCATAGGGCCTATCTTCACCGCCTACCGGAAGGGCCATTGAACCCTCCAATCCCTTTTCGAAAACAATGGACCCGCGACTCCGCCATGATTTTTTTGGAAGAACACCTTTTAATCAGCCAGGGGAAGGATCGGCGGTGCTACCTGCATCCGGAAGCGCCTGACAAATGAATTAAAATCACCTGTTCTCGGAATCTATCACAATCCCGAAAAGAGGCGGCCTACTATCAGCACCTGATCCGTCGGAAGGTTTCATATAGAGGGCTGCCCCGCAGAGGGCTGCCCCGATTTTATGGACCGATTCCCATCAATAAAGGAAAGGGATACGTATTCGAGTTGATCCGAGATCATGATGGCGGCATTTCCAAAACCCTATCGCATCACCTCAGGATGGATTCGGAGTTATTGCCCCGGCTACGACAGGAACTGTCCAGCCTCAAGGATTCCCTGGTTGATGAAGAAGGTATCTCCCATATGCCCGATTAATTCAGGAAAAAAGCGGCGGCGTATGCCCGCTGACCGCAACAGAGTGGTGTGGAATGTGAACGGGAATCTCCGCCGTATCTGCAAAAGCACCGCTTCATCCTGAGCGGAGCCGGTATCAGTGTTGAGCCCTCAACTTCGAACGTAATCCATCACCGCCTTCAGAGCCTGGTCCAGGGAGAACCGGCCCATATTGAGCACCAGGTGATAGAGGTTGGGGTCGTCGAAATCGCTCTTTCCCAGACGGTGGTAGAGAGTCGAACGCCGTTTGTCTTCGGCGGTGACCACCTGGGCGGCCTTTTTGTGATTCAGCTCATAGTGCTTCATCATGAACCGGATTCGGTTTTCCAAATCGTCCACCAGCAGAATATGGGTGGCTTCCGGATGGTCGTGTAGGATGTACTGAGACCCCCGGCCCAGCAGGACCACATCCCCTTCTTCGGCCATCTGGGAAATGATCACCACCAGGTAATCGAGGTAGATCTGCTCATCCATATACCCTCGTTCTCCTCCCAGGATGCGGTCCACGAGGCTCTTGTTGACCATCTTGTTGATGATCCGGGTCAGATTGGTGCCGGCCTCTTTTTCCACCCCCTCCACATAGGTGGGGGTGACGTTGGCCGCCTCCGCAATCCGTTCGATCACCTCACTGTCTGCGAATGTATAACCCAACTCCCGGGCGATCATGCTCCCGAGAGTTCTTCCGCCTGCGCCATATTGTCTGGAAATGGTGATAACCGCCATCGGATCCTCCTTGTTTATTCCCTTTCAGCTGGTTCGAAGATTTCGGCTCGGGGTGGATGGAAGGGTTTCTGCATCCGGTCAAGCCAGAAACTTCTGAATGGCCGCTCCGAGTTCCTCTGGATCCACCGGTTTTTCCATATATCCCTCGGGTTCCGGCACCGCCTTGTCGCCGAATTCGGTGAGGACTTTCTGGGAGCGTAAAAAGGCGTTTTTGGCGATCCCGGTCAACATCAGAACGGGGATGTTCTGAAACTTTTTGTTGGTCTTGAGATTTCGAAACATCCGCACCCCGCTCTGTTTGGGCATCATCACGTCCAGGACCACCAGATCGGGCTTTTCGCTTTTGACCTTGGCCAACCCTTCTTCCCCGTTGGCCGCCTCCATCGGTGTATATCCCTTGTCCTGAACCACACTGGCGGTGATCATGCGTACATCAGGATCATCGTCCACAATGAGCACTTTTTTCGACATGTCGATTCCTCCTTGAAGGTTTATTCCGAATGGGTTGTTTCTTCCAAAGGAAGCCGTATGGTGAACACCGTGCCCTCCCCTTCCCGGGAGGATACCTCGATGGCGCCGCCATGCTCTTCCACATTCTTTCGGGTGACCAGAAGCCCCAGGCCGGTGCCGCGGTGTCCCTTGGTGCTGAAAAAGGACGTAAATATCTTTTTGAAGACCGCCTCGCTCATGCCGGCGCCGTTGTCCTCGACCTCTATGATCAGATTGCGGTCCTCATCCACTGCGGTCCGGACCGTCACCCGCCAGTCCTTGTCGGTGGATTCATCGAACAGGCAGGCATCGATGGCATTGGATACCAGGTTCATCAAGGCCCCGTGAAGGGTGTTCGGGTCGATCATCACTGTGCCGATTTCCGGGTCCGCTTCGGTAATCAGCTCCACCTCGTTCTCCCGGGCGGTTTCGCCCAGCAGCCGGCAGACCTCCTCGACCACCGAATTCGGCTCGCAGGGTTCCGGGTTCGGTTTCCGTTCTTTGGAGTAGGACAGCAGATTCATCACCAGCTCGGAGGTCCGGTCGATGTTTCGTTGAACCAGGTTCCAGCCCTGTTTCAGCCGACCGGTATCCTCCGTTTCGAGGGCCTGGTTGACCATGTAGGAGCCGCCCTTGAAGCCGTGCAGAATATTTTTGACGCTGTGGGCCATGCCGGCCACGGTCTGGCCGATGGCCGCCAGCCGCTCGGTTCGAATCAGTTCGGCCTCCAGCCGTTTGATCTCCCGAAGGTCCTGAAAAAAGGCTACGCTGCCCACCAGTTCATGTTTTTCATAAAGGGCGGTGCCGGAGAACCGAACCGGAATCGCCTCCCCGGTTTTGGAGATGATTTCCGTCTCCCAGGAGGGCGGCGCCTTGGTGGCATGGGGGGGGCGGTGTTTGGTATCCAGCAAGGTCAGAACGTCTTCATTGTAAAGGTCCCGAACATTCAGCTTCCCCACCGCCTCCTGTTTGGTATATCCGAAGATCTCTTCGGCGGCCGGATTGAAGATCACGATGGTGAATTCCTTATCGGTGGCGACAATGCCGTCATTGGCGCTTTTGATCAGTTTGATCTGAAAGCTCGACTTTCGCCGCAATTCCCGGGTGGCGATGTCCACCGTCCGCTTCAGTTCCTTGGTATGGGCCTTCAGTTTTTCATGGATGGCGACCTTTTCTTCGGCCCGGGAGAGGGCGATGGCCAGAACCTCATCCCGAATCGGTTTGTTGATGAAATCCGAGGCCCCGTATTTGAGGGCCTCAATGGCATTGTCGATATCGCCGTGACCGGTGATGATAATGACTTCCGTGTCGGGATTACGCGCCTTCACCCTTTTGAGGACCTCGATCCCGTCCATTCCGGGCATCTTGATATCCGTAATGACGATCTCCGGCTTTTCCCGGTCGAAGATTTCCAGGCCCTCCGCCCCGCTGGTGGCGGTGAAGACTTCATACCCGTCGCTCCTGAGGGACATGGACAGGACCCGGACATTGATCTCCTCGTCGTCGATGAGCAGCAATCGGGTCATGATACCGCCGGAAAGCTCAGGGTGAAAGTGGTGCCGCGGCCCACACGGCTGTCGATATCGATGGCGCCGTCGTAATCCTTGATGATGCCGTAGCTGATGCTCACGCCCAATCCGGTGCCCTTGCCCACCTCCTTGGTGGTGAAAAAAGGCTCCAGAATTTTGTCCATCACCTCCTGGTCCATCCCGATCCCGGTATCCGATACCTGGGCCACGACCCGGCCGTCCCGGCTGAAGGTGCGGATATCGATTCTGGTCTCCGGATTCGAAATCTCCGGGTTTCTTCGCTTTTCATCGATGGCGTCGATGGCGTTGCTGACCAGGTTGATGAAGACCTGCTCCAGCCGGTTGTGTTCAGCCATGACATAAGGAAGGTCCTCGGCCAGGTCCAGATTCAGGTCGATCTCATGGGCTTTGATCTGGTGTCCCAGCACATTGAACACCGCCTGAATGGGATCATTCAGCAGCACCTTGCTTCGGACGATCTCCGACTGCCGGGCGAAGTCCCGCACATGCTTGATGACCCCGGTGATCCGCTGGACATTGGCGGCGATATCTCCGGACAGGGTGGTCAGCTCTTCCGCACCAGGCGCCCGGCCTTTTTGAATCGACTTCTGAAGATAATCGGTGCAGATCTGAATGACATTGAGCGGCTGATTGATTTCATGGGCCATGCCGGCCGCCATGACGCCGAGGGTGGTCATTTTTCCGGCCTGGATCAGTTGGATTTCCCTTTCGATGCTTTCGGTGATATCGGTGGTGGTGGCGATGATCACATCCCATTCGCCGTATTTGGCCTGGCTGATGTTGATATTGACGTAAAAGGATCGCTTCCCCTTTTTATAATGCTTTTTCTTTGAAAACAACAGGGACTGCCCCGCGGACAGGGATTTCAAGCCTGTCTCCACTTCCTCGTCATGAGGGTCCCCCAGTTTGACGAAGGGCATGCCGAAGAGCTCTTCCCGGTCATAGCCGTAGCAGTCCTGAGCCCGTTCGTTGGTGTCCAGGATTTTGAAGCTGTCGCTGTCCAGGATAAAAATCGGGTTGGGGTCATTGTTGAAAAGGGAGCGGTATTTTTCTTCGGATTTGATGTACTGCTCCTGAAGCATGGCGTTTTCGATGGCGACCCCGATGCGGTTTCCGATCAGTTCCAGTACCCGACGGTCCTCGGGGCTGATCCGGCCCTGGGTCCGGCTGCCCACCCGGATGACCCCATAGGTCCGTTTTCGCTTGGCGCTGATGGGAATATAAGCCAGGGATTTGAGCCCTTCTTCCCGTGAGAGGCCGATCTCTTCCCGGGATTCGTTCTCCGGCAGGTTCTCGAACACCGTCGCCTGGTCCTGCTTCATGACCCGGCGGACGATGCCGTTTTCATTGGCCATAAGGCTGCGTTTACACAGAGCTTCGGAAAGGCCGTAGCTGTATTTGAGATGAAACAGTTCGTTTTCCACCAGAAGGAAAATACAGATGCTTTCGGCCGACAGAAATTTTTTGATCTCCTCCACCGTACTGTTGATCCGCTGATTGAGATTGACCGGCGCGCTCAGACAGCTGTAGATGGCGACCAGGGAGGCCAGTTCCTGGGTATGGCGTTCCCGCTCCTCTTCCGCCTTCTTATCTTCGGTCTTGTCCCACAGGGTCTCGATGGCCCCGACCAGGGAGCCGTCCGGAGATTTGATGGGCGCTGCGGTGAACCAGCACCAGGCCCCGTCTTTTCCCAATTTCGGGAAAAACGCTTCGGCTTCATAGCCCCCCTCGATCAGCTGGGATTTGTGCCATTTATTGCCGTAGAGTTTCTTGATATCCGTTTCTTCGGTCTGATCCAGAATCACGTCGGCCATGGTGGGCCGCTCCCTTTCATAAAAAGGGATCCACTGCCGATTGGAGCCGATAATGTTCTCCGCCGGAATCCCGGTCAGGTTTTCCATAGCCCGGTTCCAGTGGGTGATCCGGTGGTCCCGGTCGATAACGAAAGTGGGAATGGTGCTGCCCTGAATGATCTGAGAGCGAATGCGTTCATTTTCCACCAGTTCCAGCTCGATTTCATGGGCCCGGGTGTTGCGGCGCCGAAGAATATCGGCGAAATGGTCGGTGATCCGATCGAAAATGTCCACCACCGCGTCCGGATGGTCCAGGCTTCGAAGCAGCTCGCGCCGGCTGCTTTGCCGAAGATCTTCGAGTTGGAGAAAATCCCAGAAAGCTCGGGCCTGCAAGTGGTCGATCACCCGAACCCCGTCCGGGCAGTTTCGCTGAATCGCCTCCCCCAGGGACCGGTCGCTGGTCAATTCAAGAATCACATCCAGCTCGGGCAAGGTATAAAATTCTTCGTAGTTTCCGGCGGTGGGGATGCCCAGTTGTCGGGCCAGTTGAAACCCCGGTGCGGATGTATCCTTATCCGCCACCCCTACGATCTCCGGGCGGCGGCATGCCAGCCGCTGATCAAACAGAAACTGAAGAAAGGCCTTGCAGAATTTTCCGCCGCCCACGATGGCGATATGGGATTCCAACAGTGTCTGAATCATCGGTCTCTCGTTTTCTGAAGCGCCGAAGCGCCGATGATCGATGCACAGAACGAGAACCGCTTGGTTATGTCGGGATCATTTTGCATTTATTACCTAATGAGGAAAAAAACTCAGGTCTTGCGCTGACGCGTATACCGAATTTCGGCCATGATCACCGTCTCGGCCACCACCTGTCTATCATACAGGATTGGCATACAGGATTGGCATACAGGATTGGTCCGAAACGATGAATAAAGGACGAATTTCTTTTTCCTGAATAACGTTTAGAGTATAAAGATACCTAATTTTTTAGATATGATATTTAAAATGCTTTGTCAAGGCCGCTCTCAACTCCAGCAATAATTTCATGACTCTCTAACAAGTTGTTTTTAAAAATGAACTCTGATATAAAGCTGATCCAATTCCAAATTCCGGGCCATTCTTACATTTTAGACCACTCGAAGAAAGGAAAGAGCATCATGGACCTGAAGCAAAAAGTGACTCTGAAGCAAAAGGGAGACAGTTCGGCGCTGCAGCTCAAACCAAAAGGCATGACGAGCATCCATGCCCGACTCACCTGGACCCAGGCCGTGGACCTCGATCTGCATGCCTTCTACAAAACCAAAGCCGGAAAAACCGGGCACGTTTTTTTCGGAAACAAGGGGAAACTGAATCAGGAACCCTTTATCATGCTCGATGAAGACGCTGGGGTGGGCAACAAGGCGGGCGACAATGAAGAAAACATTCGAATCAACCAGCTGGAACATCTGGATACCCTGATTATCGCGACCAACATTTTCAAATTCCTCGGTTTTCTATCAAAGGGTGAAAATTTCGCCAAATACGACGGCAAGGTTCTCGTGACCACCAACGCCGGCGATGTCATCGAAGTCCCCCTGAGCTCGGAGGAAAAAGGAAAATGGTGCGTGATCGCCAAAATCGACAACACCGGGGATTCGCCCAAGGTGATCAATGTCAATCAGGTGCAGAAATCCGAGCCGGGGGAGGAGTGGTTGTAATCAGTGTCCTTCCGCATGGTTTTCGAATCGTTTTTGTCTTTTCTCGATAACTTTGATTAGAGAACGAAGCGCATCGTTTACCGACTCTCTGTCCGGGAAATATTCAGCGACATCGGGATCAATCAAAACCACGTTGGTCCCTTTCGCATACTTTTTTGAGTATTTCCCCCGGACGCCTCCGCTGAAATCGTATTCTTCCAGAAGATCCGGATCATTGTCCATGACTTTCATAATACTTCCGATGCGTTTTCATTCTCCACGCCCCAGTTTGTGAACATCCGCTCCCCGGCCGGCCGCATCTTCCAGTCCTCTCCTGTTTTCAATAAGTTCTCGGCCATGGACTGGCCGAAACTTCGTCCACAGGCAAGGAGGACTACCGAATGAATTGGGCTGTGCTCGAGAACGGACAGAATGCAGGGCCGATCAAATACCGGCCCTTGAAACATTTTCGGCAATAGCTGCTTCGGCTGCCGAAGGTCCGATGGAACGGCCTGTTCCAGAATGGCCGGAATATCCGGCCCCATGAGCGCCAACAGGGCGGCGCCGTCGGTGGTATCGGTATAGGGAAAATCGGGTGGAATCTCCGGGGAGGGGCCGAAGAGATGCCAGGCCAGTGCATGGTATTGCGTCAGCCGAAGGAGCAAAAAGCCGTTTTGAAGCGTGCAGGAGTTCGGGACCTTCGGCAGTTCCATTCGGCAGGGCTGAATCCGGGAGAGCTCCCGGTCTTGAATGGTCCATTTCGGCCGATGGCTGAGATCGATCAGAAAGGGGCCGCCGCCCTCATGTTCATATCGAAGAACCACCCGGAAGCCTTCCCGATCCTCGATTTCGGCCCGAGTTTCGTCCAAGAATATGGGTGAATGCCTTGCAAAAGGCGCCGGTTTGTTCATCCGCTGTTTATCCCTTCATTCGGGTGTGGTCGGGGTCATAAAACGGCAGGGGAACCACCAAGGCATGCCGCCGTTGGTGCGGTTCCATATCATACTCAAAAAGGTTCAGCCGGGTCCCGGATTCGGCCAGATGCTCCGCCACCAGAGCGGTTCCGATCTGCTCCCCGAGAGTGGCGCTGTACCGGGTCAGACAGACATGCCCCTGAATGGTTTCGTCCACCACGATCGCCCCGTCTTGAAGAGGCCGATCTCCATCGGCAGCCGATTCCACCCGAAAGCCCACCCGTTTCATCCGACCGGTTTGCCCGGCGATATGGCGAAGGGCGGCATCCCCAACTTTATCCGCATCGGATCGGTCTCGGTCCCAATACCTTTCCAGCCCCAAATCCAGCAGGGTGACCCGGTTTTCCGACTCCCGGTGAATATGAAGACGGCCCTTTTCCAGGCGAAGCAGGGTATCGGCCTTCAATCCGTAGGGGTGCATTCCGAACGCTTCGCCGACCGTAGCCAGCGCCTTCCAGGCTGAGGGCATCAGGGATGCCGGCATATAGAGATCATAGGTGACCTCTCCCACCGCCCCGGTTCGAAGGGCCTGTACCCTGAGTCCATCTTTCATCAGCCGCAACCGCCGAAGTCCCATGAGCGGAAACGCCGCATTGGAGACGTTGGATTCGGTAATCCCCTGCAACAGCTCCCGGGCCAGAGGCCCCGCCATTCGAACGGCGCCCAAGGATTCCGTAAGATCGGCGACCCGGTAATCCCAATCCCTATTTTCTGAACGGTCGATCATCCATTGATACACCGCCTTTTCCATCCCGGGAGCCGTGAACACCCGGTAATCCTCTCGTCCCCGGCAGGCGATCACCGCCTCGCACAGCACACCGCCGTATTCATTGCAGATAAAGGAATGTTTTGCCCTGCCCGGCGTCAGATCAGCCGATTTGCCGATAAAAACCCGTTCCAGGACCTGAAGGGCGTCGGGACCGAAAACCCGAAATTTTCCCTGGGCCGCGGCGTCCATGATTCCGACACGGCCGCGGACCGCTTCGATCTCCTCCCGGGCGGCCGGGTCGAAAGAAAAATAGGCGGCCTGGCGCCATCCGGCGGAATCGTTCCAGGCCGCACCGGCCTCTTTCAACAAGGAATGCACCGGAGAGAACCGACTCAGTTGAACTCGGCCCGCTCCGTACAAAGCCAACGGTGTGGGAACCAGAGGCGGCCGAGCGGTCGTGGGGCGGGTCCCTTCAGGGGGCTCTTCCCGCAATCGGGCCAACAGCAAAGGCAGGTTAGGGCCGGGAATTCCGCTCTGCCCGGGACCGGTTCCGGCCCCGGTGAACCGTTTGGCCGCTTCCGGCGTGTCAAACCCCCGGTCTACGGACTGGCGGAGATGCTTCACGGTGACATCCATGTCGAAGCAGACGAACGTCTTTTTTCCCTTGCCGATATTCAGGGATATCGTTTTTCCTCCGGCAGGTCCCGGAAGCGCCTGAAGCACCATTTCGCTCTTTTGAAGGGCCGCTTCAACGGAAGCGCCGCAGTCTCTGGCAGCCCGAAGACCGGCGGACCGGCCGGAGGCCTCCACAGATCCGGCATGGGTCAATCCGGTGATTCGGCCGGCCATATAAACTCCCGGTGGAAGCGACCGGGGCAGATAGAAACCGGTTTCCGGATCATATGCCGGTTCGGCCCCGGCTAAAGAGAGCGGGCCGATAACCGGCGACAAGCCGGCCGAAGCCACCAGAAGGTCACAGCCGAAATCCCGCCGCCCCTCTTTTTCATCGCAGAGAACAACCCCTTCCACCCGCTTTTTTCCTTTGGCTTCAGATGCATGCCATCGCGGCAGATACGGAATTTTCCGCTCGGACAATGCCTGAACCAATCCGGAGTCGCCCGGCTCCGCCCGGCAATCGGCCACCGCCCGGACGGCCATGCCCAGATCATGAAGATTGGCCGCGGCTTCCAGACCTTCATCATGGCCCACGCTGAACACCGCCGAAGTCCCGGGACAAATGCCGTAAGTCCGGGCCAGCCGGTAGGCGCAGTCGACCTGCATCACCCCGGGCCGATCATTGTGTTCAAACATCAGGGTCCGCTCGGTGCATCCGGTGGCGACCACCACCGAACGAAACCGGATTTTCATAAGCCGCCGGTCAAATAAATTTTCTCGGCCGCCCATGCGGAAAGCCACGGCAGCCCCTTCCTTCGAAAGATCGACCGCGACCGTCTGATGAAACCGTCGAATGGATGCCGATTCAATCTGATCCGCAAGCCATCGGGAACGTTCGTGAAGTTTCACACCGGTTTCGAATTCGCCGGTGCGATGGTCGAAATTCCCCCCCAGCCAGGGACGGGATTCCAGCAACACCACCCGCACCCCGCTTTCCGCGGCCGCCAGTGCCGCCGTCATTCCGGCGGGCCCTCCGCCGATGACGCAGACATTGGTTTGAATATATTGTCGGTCGAAGACCGCTTCTCGGCGATAATCGGGAGCGATACAACCGATGCCGGCGGCCCGTCGAATCCGTTTCAGAAAAAAGGGCCAGAGCGCGTAGGGTTTGTGAAACCGACTCAGGTAAAACCCGGCCGGCAGGGCCCAGTCCAGCCGGTCCATGAATCCGGAAGGGTCCCGTTTCAGGCTGAGCCGAACATTCTGAGGCCGGACCCGCATTCCCTTTTTAAGAAGAAGGGTCTCCGCCGTCTCGTTGGGGCGGCCGTCGATCTCCATCAGGCAATTAGCGGATTCGCCGTTGAGACTGCAAAGCCCTCTGGGACGGCGGAACTTGAGGCTTCGGGAGAAAATCCGCACCCCGTGCCCATAGAGGGCGGTGGCCACGGAATCTCCCCAGAACCCCTTCACCGGCCGCATGCCGAAGCGAAATGAAATTCGTCGGGACGGGTCGATCCGCAGGGTGGGCCGCAGGGAGTCTAAATCGGCGATTCGGTTTCGGTATCGTCGTTTCATTTTGGGGAACCCGTTCTCATTATTCCGCAGGAGGGTAGCCATGGGGTGTGGAAGCCTCCCCCAGAAGCCGATAATCCTGAAATCGCCTCAGGGAAAAAGGTCTTATTTTCGCCGGCTTTTTCCCCTCGGCCATGAATTGCGCCATGTATTTTCCCACCACCAGTCCCGATTTGAATCCGAAATCCCCCCACCCGCAATCCAGAAAAAAACCTGTAATCTCAGAATCTCCGTCGATGATCGGCGCCATATCCGGGGTCAGGTCCACCGGTCCGGCCCAGGCCCGCATCATTTTCACCCCGGTCAGGCAGGGGAGCAGTTCCGTTAAAGCCCACGACAGTCGCTGAAGCGGTTCGGCGGGGGCTCGTACGGAAACCCGGGGGCATTCAACCATGGGACCGCAGGCGACCACCTCTCCTTTGAGGGTCTGGTTGGTGTAGCAGGGGTAGGCCCCCGCGGAAACCACATGATCCAGAAACGGTTTCAGAGGGTGGGTCACCAGAGCCGGGGCGGTCATTATCCGCACCGGAAGACGAATACCGACCATTTCGGCGATTTCGGCGGACCAGGCCCCGGCGGCCACCAAGACCCGGGAAGTTTGGATCGTCCCTCGGGAGGTCTCAACCGATTTCACAGCCCCCCCCTGAATTCGGATTCCGCTGACTTCGGTATTCTGGTGAATATGAACCCCCCGGCGGGATGCGCCCTTGGCCAATCCCCACACCACGGCGTCATGCCGAAGGGTGCCGCCCGGCGGGTGGAACATGCCCCCGACAATCGGGTGTCGGGGGCGGTCCGAGATATCCAGAGCCGGCGCCAGTTCCCGGCAGGACCGGGAATCGAGGATGCGGCTTTCGGTCCCCAGAAATTTCCCCGAGGCCGCCGAAAGCCGCAATTCCGCCAGGTCCGCTTCGCTTTGGGCCAGGGTGAGCACTCCGCACTTGAAAAACAGAAGGTTGACATTGAGCTCCGAAATAAGCCGGGGCCAGAGGCTCAATCCTTCGGCATACAGGGGAATGGTTTCCGGGGTGCGCTGATTGGCCCGGACGATGGCGGTGTTGCGACCCGATCCGCCGTATCCGATGTATCGTTTTTCTAAGACAGCCACATTTTTCATGCCGTGATTCCGGGCCAGAAAAAAGGCGGCGGAGAGGCCGTGAACGCCGCCCCCGATAATGACCGCGTCGTATTCGGATTGTAGCGACGCCCTTTTCCAGAAGCGGCGGTCTGTTTTAAACATCAGGCTTTTCCTCGCATCGAATCACGGTTTAGAGCAAAAATCCAGTAAGGGCTTAAAATAGGTTTCCCGGCGTCCCAGGGTGGGTCCCGAAAGCATCAGCTCGGGCGGCTTCGGGGCTTTCTCTTTCGCCGCCGGCAGCCATCGGCCGCCCCGAAGTCGGCACTCGCCGCCGAAACGGGTGTCGACATATTCACCTGAAACCGCTTTGTTCCCTTCGGCCTTTCCCTCCCAGATCAGAACCGGTTCGGCGCCCTCGGCTTTGGAGATCCGCAAGACCAGCACCCGGGCGTCGGTTCCCAGCAGCCAAAGGTCCGGTTTGCTGAATTCATACCAGGGTGTTTCTGTCTCGCCGGAGGTTTCGATTTTCGGATTTCGGTATACAAACCGAAGGGATTCCTCCGGGCCCAGCACCTCCAGCAACCGGCGGATCACCTCGGGCTTGATCCGCTTTTCGGGAGAGTCGGCCCGTAGGGTTTTTGCCACCACATCGGTGTACATGAAATCAATTTTTTTTCGAAAAGCCGCCAAATCCTTCACCCGAAAATAGAGCGCCGCCCCTTCGACCACGTCCTCTCCCGGCCGATCATGAGGAAACACCCGCACCCCCAGTTCGATCAGGTCGTGAAGGTAGTCATCCAGCAGCGAGTCCGAGGGTTCGAAATCGGGATAATCGAAAATCATGGGCGGTTCCGCCATGAAGGCCAGGATTCGATCCCGGCGGGTCTTCTCTTCGAGGTGGGAAATCATTCGGGTCTGGGTCAGCAATTCGGGCAGGTCTTCCACCCGACGCTTTTTAACATCCAGCAGAAAACCGGCCAGGGATCGCAGCCCGTCTTCGGCCTTTTCCTGAGTGGACCGGGTATCGGTCCGGGCGCCCGACAAAACCTTCACCCCCAGCCGCTCTTCGGTTTCGGCCTTCCAGGACTGAAGAGCGTCCTCCTCTGTTTCCATGTACTGTTCCAAAAACCGCTCCAACCGTTCAGCGATGGTTCGACGTTCCGGGTCGGTCAAAAAGGGTCGGCAGTTGAACCGATCGGGGGCGGCGCTTTTATGGGCCGCCAGGCAATGGTACAAAAAAATGCGGTCGTATTCGCACCGCAGCCGCAGGCGCCCCACCTCTTTGAGCCCGTTCTGAAGGATTTCCTGGTTGAGGGGGTGACGTCGAATCAGCTCCGTCAACTCGGCCCCGTAGATCCAGTTGGGGTCGCGATGCCGGAAATCACCCCCGAAAATGCCGGCCGCCTCGCCGCCGATAATGAACATGGTATCATACAGCAGACTCAGGGCATACCGGCTGACCAGATGGGAAGACAGCTTTTTGGCTCCGCCTTTGGCAATTTCCCCCATGGCCCACCAGGCCCCCAGGATCAGAGGATTGGAGCCTAACGTAAACCGTCCCAGGTAGTAGGCGGGACGCAGAAAGGTCCAGTAAGGAACCGCGGTTTTATATACGTTGTAGACCTTGACCCCGGTCTGGACCGTTTCATAGATGGTCTGAATGTTGTAGGACTTGAAATCGATGGGGAACTGTTCCAGGAGCACCAGAAGCTGCAAGGCCACCCGGTTGACCGCCCGAAGCAGCTGCTCGACATTGGTTTCCAGCAGCGGGTTTTTGGACTCCGGGTTATAGATTCGGGCCACCGATTCGCTCAATTCCAGAACATCCCGAACAATGGCCTCCCGCTGAATGTCTCCGTCTTTGCGGTATTCCTGCCGTCGAATCTTTTCGAAAATGGCCTCGGTCCTTTTGCGGATCAGGTCCTGGGCCTCCCGGTCCTGTTGATGAAGGGCCGTAAAGGAAATATCCTGGAAAGCGGCTTCGCCGTCATCGATGCCCCGGGGAAATTCCATCCATTCATGGAAAGTCATCAGTTTTCGGGAGAGTTCCGCCTCTTTCTTCTGAAGCACCAGGGTGCGTTTCTCGATCTCTTGGTCGACCTCCTTTTTCAGGTCGGCCATGCGGCCCTGTTCCGCCTTCAGCTCCTCTCTTCTCTTTGTGAAGATCTCCTGGTCCGCTTCCAATTGCGCGGCGACTGCACTGACCTGGCGCCGGAATCCCCATGCGCCCGCCAGGGCGGACAGGCCGGCGCCGTAGAAAATCCATTGCTGGGTCCCCAGGACCTTGGAAGCGGCAAAGGCGGTGATCCACACCGTCAGGACCCCGGCGCAGACCAGAAGGATCGGCAGAAGGTGCCATCGTGTGGTCGACTGGGTCGTTGTTTCGTTCATGATCTATTTGGCTCCACCTCGGGTGGAAAATCTCTCGCTCCGCCAAGGAACACCCGGATTGGCGGGGTGCTCTGATTGAAAAAGGAACAACATCGTTTCCGGATCATTCGGGGCTGCCGTCGCCCTTCCGTTCCTGGTGTCTTTTTATCACGGAAGGGGTTGAGAGAACAAATGCTAATTGAATGCATCTCCTGAAAAAAACATGCACAAAAGTATAAGGCAGCCGCCGCCTGATTTACCGCCGCCCCGACCGTTTTTCGGAACAACAAATATTGTTTGACAAACCTCTGATTTGAGAGTACAAGTGCGTTTCCGGTTCTGGCGGCAATCTCCGCTTTGGATTTACAAAAAAAAGAGGATCGAGGTTTTGCAGCATGGAAAGACAGATGTGTTTACGGCAGATGGGCGTGAATCAGAAGGGAATCATCAAATCGGTCAAGGCCGAGGGTGAACTCGGCCGAAGAATTCGCGATATGGGATTGGTGCCCAACACCGAAATCATGGTGCTGGGCCGGGCCCCCTTGAAAGATCCCGTTGCACTGCGGCTTCGGGATTTTACCCTTTCCCTGCGCAACAACGAGGCCGATTTCATTATGGTGGAGCTTCCGGGGGAATGACATGACTCAGATGCTGAATATCGCCCTGGCCGGCAATCCCAATGCAGGCAAGACCACCATGTTCAACGCCCTGACCGGGTCCCGCCAGAGCGTGGGGAATTACCCGGGGGTCACCGTGGAAAAGCGGGTCGGATTTGTCACCCACAACGGCCTCAAACTCAATGTCGTCGACCTGCCCGGAACCTATTCCCTCACGGCCTACTCCCAGGAAGAGCTGGTGGCCCGGGATTACCTGGTCAAGGAACGCCCGCAGGTGGTCATCGACATTGTGGATGCCAACAGTCTGGACCGAAATCTCTACCTGGGGGTGCAGTTCATGGAATTGGGGATTCCCTTGGTCCTTGCCCTCAATATGATGGATGAGGTGCGAAAAAGCGGCAAGGGCATTGACACCCGAAAACTGTCCCGGCTGCTGGATATGCCGGTCGTGGAAACGGTGGCCCGGGCCGGGGTGGGAAAAACCCGGCTTCTGGAAGAGGCGGTCACCTATGCCCAAGTGCGCGAAGGGTCCTGGAAACCGCTGACCATTTCCTATGGCCCCGATCTCGACCCGGCCCTGTTGGATATGGCCGCGCTGATTGAACAGGAGAAATTTCTGACCGATCTCTATCCGGCCCGCTGGCTGGCCCTTAAATTCCTGGAAGGGGATATCCAAATCCGAAACCTTGCGGAAACGGTCGGTGGAGTCGGCCGAAAACTCTTCGAAATCGTCCAAAAAACCAAAAAGCACTGCCGGGCGACTTTAGACACCACCCCGGAAGCGATCATCGCCGATTACCGGTACGGATTCATCGCCTCCGTGACCAAGCAGGTCGTCACCACGGTGAAGGATCAGCGGGACCGGATCGCGGTCTCCGACAAGATCGACCGGGTCCTGACCCACCGCATTCTGGGGCCGGCCTTGATGCTCGGGGTCCTGTACGGGATGTTTCTGGTGACCTTCAGCGTCGGCGATATCCCCATGGGATGGGTGGAATCTTTTTTTGCATGGCTGGGCGGCGCCGCGGCGGAGTTTCTTCCGGAGGGCCTGCTCAGGTCCATGATCGTCGACGGCATCATCGGCGGGGTCGGCGGTGTGCTGGGATTTGTGCCGCTGATCATGATCATGTTTTTAGGGATTTCCTTCCTTGAGGATTCGGGGTACATGGCCCGAATGGCCTATATGATGGACCGGGTGCTGCGCATCTTCGGGCTTCACGGCTGCTCGGTCATGCCGTTTATCGTCTCCGGCGGTATTCCGGGCGGATGCGCCGTGCCCGGGGTCATGGGCACCCGCACCCTGAGAAGCCCCAAAGAGAAACTGGCCACCCTTCTGACCCTGCCTTTTATGCCCTGCGGGGCCAAGGTGCCGGTATTTCTCCTCTTGGGCGCGGCCTTTTTCGAGGATGCCGCGGCTCAGCTCCTGTTTTGGATCACCCTCGGGTCCTGGGTCACCGCCCTCCTGGTCTCCTGGGTGCTTCGGAGCACCGTCATCCGAGGGGAGGCGACCCCGTTCGTGATGGAGCTTCCCCCTTACCGGCTGCCCACCCTGAAGGGCGTCTGCATTCATACCTGGGAGCGGGCCTGGCAGTATATCAAAAAGGCCGGCACCGTTATCCTGGCGATCTCCATTCTGATCTGGGCCGCCATGACCTTTCCCACCCTTCCCCGGGAAAAGACAGATGCGATTCGGGAACAGCGGGAGGCCATTCAAATCCGCCTGGATTCGGTTGAAGAACCGGATCAGGCGCCGTTGCAGACGGAAATCACCCGGCTGGAAAACCGGGCTGCGGAAGCCGCTCTCAAAAACTCATTTGCCGGCCGAATCGGCGCCGGCCTCGAGTCGATCACCCGATGGGCCGGGTTCGACTGGCGGGTCAATGTGGCCCTGGTGGGCGGATTCGCGGCCAAGGAGGTCATCGTCTCCACACTGGGAACGGTTTACTCGCTGGGCGCGGTGGATGTGGAAGCCACTGAAGGGCTGAGCAGACGGCTTCAAAAAGACCCCCACTGGAATCGGTTGCGGGCGGTGAGCCTGATCATCTTCGTCATGCTGTATGCCCCCTGTTTCGTGACGGTGGTGGCGATGTCCCGCGAATCGACCTGGAAATGGGCACTTTTCAGCATGGTGTATACGACGATTCTGGCGTTCTCCCTTTCGGTGGCCGTCTATCAGGCCGGACAAATGATCGGATCATGAGCGATTTTCCCCAAAATAAGGAGATTTGATGGAAGCGGCTGAACAGCTCAGCGCCAGCATGGAAGACTACCTTCAGGCCATCTACCACATCCAGATCGAAAAACAGGCGGCGCGAACCAAAGATATCGCCCTTCGCATGAAGGTCAACAACTCATCGGTGACCGGCGCCCTGCGGTCTCTCTCCGAAAAAGGCTTTCTCAATTACGCGCCCTATGACGTGATCACCCTTACCCGAAAAGGGATGGACTATGCTGAAGACATAGTCCGACGTCATGATGCTCTGAAGCGCTTTTTCACGGAAATTCTGGGGGTGGATGAGCCGGAGGCCGATACCTCGGCCTGCAAAATGGAGCATGCCGTTTCGCCCATGATCATGGACCGGATCATCCGTTTTGTCGATTTTATTCAAATCTGTCCGCGCGGCGGGGAAGACTTGCTTGAAAAATTCTGCCTCAGCGATTCCGAAGAAACCGACCCTGAAAAATGCAGCGCCTGCATTTCCAGGGTTCGGCGGAACCTGCCGGGTCGCGGAGCCTCGGATTAGGTCCGGTCGTCAGCTTCGGTTCGGGTATCCCTCCATCATCCGCTTGTAGTCTTCATAATAGGAAAACACCTTGCGGATATAACTTCGAGTCACCTTGTAGGGCGGAACCCCCTGGTATTTGCGGACCTTTCGGCTTCCCGCATTGTAGGCGGCCAAAGCAAACTTGACCTTGCCGTCGAATTGATCCAGGAGCTGTTTCATGTATTTGGTTCCGCCGTGAATATTGTGCTCGGGATTGAAGCTGTTTTTGACCCCGAGGGCTCTGGCGGTCGCGGGCATCAACTGCATCAATCCCCTGGCCCCGCGATGGGATACGGCCCGGGGGTTGAACTCGGATTCGGCCTTGATGACGGCGGTAATCAGGGCCGGGTCTACGCCGTAGCGTTCAGCCGCCTCCAGAATGATCTCCATATACCGCCCTTCGGATTCGTTTTCAGCCAACAATTCGGTTTTTTCAGACTCGTGCGCGTGGATGGAAACGCCTTCTTGGGGATCGGCCTGGGCGAGAGAGGCCGACAACATCCCGAGCATCATGGCCAGCAGCGTTACAGCCAGACAGTGAATCACCTGTTGGGGGACTTTTTCAGCAACTCTCAGTCCTTTGAATGATAAAAAATACATTTCCTTCTCTCCTCCTTTTGATTCGGCACTGAACGAAAAAATCGCTTCAGCCGTTTTTCAGTTCGCGGGCCGCGAAACCAACCTAATAATAATTTTCCTTTTGGGGTGACTAGCAAAACATAGGCCAGACGTAGAGAATGGCAACCCATATCGGATAAAACAGATGAAAAATAACATTGAAAAAAGAACACCAAATAAATTTAATCAGTACATTTAGGTTCTTATACTCAAGAATGAAATAAAAAAAATCTCATAGAGATCTCAAAAACAATCATTCCAAAATCGTGAATAACCAATTTTTGGTAGATTTCCGGGTCAAAATTGACCAATATTTGCCACCACAAAACCAATAAAGGACTATTCTAAAAGTCAACCTGTTCACATCGGGAATGTCGGTTCCATAGATCATCGCCCGCAAATCCACGGTTGAACCCGGCGAAGCAGGTGAATTTTTATTTGATTTAATTCAGGGCCTATTGTAGTTTGCCTTCATCTATCGGCTGCGAATCGAGCTTTTTTTCCTTTTTTCTGTCCGGCCTTCAGGCGGGCGACTTACACCGAGGCATATGAACAAATGAAATCCCTGATCGTCTATTCAAACCGCACCGGAAACACCCGGAAAGCGGCGGAAGCCCCGGAAGGCGTTTTCAGCGGAGCTTCATAAATTGCGGCAAGACATCGACCATGCCTGAACATTACGGCCGGGAGGTTTATCTTCGTATTCAGCGGAACATCGAAACGGTGATTCGCGGCCAGACCGGCGCCATCCGTCTGCTTCTGGCGGCCCTGGCCGGGGGCGGACATGTGCTGCTGGACGACTACCCCGGAACCGGGAAAACCACCCTGGCCAAAACCCTGGCGATGTCCGTGGATTCCGGTTACAAACGGATTCAGTTTACCCCGGACCTGCTTCCCTCGGACATCCTCGGGGTGTCCATTTACGACCAGAACCTGAAGGCATTTCATTTTCATGAGGGCCCCATTTTTACCAACATCCTTCTGGCCGACGAAATCAACCGGGCCTCGCCGAGGACCCAATCCGCCCTTCTGGAAGCGATGGCCGAATACCAGGTCTCCATCGACGGCAAACGGCATCCGCTGGCGGATCTTTTTTTTGTGATCGCCACACAGAATCCTGTGGAATCCCGGGGCACCTATCCGCTGCCAGAGGCCCAGATGGACCGGTTTACGGTTCAGTTTCATCTCGGTTATGTGACCCCGGATCAGGAAGTGGAGATTCTATCCGACCACCGGGCAACCCATCCCCTGGAGACGGTCCGTCCCTGCGCCACCGTGGCGGACGTCCTTGCCCTCAAGAAACAGGCCGGAGATATTCGAATCACCGAAGAACTCAAGCGGTATATCGTGGACATCGTCCGGTCCACACGCACGGCGAAAGGGGTGGCACTGGGGGCAAGTCCGCGGGCTTCCCTGGCCCTGATGAAGACCGCCCAAGCCCTGGCTCTGTTCGAGGGCATCGATTACGTCGCCCCGGAGTTTATTCAGGAGATGGCGGTATCGGTCATCGCCCATCGCATGGTCATCGATCCCCAGGCCAGGTTTTCCGGGGTCACCGCCGCAGAAATCGTCGAAGAGATCATGAGAACCTTACCGGTCCCGGCGTAACCGGGATGCGATTGCATTCTCATAGTCAGCTCAGCCATGATCATTAAACGGAGCCTGTATCACACATTTCGGGTCTTTTTCAGCGTTACCCGATGGATGGGCCGGCGGTGTACCCCGGCCGGATTGCTGGTGGTGGTCGGTCTCTTCTTTTCAGCCTTTCTGGGGCTGGATACCCGGCGGTCCCTGGCCCATCAGATCTTTACCCTGTTGGCTTGCCTGGTGACCCTGGCGGTTGCCGCAGGGCTCTTGTTTCGAGGGCGATTTCAAGCGGAACGGATATTGCCCGAATTCGGAACCGTGGGCATGCCCCTGAACTACCGGGTGGTGATCCGCAACACCGGCGCCAAGCCCTTGTCGAACCTGCTCCTGTTCGAAGACATCGAGGATCCCCGGCCCGATTTCCAGACCTTCATTCAGAATCCCGAACCGGGCGAGGCTCGGCGAAACCGAATCGATCGTTTCCTGGGATATTATCGGTGGACCTGGCTGATCTCTGAAATCCAGAGAACCCCTATCCGGTCCCATCCGGTAGATCCGATTCCCGCCGGGGGGCGGACCACGGTCCATGT
Organism: uncultured Desulfobacterales bacterium; assembly: GCA_964573705.1. Taxonomy (GTDB): domain Bacteria; phylum Desulfobacterota; class Desulfobacteria; order Desulfobacterales; family Desulfococcaceae; genus JAABSQ01. The sequence goes on from CAZNLT010000031.1 coordinate 24,515, forward strand.
GGAATCGATTCCTTCCCGGCGCGGAGTGCACCGTTTCACCGGCCTCTCTATCGGACGACCCGATCCCCTGGGGCTGTTTCTCGGAATGGTCTCCCTTTCCCTGCCCCAGCCCTTGATGGTGCTTCCCCGCCGGTATTCGCTGCCCCCGATTCGGCTTCCGGGAACCCGAAAATACCAGTCCGGTGGGGTGGCGCTCACTTCTTCGGTGGGGGATTCCGAGGAATTTATTTCGCTTCGGGATTATCGCCCGGGAGACCCCCTGCGCCGGATTCACTGGAAAAGCTGGGCCAAAACCGGCCGGCCGGTCGTCAAGGAATACCAGTCGGAATTCTATGTCCGGCATGCCCTGATCCTGGATACCTTTCAGGAGGCCCTTTTCAGCCACCGATTTGAAGCGGCGGTATCGGTGGCCGCATCCTTCGCCTTTACCGTGGGTACCCAGGAATCGCTTCTGGACCTGATGTTCATCGGCCCCCGGGCCTTTTGCTTCACCACCGGCCGAAGCCTGGGCGAGGTGAACCATACCCTGGAGATTCTGGCCTCGGTGAAACCCTGCCGCGACCGGTCTTTTCAGACCCTGACCGCTCTGGTGACCGAACGGGCCCCGGCCCTGAGCGGGTGCATCTGTGTACTCCTTTCCTGGAACCAGGACCGACGGGACATGATCGGCGGTTTGCGCCGAATCGGAATTCCGGTGCTGGTGCTGGTGGTTTCGGATGCGGAAGCCTCTGATTCGGATACAGGGGACCTCGGCCCCATGGCGGACGCCCCCGAGTTTTTTCATCGTCTGGAGACCGGAAAAATCGGAGAAGGGCTGGCCCGGCTATGAAGCGGATGCCCCCCTTCCTTCTGAGCGCCGGGCTGATCTTCTGGGGATGGCAGACCGATCTCTGGGCCGCGGCCCTGCCCATGGCGCTGATGCTCGAATGCGCCCGCTGGCTTCCTTTCAGATGGGATTTTTCCTCGACCGATTTCAGCCGGGTGTCGGACCTGTGTGCCCTTCTGGTGGTCGCGGTCATCGTATACCTGTATGCCTCCCGACGATCCCTCTATATCATTTTCGAGCTGATCCAATGGCTTCCGGTCGCCTTTTTTCCGCTTCTTCTGGTCCAGAATTACAGCACGGCTGAAAAAATCGATGTACGTGCCATTTCCCTTTTCTTCCGGCGCCAACAGAAAAACGGAAACCGCACCACCTTTTCCGAGGTCAACCTCAACCATCCCTACCTGGCCCTTTGCATTCTCGCGGCCAGCTTCGCCAACCTGAGGGAACCCGGGTTTTACATCGGTCTCATGATCCTGGCCGCCTGGGCCCTCTGGCCGATCCGCAGAAAAGGGTCCTCCCCGGTCCTCTGGTCATTCCTTCTGGTGGTCGCCTTTCACGGCGGTTACGCCGGGCACCTCGGCCTTCATCGGCTGCAAGAGCTGGTGGAAAGAAAGGGGGTGGAGTGGTTTTTCGACCTGCAAAGAGAGGTGGACCCCTACCGCAGCATCACCGCCCTAGGCTATATCGGAGCCCTCAAGCCTTCCAATCGGATTCTGTTTCGGGTGGTTCCCGAACCCGGGTCGGCGGGTCCTTTTTTGCTTCGGGAGGCAAGCTACAACCACTACCGAAACACCAAGTGGTATGCCCACCCCGCGGATTTTTCGCCGGTTCCGTCCGGAAACACCTCGCATTCCTGGCGGTTGGGAACCCCGGGCCTCGACCCTCACAGCCTGCGGGTTCTGGCCCCGCTGTCCGGCGGCCGGGCCATGCTCAAGCTTCCCACCGGGGCGTTTCAGGTGGAATCCCTTCCGGTTCTGGAAATCGACCGGAACCCCTACGGTGCGGTCCGGGTGGAAGGCGGACCCGGTTTGACCGACTATACAGTTCGGTTCGGGGCCGCAACACCGCTCGACAGCCGCCCCGAAGCCAAAGACCTCTCCATTCCGAAAACCGCCTCCGAAGTGATCGCCGACATCGGACGAGAGGCCGGTCTTTACGGGCTGTCGATTTCGTCCGTGCCGAACCGGCTGGAGGCGTTTTTCCAGGAACGATTCGCCTATACCCTGGATCTGGAGGTCCGCCGGGGAGAACCCCCGTTGAGCGATTTTCTGAAGCGGTCCCGGGCCGGCCACTGCGAATACTTCGCCACGGCGGCGGTGCTGCTGCTTCGATCGGCGGGGATACCGGCCCGGTATGCGGTGGGCTTTTCCGTTCATGAAGAAAGCCCCTTCGGGGCCTGGCTGGTGGTCCGCAGCCGGCATGCCCATGCCTGGGCCCTGGCCTATATCGACGGGTCCTGGCGGGATGTGGATGTCACCCCCTCGGGCTGGGCGGGAATGGAAGCGGGGACCGCCCCTTTCTGGCAGCCCCTGAGCGATTTTTTTTCCTGGCTTCAATTTCGGTTTTCCCGATGGAGGTGGCGGGAAAGCCGGGGCGATGCTTCCCGCCACCTCATTTATCCGGGGATTGCGGTGATCCTGTTCATGGCGGTTCGCCTGTTTCGAAAAAAACGGCTTCACCGAACACCCTTGCGGCCGGGGTCGCTTGCCGTCCGGCGGGCATCCCCGGGCCGGGATTCGCCTTTTTATCGAATCGAGGAACGGCTCTCCGGGCTGGGGTGGACCCGAACCCCGGGAGAACCGGTACGAACCTGGCTGAATCGGCTGAACAGGGAAATTCCCGACCCGGATTCGCTTGCACCCCTTTTCGGCCTGGTCTCCCTTCATTACCGGTGCCGATTCGACCCCCGAGGCCTCACCCCCCGGGAAAAAGCGGATTTTGAAGCGCGGGTGGAGCAGTGGCTGGCATCGGGTCCATTCCCACGGGTCGGATTTCCCGAAAAACCGACTGCGCCTTTGGAGAATTGACGAATGTCCCTTTTTTTGGCATCCTCTAAGCCGTCCCTGAGTTCAGCGGAAACCGGACCGGATGACGAACCATCGAAACCCCTGGCATTTCACTCGAAAGGATAGGTCCATGGACCCACAGATGCAAACAGGCACCCCGATTTCCTTCCACAAGGCCGCCGTTCAGGCCTGCCTGAGGTCTTTGGACTCAGCCCCGGCCGCCGAGGATGCGGAATCGCTCCTGGGCGACGCTTTCAGGCGGATTTCAGGGCCGGTGATCCCCGATTCCCCGGATTTTTACGGGGTGGTCAATCACCGCCTGTTCCGGCATATCCTGAGCCATTACCGGGACGGAGCGGAAAATCTCTGTCTGTGGCGGTTCATCAAAAACCTGATGCCGGACCAGATGGCCGAGCCGGAATCCGCCGACCCGGACCTGGAAATGTTCGATATGCTGCTGCGGATCTATTTTCACTCCAGCCCTTTAGAAGATCTCACCTGCCTGTTCATTCCCATCAGCGACCCCGGCCTGATCCGGAACTACATGAATTGGATCGAACGGTATTTCTACCATGCCGATTATCCCACCAGCCTGTTGTGGCTTTACGCCCTGGACAGTTCTTTGTCGAGCCTCTTTCCGGATGAGATTCTCTATCTCGGCCGGTACAGGATCGACCCGTATCTGAACCTGATCGTCCCCGACTTCGACCAGGAAGAAACCGTCCTGATCAAACGGTTCACCGGGGCCCCCGGCCATTTTCTGCAATTGGAAGGAAAAATCGCCAATGATGAGTTCGATCAGATATTCAAGTTCTTGAAACAGGAATACCGGGATCGCTGCCTGAGCCGGTCGGTCAAGCTGGTCCAGGGCCAGGAACGAAGCGTCCGGGAGAGAGAATGGGAAAAATTCGAGGACGTGCTTCGGTTCGGGGTGTCGGATCGCACCGAAAGCGGCGCCATCAGTTTTTCCGACATGCGGGCCAGCACCGAATTTCTCACCACCCACGGCAAGAGCTTCTATCTCAATAAAATTCAGCAGCCGTTTTTTGAAAACACCAAACTGATCAGTAAATACTACCACGGGCGAATCGACAAGTTCATGGGCGATAACGTCATGTGCGTATTCCTGAACCCTCGGGAATCGTCCGATGCGGAAGACACGGACCGGGCGGCCTTGAACAATTTCTTCGCCATCTTCGATCTGTGTCGAATCCTGTTCAACCTGATTCATCAGGAGGGGATCGAAGACACCCGTTTGGGGCTGCGAAGCGGGGTCTCCTACGGCGACCAGATCCTGCGGTCCAATCTGGGCAATGAATTCGTGAGGGATTTCACGGTGACCGGGGAATCGGTCAATCTGGCCGCGAGGCTGGAGCATATATCCATTCACGAACTCAAGCTTCACAACCAGATGTATTTCCAGAACGCGGTCGACCGGTTCCCCAAGATCAGCCGACTCATTTCCGTATCCGAGGATTACGGAAAATTGAATCCGGAGACCCGGTCGATCATCGATGATTTTACCCTATACCAGAACATCTATTCCAATCTGGAAAAACTGGAGCGAAGCCGGTTCGATATACGAATGAACCAGCTTTTTTATCACCGCATTCAGGATTACCTGGAAAAAATCGGGGCTCGGCTTCTAAACCCGGATGAATCCAAGATCCACGGCTACGAAGCCTATGAGGTCGACGGCTTCCGGCTGCGATTCTATTTTCTCTATTACAATCCCAAGGGATTCGCCAAATATGAAAAGATCTGGATTTTTCCCCTGGAACCGGAGATGCTGCGCCATTTGAAACTGAATCCGCTTCACCCGAGATAGATCATGCTTAAGGATTACAACATCAAAGATAAACTGTTGTGGCCGGTGGGGCTTCTGCTGCTGGTGGTGGCCTGCTTTCTGCCCGGGACTTTCCTGCTCCAGGGCCGCCATCTGAGCCATTGGCTGTTGATTATCGGGGTGCTGTCGATCCTGACCCTGATTCTGGTGATTTACTCCCTGACCCGTCATATCGTCAAGCCTCTTCAGAACCTGGTGGAGGTGAGCACTTCTCTGGCCGAGGGGGATTTCGAACGAAGATTCGATATCAAAGCCGGGGATGAATTCGGCATCGCAGCCGATCACATCAACCGGGCCTTCGACATCGTCATCGATAAAATGTTCTGGTACGAGGGGATGCTGGATGCGATCCCCTTCCCCATCCTGGTCACCGATCTCAACCTGCGGTGGACCTTCATCAACCGGGCCGCCGAGTCCATGCTGGGGGTTCGCCGGTCCGCCGTCTACGGAGAACACTGTTCCGGTCCCCATTCCGATGTCTGGGATACCGAATACAGCATTCAGCGCCTAAAAGGGGGAAACACCTCCTATACCTTTCACCATTCCCTGACCGACCGCCATTATCAGGTGGATACCGCCTGGCTGCACGATTCCAAGGGGAGCAAAACCGGCCATGTTCAAATCATTCAGGATATCAGCGAAGCCACCCGGCTTCGGCAGAAGGCCGAACACCGGAACTGGCTCCGCTCCGGCGAGGCGGAACTCGGGCATCTCATGCGGGGGGAAGCCAATATCCCCGAACTCTCGAAATCGATCATCACCTTTCTGTGCAAATACGTCAACGGATTCGCGGGCGCCTTTTACGTGGCCCACAACGGGGATCGAGCCATGGAGCTTACCGCCGCCTACGCCCTGACCCGCAGGAAAGGAATCGCCGACCGGTTCGCCTTCGGTGAAGGCCTGGTAGGCCAGGCGGCCCTGGAAAAAGAATCCATTCTGGTCACCCGGGTGCCGGCCGATTATATTCAAATCGATTCGGGGCTCGGGGCCGGCACCCCCCGCAATATCGCAGTGGTGCCTTTCCTGTTCGAGGACCAGATCAGGGGGGTTGTGGAGGTGGCCGCCTTTCACGATTTTTCCCTCCTGGAGATGGAATTTCTGGAAACCGCCGTCAAACACATCGGGGTGGCGGTCAATACCGCCCTTTCCCGGTCTCAGATGAAAAAACTCCTGGATCAGACCCAAAGCCAGGCTGAAAAGCTGCGGATTCAACAGGAAGAGGTGCGGCAAACCAATGAAGAACTGGAAGCCCAGACCCGGGCACTTCGGGCCTCGGAATCCAATCTTCAGGCCCAACAGGAAGAGCTTCGGGTTACCAACGAGGAACTGGAGGAACGGACCAAAGCCCTGGAGAAACAGCGGGACGATATCCGCCAAAAAAATCTGGCCCTGAAGGAGGCCCATGAGGAGAACGAGCGCAAGGCTCGGGACCTGGAGATCGCCAGTCGGTACAAATCCGAATTCATGGCCAATATCTCCCATGAGCTTCGCACCCCCCTCAACAGCATTCTGATCCTTTCCCAGTTGCTTTCCCAGAACAAGGAAGACAATCTTTCCGACAAACAGATGGAATTCGCCCAGACCATCCATTCCTCAGGGTCGGATTTGCTGTCGCTCATCAATGAAATTCTGGATCTTTCCAAGGTCGAGGCTGGAAAACTGGAAATCATGGTCGAGGAGATGAGCCTGGCGGAACTGACCGAGGATATCCGGCGAACCTTTGAGCCCATGGCCCGGCAGCGGAACCTGAGCTTCGACATCGAGACGGGCCGAAAGGTCCCCGATTATCTTCAGACCGACGGCAAGCGGGTCTGGCAGGTGATGAAGAACCTCCTTTCCAATGCCTTCAAATTCACCGAAACCGGGTCCGTTCGGGTCGATATTCGACGGCCGACGCCGAATACCCGATTCATGAATCCGGATTTTGAACCGGACCAGGCCTTGGCCCTGGCGGTTTCAGACACCGGCATCGGGATTCCGCCGGACAAGCAGGAAATGATTTTCAACGCCTTTCAACAGGCCGACGGCACCACCAGCCGAAAATACGGCGGCACCGGGCTGGGGCTGTCCATATCCAAAGAATTCGCCCGATTTCTCGGAGGGGAAATTCAGGTGGAGAGCACCCCCGGGAAAGGGAGCACCTTTACCTTTTTTCTGCCGGAAGATCCGACCCGCGCTTTGGAAAACCAGAAGGCGGACAGGCCGATCTCCGGGCCGGTCGATTTTCCGGTAAAATCTCCGCCGGCGGCCAATCCTTCCAAAGAAGCGGATGTCGAGGAACCGTCTTTTATCAAAGATGATCGTCGAACCCTTCGCGAGAATGATAAAATACTTCTCATTATAGAGGATGATCCCAATTTCTGCCGGATTCTTCTGGACCTGGGCCGGGAACGGGGTTTTAAGGTGCTGATCGCCGAAGACGGAGAAACCGGCCTGCACTTCGCCGATTTCTTCACCCCGGACGCCGTTATTCTGGACATCGGCCTGCCGGGCATCGACGGATGGAGCGTGATGGCCCGCCTCAAAGAAAATCCCAAGACCCGGCCCATTCCGGTCCACTTCGTGTCGGTTTCGGATCGTCCCCTGGACGCCCTGCGGATGGGTGCGATCGGGTTTTTGACCAAACCGGTGAGCATGGAAATGATGGAGGAGGCCTTCGCCCGCATCGAGCAGGTGATTTCCCGCCCGGTCAAGCGGCTGTTGGTGGTGGAGGACGACGAGGCCCAGAAACGATCCATTGTGGAACTGATCGGAAACGGGGATGTGGAAACCCGTTCCGCGGCCACCGGCACGGAAGCCTTTGATCGGCTTCAGCAGGAGACCTACGACTGCGTGATTCTGGATCTAGGGCTTGGGGATATGTCCGGATTCGAACTTCTTTCCAAAATTCGAAAAGACGAGCGCATCTCCCGAATTCCCATTATTATCTATACCGGCCGGGACCTTTCCAGGGAAGAGGAGGCGGAACTGAGAAAATTCGCCGACAGCATCATCATCAAAGGGGCCCGATCACCGGAGCGACTGCTGGATGAAACCACCCTTTTTCTGCACCGGGTGCAAACCCGAATGGATGACGAACGATCGGGAATCCACTCAGCTCCTTCGCCCGCCAATGATGTACTGAAGGACAAAACGATCATGATCGTGGACGACGACATGCGAAACGTCTTTGCCATCGGAAGCGTGCTGGAGGACAGAGGCGCCCGACTTCTGGAAGCCCGGGACGGTGTGGAATGCCTTCAGATGCTGGAATCCCATCCCGACACCGATCTGGTGATCATGGATATCATGATGCCGGAGATGGACGGATACGAAGCCATGGGGCGGATTCGGGAGCAGAAGCAGTTTGCCCGGCTTCCCATCATCGCCCTTACCGCCAAAGCCATGAAGGGAGACAAGCAAAAGTGCATTCAGGCCGGGGCCAATGATTACCTGGCCAAGCCGGTGAACGTGGACAAGCTGATTTCTATTTTGCGGGTATGGCTCTATTGAGGATGTAGGTCATACCATGGAGGCCGACATTCAGGAAAGCCGGGATATTGAAATTGATCTGTTGCTGGAGGCGGTCTTTCGTAAATATGGCTACGATTTCCGGGACTATATTCGGATCCATGTTAAACGGCGGATCGAGCATCGCCTGCGGGTATCGGGGTGCAATCATATTTCGGAAATGCAGCACCGGATTCTTCACGACCAGCATTTTTTTGAAACTTTTCTTCAGGATTTTTCCATCAATGTCACGGAACTGTTTCGGGACCCTTCATTCTATCTGGCGGTGAGACAGGAAGTGGTCCCGGTGCTGAAAACCCATCCGCACATCAAAATCTGGCATGCCGGGTGCGCCACCGGTGAGGAGGTCTACTCCATGTCCATTCTGTTCAAAGAGGAAGGGCTGAGCGACAAAGCACGGATCTACGCCACCGACTACCACCCGGCGGTGGTTCAACAGGCAAGAGCGGGAATCTACCCGATCGACAGGATGAAGGAATATACCAGCAATTATCAGAAATCCGGGGGACGCCATTCCTTCGCGGATTATTACCGGGCCGATTACGATTCGGTGCTCTTCGATCCAAGCCTGAGAGACGGGGTGATGTTCGCCGACCACAATCTGGTGACCGACGGGGTTTTCGGGGATATGCACATGATCGTCTGCCGGAATGTGCTGATCTATTTCAACCGGAACTTACAGCATCGGGTGATTCGGCTTTTTATGGACAGCCTGCTGCCGGGAGGTTTTCTCTGCCTGGGCAAAAAAGAGAGTATGCGATTTACCGGTTGCGATCATCTGTTTGAAACGGTTTCGGATTCGGAAAAAATATACAAAAAGCGGCTTTTCGATTCGGGCGACCGCATTCGGAGAGATCAATGAAATACGAAACAGTGGTCATCGGCGGGTCGGCCGGCGGTCTGGAGGCCCTGGAAATCATCCTGGCGGCGCTGCCCCCCGGATTTCCGGGCGCCGTAGCGACAGTGATCCATCTCAGTCCGGATTCCGACAATTATATGGTCGGCTATCTGGACCGCCGCTGCCGGATCACGGTCAAGGAGGCCGAAGACAAGGAAATGATACAGCCCGGACGGGTCTATATGGCCCCACCCAACTATCATCTGCTGATCAATACCGACCGAAGCCTGATGCTGTCGGCCGAACCCAGGGTCAATTACTCCCGGCCGGCCGTCGATCCACTGTTTGAGACGGCCGCAGATGTCTTCGGCCCCCGCCTGATCGGCGTGCTTCTCAGCGGCGCCAACCAGGACGGCAGCCGGGGGGTACGGCGGATTCAGAAAAACGGCGGTCTGAACATCGTACAGAGCCCGGAAACCGCCCGGGCCCCGCAGATGGTTCAGGCGGCCCGGGCCGCCGGCGCCGTGGACCATGTTCTGTCGCCGGAAGCCATCGGGACCCTGGTCAATCGATTATTCGGATAAACATTATGCATGAAACCATCGACATCCTCATCGTAGACGATCGACCGGAAAACCTTCTGGCACTGGAAAACCTTCTGGAAGACCCCGGGCTCAACATCGTGAGCGCCGGATCGGGAAATGAAGCCCTGAGCCTCACCTTCGATTATGATTTCGCCCTGGTGCTGCTGGACGTCCAGATGCCGGTGATGGACGGATTTGAAACCGCCGAACTCCTGAGATCCCGTCAGAAGACCCGCCATATCCCGATTATTTTCGTCACCGCCATCAGCAAAGAAGAGCGGCACGTCTTTCGGGGATATGAAACCGGGGCCGTGGATTACCTTTTTAAACCCATCGATCCCCAGGTACTGACCAGCAAGGTTCGAATCTTCGTGGAACTGCACGAGCGCAAACTGGCCATGGACCGAACCGCCCGGCGGCTGGAGGAAACGGTCGACCGGCTTCGGGATTCGGAGGAGAGCCTGCGGCGGTCCGAGGAGAAATACCGGCTTCTGGTGGAAAACGCCAATGATGCGGTGGTGATTCTACAGGATGACCGGCTTCGGTTTCACAACCGAAAGGCCGAGGAGATTAGCGGGTATTCCGGAGACGAACTGGCCCGAAAACCCTTTTTCGACCTGGTCCATCCGGAGGATCGGGAGATGGTTCGAGAAAACCACCTCCGAACCTTGAGCGGAGAGACGACCGCAAGGACCTTTGCCTTCCGAGTTATGGACCGAAAGGCAAATATCGTCTGGGCAGAAGTCAACTCGGTGCCCATTCTTTGGGAGAAACGCCCGGCGGTGCTCTGCTTTGTCCGCGACATTTCACAGCAGCGGAAGCTGGAAGCCCACCTGCAGCAGGCCCAGAAGATGGAGGCCATCGGCACCCTGGCCGGCGGCATCGCCCATGACTTCAACAACATCCTCGGGGTGATCATCGGCTACAGTGAAATGGCGGTCCAGGACATCGAGGATACCGAACTGGTGGCGCACAACCTGGACCAGGTGCTGAAGGCGAGCCACCGGGCCAAGGAGCTGGTACAGCAGATTTTGACCTTCAGCCACAAGAACGATCTGGAGCACAAACCGGTAATCATCAACCCGATCGTCAAGGAAAGCCTCAAGATGCTGAGGGCCTCCCTGCCCAAAACGATCGAGATTCGGGAACGGATCCCCTCGGAAATGCTGATTCTGATGTCTAATCCCACCCAGATTCACCAGATCCTGATGAACCTGTGCACCAATGCGGCCCACGCCATGGACGACATGGGCGGGGTCATGGAGGTTGCCCTTCACCCCTGGGAACCGGGGGTGGACGAGGAAACCACGGGCCATGACCTACCCCCCGGGGCCTATCTCAAGCTGACCGTCCGGGATACCGGCCACGGAATGGCGCCGGAGGTGATCCAAAAGATTTTCGATCCCTATTTTACCACCAAACCGGTGGGGAAAGGCACCGGCATGGGCCTGGCGGTGGTCCACGGCATCGTTCAGAGCCACAAAGGCTCGATTTCGGTCTTCAGCAGCCCCGCTGACGGCACCCGTTTCGACATCGTCTTTCCCCGCTTGTTGACCCGGCGGGTGCGGGACGAGGACTCCCCGGAGCTTCCGGCCCCCCTGGCCGACAAGCGTATCCTGCTGGTGGATGACGAACGGCTTCTGGCGGAACTGGGCAAGCAGATGCTGGAGCGGCTCGGATATGTGGTGGATGCCCGAACCGATTCGGTTCAGGCCCTGGAAGATTTCCGGGAAAACGCCGGGGAATACGATCTGGTCATCACCGATATGACCATGCCCGGGATGACCGGGGACATCTTGTCCCGGGAGGTGATCCGAATTCGGTCGGACATCCCGATCATCCTCTGCACCGGCTACAACGAACGGATCAATCCGGAACGGGCCAAGGAGATCGGGATTTCGGCATTGCTGATGAAGCCCTTGGCAATGAATCAGCTCGCCCGGGCCATTCATGAAGTCCTGACCGGTTCTCCCAACTGACCTGCCTTTCCGGCTTGCCGCTGACTGCCGATCGGCCCCCGCTTTCCTTCTCCACCCTTTCCGGCGCGATGTTGACACCCTCTGTTCCGGGACTTATTTTGATTCAAACCAGAGAAAAGGAGTTTTCATGATCGACCGTTTTTTGGAGGTGTACCGGGGGGATTTATGGATCTGGGGCTTGATTTTTATGGGTACGATTCTGTTTTCCGGATGCGGCATGGAACCTCGAATGCGGCGGACGGACCCTCCGGCTCCCGACCCCGAAATCACCTCGAAGGATTACCGCATATTCGACCGGCAGGGAAACCCGGCCGCCTTTGAGGATATCATCCAGGCGGCCGCTGAAGTGGACGCCGTCTTCATCGGTGAAGCCCACGGAGACCCTGTCGCCCACCACCTGGAGAAAAAAATACTGACCGCCTTATACGATCGATACGGTTTGGCCCCGGAAAGGGATGTCTCGGAAAATCGCCCGGAACGTCCCATCGTTCTGTCTATGGAGATGTTTGAACGGGACGTGCAGGTGATTCTAGACGAATATCTTCAGGACCTGATTACGGAACGTCATTTTCTGGCCGGAACCCGGCCGTGGCCTCGTTACCGGCGGGATTACCGGCCCCTGGTGGAGTTCGCCAAAGAAAAGGGGATTCCGGTAATCGCGGCCAATGCCCCCCGGCGCTACGTCAATCGGGTCTCCCGCCTGGGTCCCGAATCCCTGGCTGCACTGTCAAAACCCGCAAAATCCTGGCTGCCCCCCCTGCCCTACCCGCCGGCATCCTCGGAATACCGCCGAAAATTTATAGAATTCTGGGGCGAAACCATGGGAATCGACCCGGAAAACCAAGCCGAGGCGTCCACCGAATTCGACGTTCCTGCGGAGGAAGCCAAAAAATCCGCCGAATCTCGGAAAACCGAATCTTCCCATCCGAGCATGGCCAAATTTGAAAATCTGTTAAGCGCTCAATCGCTCTGGGACGCCGCCATGGGGTATGCGGCGGCCGAAGCCCTGAAGGATTTCCCCGGATCCCTGGCGGTCAGTATCAACGGCAAGTTCCACAGCGCCGAAAATCTCGGCACTCCGGAAAAACTGCGTTATTACCGCCCCGGGACCGAGATTCTCACCGTGACCATCATCCCCGCGGAAAGCTATCCGGAATTCGACGACCGGCACCTGGGTTACGGAGTTTTCGTCATCCTCAGCAATCCCGATTTGACCGCCCCTGGACCAAAAATTTAAATCCGAAGACCCTCCCACCCCCGGCGCCAAACCATCGGAACTATCGACGGCCTTTCGGTTGTATCTTTTTTTTCAAACATGCCTGAAGAACCTTTTTCTCCTCCTCTAAAGCCCGGAAATAATCGGTGAATATTGCCTTCAGCACCAAATGGTGGTAGTGAAGAGAGAGTGCCGTAAACGCCAAGAAATAGGAAATCCGAATGCTCACACCTCATGGACAGCGGAAGGACCGCATCGCCTTCGTCTTCGGCCATTGCGGCATCCTTCCCGATGCGGACAACCGCCTGTATGCGATCGCAGCGAAGATTCTGGAACCGGACGGAACCACCCGGTCATTCGATTCTCTGATTCGATATTCCCGGCTTAGCGCCCGGGAGCACTATGCCTCGGGGGTGTCCGCCAGGCAGCTGGCCGAGGCGCCCCCGCCGTCGAAGGTTCGGGACCGTCTGCGCCGGTTTCTGCAACCGGCCGACGTAGTCATGATCCTGGACGACCCGGACGGCTTCGAGGATACGGCCGCATTCTGCGGGGATTTCCCGATCATCGACCTCGGGTTTGCGGCCGAGTTTTTCCTCCCCTTCCTGAGATCCTACACCCTCAAGAGCCTCTGGGAGTCGATTCACGAAAAAGAGCGGGACAAGATCCGCTTCAGCGGACCGGAGGCCGCAGAGCTTGCCCTGGATCTGGTCCGGCACATCTGCGGGGTCCGGCTCAACGACACGGTCGCCCCTCATGCCCCGGCCGTCCGCCATTTTCTTCGAAAGAGCGGCACCCTTTTCGGGGAGGTGTTCGTACATCTCGCCCGGCGATATCGAACCTGTTTTGGCGGCCTTTTCGATGCCTGCCTGGAGGAGGATACCGATCACTGGGGCCGGTTTCTGGAACGGGCGGGCCAGACCTCCCGGCAAAAAAACGGGAACGGACCGGTTCTACCGATTTCACCGGTTACCATCGACACCCTGTTTGAAGGATTGGCCGAGGCGGATTCGGATTTCAAACTGCGGCCGGAACAGATCCAATATGCCAGGCATGTGGCCGAGGCCCTCAACACCGGCGCGGTATTGACCATCGAGGCGGGCACCGGCACCGGAAAGACTCAGGGATACCTGATCCCGGTATTGGAATTTCTTCGAAAGAACCCCCAATCCCGGGCCGTGATCTCCACCTACACCAAAAGCCTACAGGAGCAGATCTTTCAGCGGGAGATGGTCTTTACCCGGTCGGCCCTGCCCCACTACCGGGAGATTCCGGTGGCCCTGCTGAAGGGAAAATCGAGCTATATCTGCGCGGAAAAGCTGGACAGCCTCTACGACGACACCTTCACCGGCCCGGAACTTCTGTCCTGGCTCTACGGCCTCATCATGGCCTTTCATTTTCGAACCGCCGACGTCGATTCGGTGGGGGAAAAGGTCAAAAAATACCTCAACCCAAGCGGGTTTCTGAATCGAATTCTGGGGGAGATATCGGCCCGGTCGGGGTGCCCGCCCAAGCACACCCGATGCCCGGCCCAGGTAGTGACCGCCGAGGCCCAGGCCGCCTCCCTGGTCATCACCAATCACCACAAACTGGCCCTTCTGGATATGGACCCGGTCCTGGGAGGGCTGTTCACCAACTATGTCATCGACGAAGCCAACCATTTTGAAACCGCGGTGCGAAACGCCTTTCGGGTGGAGGTCCGGTCCCGGGAGATTCGGGATGTCCTGGACTACCTCATGAAAACCGCGGCCCAGATTCTGCCCCGGGCCGCCGGAGATTATGAAAAGTCGCTGATGCGGGGGATGGAAATGATCCGCCTGCTTCGGGACGGGGTCAAGGCATTCCACGAAACCCTCTCTGAAATCACGCTTCCTCGGTCCAGGGGCGGCATCGAATCGATTCAGTTCGACCACCCCCGGATCGAGGACGGTTCCCTTCCCTATCAGTTGGGTCTTCTGGAAGAAGGGATTCGACAGGTGATCGAATCCCTCACCCGAATCAATCAAGAGAGCGCCCGCCGACTGCTCAAAATTCAGGGCCGCACCGCCAAGCGGATCGACTTGAGCATGGCTCAGCTCACCGAAAACGCCGAAGCGCTTCGGATTATCTCAGACAGCCTGCCCCTCACCAACAACATCACCATCTACCAGGTATTTCGCCGAAACTGGTCGGTGGGGGCCCAGTCGGTGCAGGTGGGGGATCTGATCCGCCGCCAGGTCTATGAACGGAAACATGCGGTCATCTATACCGCCGCCACCCTGTGCCACCACAACCGGTTCGACCGGTTTCAGGACATCACCGGAATGTCGGCCCCGCTCACCATCGAAAATGCCGTCGCCCCCAAAGAATTCCGGTTCGCCCGAATCCCCTCCCCCTATGCCGGCGATGTCATGGAGATCGTGATTCCGCCGGGAACGGTGAGCGGCAGGTGGGCCAACAAAAAAGCCTGGATCGATTCGGTGGCCGAGGCCTTGCCCGGACTGATCACCGAAAACGACGGCCGAACTCTGGTCCTCTTTTCATCCTATGAGGACCTCAACGTGATCGCCGACCGGGTTCGGGAGGCGATCAACTCCACCCGGTATCCGCTTCTGATTCAGCGGCCTGGCCAGCCCACTATCAATCTCTGCGACGAATTCCGGGCGGTCAAAGA
Organism: uncultured Desulfobacterales bacterium; assembly: GCA_964573705.1. GTDB lineage: Bacteria > Desulfobacterota > Desulfobacteria > Desulfobacterales > Desulfococcaceae > JAABSQ01. The sequence continues at coordinate 39,970 of CAZNLT010000031.1, forward strand.
GAGCGTCCTCTTCGGTGTGGACACCTTCTGGTACGGGGTCGATTTCAAGGGGGACACCCTGACCCAGGTGATCATCACCCGAATCCCCTATCCGCCGCCGTCGGACCCGCTTCAGTCGGCGCGAAAAAAAGTCCTCCCTGAACAAGACTTCTGGAACCGCTACCGGTACGACACCGACATCAAGATGAAGCAGGGGATCGGGCGGCTGATTCGGTGCGACACCGACCGGGGCCGGGTGGTGATTCTGGATTCCCGGTATCGTCCGGATTAAAATCCTCTCGTTTTCGTATCGGAGGGATCGAAATCCGGACCGGGTCAATCCTTGGCCCGATGAACGCACCGAAATGCGAACAGAAAACAGAGGAACCCGAGGGTGAAGAGGATGAGATAGGAGATCCACCCCGGGGTCTGCCCGAAGGCGGCGGCCCGAATCGCCTTCGCCGCATGGGTCAGGGGAAGAAAATAGAGAACCTGCTGGGCCCATTCCGGAAGCCGCTCCACCGGAAAAAAGGTGCCTCCGAGAAAGGCCATGGGGGTGATGACGAAGCTGTTGACCATGGCCTGATCGGCGTGGGATTTGACCAGCATGGCCAAGGCCACCGCCAGAGAAGCGAACAGAAAGCTGTTGAGGAGCACCGCCAGCCAGAACAGCGGCGAATAGGTCAGCACCACCCCGAAGGCCAGGCCCAGCAGCAGAATGACGCCGACCGCCAGCAGTGCCCGGGTCATTCCGGCCAGCACCTCTCCGGCCACATAGGCCATATCGCTCACCGGGGCCGACTGAAACTCCTCGAAGATGTGCCAATAGAAACGGGCGATATTGATTTCGCTGGCGATCCCGAAGGCCTGGGTCATGCTGGACATGGCGACCAGCCCCGGAATCAGAAACTCGGTATAGGTAAACCCCTCCACCCGGACCTGGTCCCCCATGGCATAGCCGAAGGCGATCAGATACAGCAGCGGGGAGACCGACATGGAGGCCAGCATCCGTTTGAGCCGGCGGCGCAGAATCAGCAGTTCCCGGTAATAGACCGCGTTCCACCCCTGAATCACTGCTTGACCTTCTTTCCGGTGAGGGCCAGAAAGGCATCCTCCAGGTTGACCCGGCGCATGGTGAACTCTTCCTCCTGCTGAGTAATATAGTCCCGGGCCGCCTCCCGGGTATCGAAATAGGCGGTCTGCATTTCGCCGCCCACCACCCGGTCCACGGCCCAGGAGCCGAGCCGGTTCATCAGGTTCCGGGGTGAATCCAGGGCCACAATGGCGCCCTCGTCGAGCAGGGCCACCCGGTCGGCCAGAAACTCCGCCTCTTCGATATAATGGGTGGTGAGAAAGATGGTGGCTTTTCCCTTCTGGATCTTCTTGATCAGGGCCCAGATCCGGCGACGGATATTGGCGTCCAGCCCCACCGTGGGCTCATCCAGAAAAAGGACCTTGGGATTATGGACCAGGGCCCGGGCGATCATCACCCGCCGCTTCATACCGCCGGAGAGCTGCTTGGCCGGGGTGGCGATGTGGTCGGTGAGGCCGATGTAGTCGAGCAGTGATTCGATCTGTCGCCGCCGCTCGGACCGGCCCATATGAAACAGGCGTCCGTGAACATCGAAATTCTCGAACACCGTCAATTCCGGGTCCAGGTTGATCGACTGGGGCACCAGCCCGCACTGGCGCTTGGCCGCCAGTTTTTCCCGCTCGATATGGAACCCGTTGAGGTAGGCGTCCCCGTCGGAGAGCTTGGTCAGGCCGGTCAGAATGCGGATAGTGGTCGACTTGCCGGCGCCGTTGGGACCCAGATAGGCGAACAGCTCTCCTTCCGGCACCGCCAGGCTGACGTCCTTGAGCGCGTGAAGATTTTTGTAATATTTACTCAGATGGTCAATTTGAATCATTTCTGTCGCCGTTTTGCGGTTATTCCCCGGCCGAAAGCCGAGACAAGGAAACCTATAGAAGGCTCGAGAAGATGTCAATCCGGAAAAATCGAATCGGCCCCTTTCATATGCCGGGCCGAGCGCCTCGATTACATGGCGGCCGGCCCAAGAATAAGTTATATCGGGTATTTTCCTTGATATCGGCTTCATGATAATTTTAGTTTGGATTGCTTATGGATCGTTCGGATTGGCTCAGGGATCGCTTGTTTTTTAAATCCGATTCGTGTAACTTTAACCATTCTTTTCAGAAACGGCCTTGCCGGGAAAGCGTCTTGCTTGATTTGAATTCGGTACAACCGCATCGGAATATCAGCCGAAGATGAACCTTTCATCACACAGGGAGCGCCCAAAGTGAATAATCGAGGAGGAAAGGAGACCATCCATGCCCATTAAGGTACTGCTGGCCGACGACCACCAGATCATTCGGGAAGGGCTCCGTTCTCTGGTGGACCGTGAGGCCGACATGGATGTGGTGGCCGAAGCCGACAACGGGCGCCAGGCGGTGCAGCTCAATGAAAAACATACCCCCGATGTGGTGATTATGGATATCAACATGCCCGATTTAAACGGTATGGAAGCGACCCGGCAGATCATGTCCACCACCCCCTCGGTCAAAATCGTGGCCCTTTCCATGCTCTCGGACCAGCGCTTCATCACCGGCATGATCAAGGCCGGGGCGTCCGGATACTTGTTGAAGGACTGCGCTTTCAAGGAATTGTCCCAGGCCATCCGTACGGTGGCCGAGGGCAAAATCTACCTGAGCCCCGCTATTTCAGGGGCAATTCGAGAATTCGTGAGTGAACTGCCGGACGTGGGTACCACGTCGGCGGAACTCACCGCCCGGGAACGGGAGGTGATCCAGCTCATTGCGGAAGGAAAAAGCACCAAAGAGATCGCCGGGGTGCTGCACGTGAGCGTAAAGACCATCGAAACCCACCGCCAGAACGTGATGCGGAAGCTGCGCATTTCCAGCGTGGCGGAACTTACCAAGTATGCCATTCGGGAAGGGTTGACCAGCATCTGAATAAGGATAAATGCCCGAGCCCGTCGAATCTCAAGGAGCAATCCATGAAGCATTTTGAACGGGTCCAGGCTGTCATTGCCTATTCCCAAGCCTTTCACCGGGAGCTGAGCGAATATTACAGACGGCTTCGAAAGAGGATCTGACCGAGCAGGCGGATTCCCTACCGGTCACGGAAGTGTTTCAGAATCTGGTGGAGATGGAAACAGCCGAGGAACGGCTTCTATCCGAAAAGACTCAAGGGATTCAAGAGCTCGAAGAAACCCGCTTCGGTTTACCGGGTTCCGCAAGGCGGTTTTTAGGGATTATCCTTTGGTGAATACATATTTTACAGTATTTATTTCTCTCCTCATTCATCCTATGTTCTTGGATAAATTAACGATCTTTAAAGATTGTCTGAAAGGAGGTGAAGCAGAATATGTCTATGCCGAAAGATGAAACCCAAGGAGAACTTATCGACGCTTGGCGAACCTATCTGAATCAGTTGGACCAGTCCCTGAAAAAGATTGAGGAGAATCTCGACGAAGCCTCCGGAATGACGGAAGTCTGTACCGACGAATGGTGTGAGGCGACGGAGCATGTGATTGACGACATCGCCAATTCGCTGTTTACCATTCATGAACCGAAGTTTTCTTCCCCTGAGGATTCCAAACGAATCAAGGATCTGAAGAAGCGGGTTTATGAGCTTTACGCCAACTACAAGGATGTATACAAAAAAGCGAGTGCCGGCGCTTAAGTACGATCCTACCCGATTTTTTTGAATAGAAAAAGGGAGCCTGATTCGGTCAGGCTCCCTTTTTATCGATCGGGCATCTTTTTCATTTCAGCCCCGGAATTGGGTCCGCCTTATTCCAGTTTGGAAAGCGATACCTTCACGAAGGCCGGAATATCATTCGGATTTCGACTGGTAACCAGATTTCCGTCTTCCACGACCTCCTGGTCCAGAAATTCGGCGCCCGCATTTTTGATATCCTGGGCGATGGATTTCCAACCGGTCGCCTTTCGCCCGCGCAGCACGTCGGCGGTGATCAGCAGTTGAGCCCCGTGGCAGATAGCGAAAACCGGTTTTCCGATCTCCATAAAACGCTTGGCAAAGGCCA
>CAZNLT010000032.1:0-7627 GCA_964573705.1 uncultured Desulfobacterales bacterium
TCTCCGACCCGTCGATTGGCATCGGGGTTGTCGGTGGCGGCGAAGGCGAGGAAAACACCGGCAAGGTCGGAAGATCGGTAGGGGCGCCGTTTCAAGGTGACGCCCCCCGCCTCGGCCAGGGCTTCCATGGCGGAATCGGTTTCAGGGCTGACCACGAGAACGGCGGCTCCGCAATCGACCAGGGTGCGGGCCTTTCGGGCGCCCACCGAGCCGCCGCCCACCACCAGACAGCGTCGCCCCCGCAGGTCCAGATTGATCGGATAAAAAGGGGTCATGGAACGGATTACCCTTCGGCCACCCGGATTCTCATCAGGTCTTCGGCCAGGCGCAGCGGGCCCGAATAGGTTTTTCTGCACTCCGCCACGATGTCGGCGTTGTCGCATTCCGGATAAAAATGGGTCAGAATCAGCTCCGATACCTCGGCCTCGGCCGCGATGGCGCCTGCCCCGGACGGGGTCAGGTGGCCCGCCGCGTTCAGGTCGTCCGGCAGGGCCGATTCGCAGATCAGAAGATCCGCCTTCCTGGCCAGGGTGATCAACCGGTCGGTGTAGTCGGTATCCCCGGAGTAGACCGCGGAGGCCCCGCCGGGGGCGGTTACGCGGTACCCCAGGCTTTCCGGATTGTGGGCCATGGGGGCCGTTTCCACGGTGACAGGTCCGAAGGTACGGCGGTCGGGGGCGACCGTGTCCAGCTCGACGATTTCCAGCACGGCCGGGCCAAGCACGATCCATTCTCCATAGACCTGCTTCAGATTTTCGAAAAATCGAAGGAGCCCGCGGCCGCCCGCCAACTTGAGCGGATGTTTCCGCCGTTCTTTTTCCGGATACTTGGTGGCAAACAGAAAAGAGACCAGTTCACCGCTGTGATCCGGGTGGAAGTGGCTCAGAAAAATCATATCGATTTCGAAGATGTCCGTTCCCGCCTCCAGGAGTCGGCGCAGGGTGCCTGCCCCGCAATCGAAAAGCCATTTGAGGCCGCATGTTTCCATGAGCAAGGCGCAGGAACTTCGTCGAAGGGAGGGGACGCAGGTTCCCGATCCAAGGATTGTGATATCCAGCCTGTCTTTTGCGGGCAGGGTCATTATTTCTTTTCCGAAGCTTCGGCCAGGCCGGCTTCTTCCTGTTGGTTCTTGCAGACATGGGTGGTGATGTGCTTTCCCTCCACCCGGTCGATGATCCACTGCAGGAGGCCCTTGTCGTCGGTGGCGTCCACCTGATTCGCAAGTGCCTCGATAGGGATTTCCGCCCGGGCCATGCTTTTGTGCCCGCCGGCGGAACCGAGCTGACAGAAACTTTTTTTGGCCAGTTTGCCGGCGCTTTTGCGCAACCCGTCGTTGCGAATAATCAGAATCAGGGTGTTGTTGCAGGTGCCGGCGACCACCGTCCAGGTCACCGGATTGACCCGCATGAAAAAATCGCCGATCAGAACGCAGACATCCGGATTGACCACCCCGCCGAGATTGACGAAGATTCGCCCCCGATGTATCCGCATGGTCTCGATAGCGTTTTTGAAGTATTTGAGAAAATCGATCCTCAGATCGGCCTGTTCGATTTTTCGCGCCAGGGTGGTATTGGCATGCTTGAACAGAAACTGAAACGCTTTTACATCCTCGATCGAGGTCTGCCGTTCAAAATTCCGGGTATCAGTTTTGATGGCATGAAACAGGCCGGTGGCCAGTTTGGCCGAGGGCTTGATCTTGGCCGAGCGCAGGTATTCGGTCAGGATGCTGGAATTGGCCCCGTATTCGGGACGGATGTCCACAAACGGCGCGTCCACCTCGGTTTTGGGATGGTGATCGATGACGATGGTGAATTTGAATCGGGAGAAAACTTCATTGTGGCAGGGTTGAGAATCGAGCAGGATGATCCGGTTGTACCGGGCGGGATCCTTCAGGTCTTCCACAAAGGTGAGTTTTACGTCCAGAAGCCGAATCATGGCCACATTGTCGGGACGTTTGATCACATTGATGTTGGAGGTGGTGACGCTGCCCACCTTGCGCCACAGGAGCCGTTTGACCGCCATGGCGCTGGCGATGGCATCCGGATCGGCGTTGATCATGATCAGGACGTGGTCGCTGCCCGAGAATTGAGCGTAAAAACGGCGCAATCGTTCGGCTGCGGAAATTTTCATTCAAAAAAGTCCCTGAAAATTATGATTTAGGTTCCGCCAAAAAAACTGCATGTTCAACAGTGATATTGTTCATTCACAGGCAATGAAGCGGGCCTTCACCCCTCCGCTTCGAATCAACCGGGCCGAAGGTGAATCGCCCTGAATTCAAATGCACAAAGTTAACACATCGATGGGGGGAATGCAAATAATACATGGGGCTTCAAACGACGGCGCCGGGCATCTATGAGTAATCCGCAATGGTATATAACTGAGTAAACCGGTGGGTTCCGGGCATCATTCTCAGGGGCAGGGTTGCACCTGGGGGGTACCTTTGGGAATGAAATCGTATCTTGACAATGGCGATGGACCTCTGCTATAGGCGGTTCAGCGAAATTGAAGAAAGCGGTTTTAATTTTTCTCAGATATTTATATTATTATTCAAAATCCCTCTTGCTGATTTCCGTTTACCATAGAAAATCGTTAAGGGGAATCATCCAAAGAGGTCCGCACAGGAGGAGGTTGGAAACGGGAAGAAAAAAACTTTTCAATTATCGCCAAAACCGGGACTGGGCTGAAAATGTAACCATCGTGATGCAGATCGGTCTTACTATGGCCGGATGTATTACCTTCTGCTTTTTCGTCGGGTGGTCTATCGACAAGTGGCTCGGTACTCGGGGCGTTTTTGTCACTCTGTTCATCCTTTTCGGCGTGGGGGGGGGAGGATATATCGTTTACCGGGAGGTCGACAAGTTGATGAGCCAAGGGAAAAGCGAGGATTCGGAACCATCAAACCATGAAACCCCTTAGAGATACCGAAAAAAAATATTGTTCCAGGGCCATCATGACCTCCATTATGGCGGGATCTCTGCTTATCGTTGCCAATTACAGCCCGATCGGAAAGGGGCTGATTCTCGGCACCCTCTTCAGCATCCTCAACTTCATTCTTATGGGGGAAACCCTATCAAAACGCATGAATCCATCCGTGCGTAAAACCTTTGCCCATGCTTTAGGATCAATTCTGTTTCGCTACATGCTGCTGGCGATTCCCTTTGTTGCGGCAATCAAATCGGACATGTTCAATCTGTTTGCGGTATTAGTCGGTGTATTCATGGTCCAGATCATGATACTTCTGGATCATTTCACTCATCTGTTTCGAACCGTGGAAAGGTAGATTGGGGAAATAGCGCTATGGAGGAATTAGGCAAGGTTTACCAATTGATCATTCCGGTGAACGGGCACACCATGACATTCAATCTTGATGCCATCATCATGACTTGGATTGTCATTTTGTTGCTGACCCTGTTCGGATATTTCGCCGCCCGGAACCGGAGTCGTCTCCCCGGACCGATGCAGGTCATGGGGGAGCTTTTCGTGGAACAATTGTACGGTCTTACTGAGGATGCGTTAGACAGGGATCTTGCCAAAAAATACGCGCCCCTGATCTGTGCGCTTTTCATGTTTTTGCTGATTTCGAACTGGATAGGCGCGATCCCTCATTTCCATGAACCGACAAAAGATCTCAACACCCCTTTGAGTCTCGGCATCATGGGTTTTTTTATCACCCATTACGCGGGAATCAAGGCAAAAGGGTTCAAACATTACGCAAAAGAATATTTCGAGCCGATTTTTCTGATGATGCCGCTGAATGTCATTGGCGAACTTGCGAAAGTGGTATCCATCTCCTTCCGTCTGTTCGGCAATATTATGGGGGGGTCGATCATCGTTCTGGTGGTCTCTTACCTGATTTACAGCATCCTGCTGCCACCTTTTTTAAATGCGTTTTTCGTCTTCTTTATCGGTGCCATTCAGGCTTTTGTTTTCACCATGCTCACACTCGTTTATATTTCAGTACAGGTAAAATAGCTTATGATTACCGATCTACAGACCTGGGTAAATGTGGCTGCTTTTACAGGGGGCGGAATCGCTATCGGATTGGGCGCTATTGGGGCGGCGATTGGTGAAGGATACACCGCTGCGACTGCAAATTCAGCTATTTCTCGAAATCCCGGCATGTCCGGAGAAGTCTTAAAGTCAATGTTGGTGGGCCAAGCCATTGCAGAATCTGCATCCATTTTTGCACTGGTGGTGGCTATGATCATGCTCTTTTCCAAGTTTCCGGCTGTTTCTCCGATTACGGCCTGTGCCGTTTTCGGGGCCGGACTCTCAATGGGGTTCGGCGCCATCGGCGCTGGGGTCGGCGCCGGATTTCCTGCTGGATCCGCCTGTCAGGGGATGGTCAGGCAGCCGGGTATGAGCGGCAAGCTTCTTACCAATATGCTGATCGGGTCCGCCATATGCCAGACGCCGGCCATTTTCGCGCTGGTGGTGTCCTTCATCCTGTTATTTACGAATTTCGCCAATTTTCCTGTATGGCCGACTTGGGCGGCTGTGCTCGGGGCAGGCCTTTCGGCCGGTCTCAGCGCTGTTGGATCAGGAATCGGGGGCGGAGTTGTGGCCCGTGAAAGCAGTCTTGGTATTGCGAGGCAGCCAACCGCTTTTACACCGGTGACCAATGTCATGCTACTGGGTCAGGCCATCACTCAAACGCCGGCTATTTTGGGATTGCTGGTTAGTTTTATTCTAATTTTCAAGGGCTTTTCCCCCAGCGAATCCTTGGCGCCGTCCGCTGCCTTGATTGCATCAGGTCTTTGTATGGGGTTTGGGGCCATCGGGCCGGGAATCGGCGAAGGTATCGCTTCTTCTGGCGGTGTCAGGTGGATTGCCAGAAATCAGGAGGAAACCGGCGCCTTGACCCGATCCATGCTGGTCGGCATGGCGGTGGCTGAATCTACTGCCATCTATTCGATGGTCATCGCACTGGTCTTGATTTTTGTGGTATGACCATTTGCGAAAGAATCTATGGTTGACGTCTTTTTAACTTAAAGAACACGGAGGATAATGCGATGGCGATTGAAGGTGTAGACATTGTTAAAGCGGCTGCGTTTCTTGGAGCGGGTCTTGCGATGGGACTCGGAGCAATCGGGCCGGGCGTCGGTGAAGGTATGGCGGCGGCAAAGGCGTGTGAAGCGATCGGAAGGAATCCCAAAGAGGCGGGTCTGCTGACCCGGACCATGCTGGTTGGCCAAGCCGTTTCGGAATCGACCGGTATCTATTCTCTGGTTATTGCCCTGCTGCTCCTGTTCGTAGTTTAATGTGCATCCTCGGACGGAGGAAGAATTTACCCGATGGAGATTATCAGCAATATAGCACTCATCAGCATTAATGAGACCTTGTTCGTTCAGCTGATTTCCTTTTTAATGTTCGTTTTTATCATCAATCGGGTCATGTTTCGTCCGCTTCAGGATTCCATGTCGGAGCGGGAAGAATATATGAGCCTTTTGAGCCTCGAAATTAAAGAGTCTGAAAAGGAAATTGCCGAAATGGTTTCCCAGATGAAGAGGCAGGAAGCCTCCTTACGCCAGGAAGCCAATGCCTCTCGGCTCGCGATAGAGGAGGAAGGCGCCCGGGAAGCCTCCGACATTCTGGCGGAGTCCGAGCGGGAGATTGCTGAACTAAAACGAAGAACAGAATCGGTAGTTCAGTCTCAGCTGGATGAGGCAAAAAAATATTTGGAAGAGGAATCCGAAGCGCTGGCCGTTCAAGTTATGGAAAAGGTACTGGGTCGGAGGCTGTCTCATGTTTAAATCACTAGGAAAACTATTTACCGGTATTCTGCCGTTTTTAATGGCAGCAGCCGTCGGTCTCCTGGCCGATCCCGGTATGGTCTGGGCCGAAGAATCTGGCACCGGCGGATGGCGAAGCACCTATGATGAAATCATGTTATGGGTTAATTTCGCCATCTTAGCCTTTGTGTTCTATAAATTCGGTAAAGACCCTTTCATGGATTTTTTGCGCTTGCGGAAAGAAGATGTCGCCTATGAAATCGGGGTGCTGGAATCCCAAAAAGGAAAGGTGACCGCACGCATCGAAGAGACCCGGGAGGCGATCACCGAGAGCGATATCCGGTATGCCGATTTAAAGGAGAAGATTCTTCGCCAGGGCGAGCGCCGAAAGCAGGAGATCATCGACGAGGCCAAAGAGCAGAGCCGAATTATACTGGAATCCACCAAAGAGAAGGTGGGCAGTCAGATTCAACAGGCTAAGCGGCGTTTTAAAGAAGAAATGGTGGACGCCGCCATCGACCGGGCCCTGGAGCGGCTTCCTCAGGTGATCACCGACGAGGACAATGAAAAATTACTGGATCAGTACATGGCCAGCGCCTCGGCAAAATAAAACAGGGTCCACGATCATTCTAAAGCCCGGCTATTGGATGATAGCCGGGCTTTTTGTTTCATGCCATGCAATTTGAGCAAATCGTCGATCAGATCAGCCAGGTGGTTCTGGGTAAGGAGGAACAGATTCGGCTGGCACTCACCTGCCTTTTCGCCCGGGGACACCTGCTCATCGAGGATCTGCCCGGGATCGGCAAAACCACCCTGGCCAAGGTGCTCTCCAAATGTCTGGGGCTCCAGTTTCGTCGGGTTCAATTTACCAGCGATATGCTGCCGGGGGATATTCTCGGGGTGTCGATATTCGATCGGGAGACTAATCTCTTTATTTTTCACCCGGGGCCCATTTTTACTCAGGTGCTGCTGACCGACGAGATCAACCGAGCCACCCCCAAAACCCAGAGCGCCCTGCTGGAGGCAATGGAAGAAGTGCAGGTGACGGTGGAGGGGGAAACCCGTCCGCTGGAAACCCCGTTTTTCGTGATTGCCACTCAGAACCCCCTGGAGCAATCGGGTACCTTTCCCCTTCCCGAATCCCAACTGGATCGATTTCTGATGCGGATCGACATGGGGTATCCCGACCGGTCCGCCGAAAAAAAACTTCTGCTGGGACAAGGAGCGGAGGTCCTGCTCGACCGGATGGACGCGTGCCTGACGGCCGAGAGCGTGTCCGAGATTCAGGACCAGGTGCGGCAGGTGCATGTTTCTGACCCCTTTTTAGAGTACCTTCAGGATATTATCGGGTTCACGCGGACCACCGATCATTTTCAGGTGGGGCTCTCTCCCCGGGCCGGCTTGGCTCTGCTTCAGGCGGCCCGCTCCTGGGCCTTTCTTCAGGGGCGGGATTATACGGTGCCGGAGGATTTGCAGAAGATTCTTCCGTGGGTGGCGGGCCATCGGCTGAAATCCCGGGAAAACCTGGCGGAATTGGACCGGGACCGGCTCATGGAGGTCCTCAAGGCGGTTCCGATTCCATGACCCCGCCGTTTCGCGGAAGGTCTGTGTTTCGCTCCCCTTCGACGGTGTCGCTTCCCTACGTACTGAGACGCGGCGGCATCTATGTGTTTCCGACCCGGTATGGATTTCTGTTTATCCTGGTCCTGGCGGGAATGCTTCTGGGCTCGACCAATTACAACAACAATCTGGGATTCCTGCTCACTTTTCTTCTGGGAAGCATGGCCTTTGTCTCCATTCTGCATACCCACCGGAATCTGTCTGGAATCGAAATCCGTTCCGCCGCGCCCCAACCGGTATTTGCCGGGGATCGGGCGATCTGCCGTTTGCGGATC
>CAZNLT010000032.1:7727-30148 GCA_964573705.1 uncultured Desulfobacterales bacterium
GGCGGTTCGCGGCGTGGAAGATTTCCACGGGCTGAGGCATTATCAGCCGGGGGACCTTCCACGACATATTTCCTGGAAATCCTATGCCCGGGGTCAGGGACTGCTGACCAAAGTCTTCAGCGGAAAGACCGGTTCCACGGTGATGCTCGACTGGCGCCTGCTTCAGGAGGAGGAGACCGAACGAAAACTCTCCCGGCTCTCGGGGCTGGTGCTGCGGGCCGGCGAATCGGGGCTTAAATACGGTCTGAATCTGCCGGGGAAAACCATTCCTCCCGACCGGGGAGCCCCCCACAAACATGAATGCCTGCGAACCCTGGCCCTGTTCGGGCTCCCCCGGAGAACTCCGTGAGGCGGTTCGACACTCAACTGCCGCCGCTGCTGGGCGCCCTGCTGGTGGCGGCCGGACCTCATATCTTTCGGCTTCCTCCCTGGATCACCGGCTGGTGCTTCCTGTTGTGGGGGTACGCCCTGGCCGGGTCGGTCCGGTCCTGGCCCCGGCCCGCCAGACCGGTGCTCTGGGTATTGGCGATGACCGGATTCAGTATGGCCATTCTCACCTTCGGGGGCGGTTTCGACAGCGACGCCTACGTGGCTTTGCTTTCCGTAATGGCTTCTCTTAAACCGCTGGAAATTCGATCCTATCGGGACAAAATCATCACCGCATTTCTGGCCTATTTCATGGTCCTGGCCAATCTGTTTTATTCCGACACCCTGCTGATGACGCTCTACCTTTTTTGTTCGGTGCTGGTCACCACGGCGGTGCTGGTCCATATCCATCATCCCGGGGGTGCGGTAAAAGCCAAACTGAGGCTGGCCGGTATTTTGATGATGCAGGCCATTCCTCTGGCATTGATCCTCTTTGTGCTGTTTCCCCGAATTCAGGGCGGGTTGTGGGGCATCACCCGGAAAACCACCGGAACCTCCGGCTTTTCGGACAGCATGTCGCCCGGGTCGGTCTCCAGCCTGGTGGAGAACACCGCCGTTGCCTTTCGGGTTCAGTTCGAGGGGCCTGTCCCGGCTCCGGAGCTTCGCTACTGGCGGGGGGTGGTTTTCGTCTTTTTCGACGGCCGGGGATGGCGCCGAATGCCCGGGCTGCATCCGGTGCAAGACGGGGTACCGGGAGAAATGCCGGTGGATTATACCGTCACCCTGGAACCCCATCGGGACCGATGGCTGTTTCTTTTAGAGATGCCGGGAAATTCGCCCGATCGCGGGGTGTTGCTGAGCGACCTCACCGCGGTGGCGAGACGACCGGTGAATGAGCGGCGCATCTATCGGGTGCGCTCCTTTCTGGAATATCACACCGGGCCCCTTCGCCAGTGGGAGCGGATCGGTCTTCAGGTGCCGGGCCGGGGGAATACCCAGGCCCGGGAACTGGCCCGGCAGTGGACCCGCAGCGGCGCCTCCCCCCGGGAGATTGTGGCCCGGGCGCTCGACTATTTTCGAAAAAACCAGTTTGTCTACACTTTTCAGCCGCCCCTGCTGGGTCCGGAGCCGGTGGATGATTTTCTGTTTAATACCCGAAAAGGCTACTGCGAACATTTCGCCTCGGCCTTCGCCTTTCTGATGCGGGCCGCGGATATTCCGGCCCGGGTGGTGGGCGGCTACCAGGGCGGGGAAATGAATCCTTATGGAGATTATCTGATCGTCCGCCAGTCCGACGCCCATGCATGGACCGAGGTCTGGTTCGAGGACACCGGTTGGACCCGGGTGGATCCGACCCTGGCCGTTGCTCCGGAGCGGGCCCGGCGGGGCGTCCAGGAGGTTCTGTCTTTAGAAGATCGCGCCCGTTTGTCCGCCTTTCCGGACCTGGGCCCCCTGACCGATTTTCTGCGGTCGGCCCGCCTCGGTTGGGATTCGGTGAATGCCTACTGGACGCTCTGGGTTATGGGCTATACCCGCCAGGACCAGGAATCGCTCCTGAACCGCATCGGAATCCGGCTCGATACCTGGAAAGGGCCTCTGTTGACCATCCTCCTGGCCATCGGTCTGATCACCGGCCTGACCCTGCTGTTCGCCGTCGGGTTGAAGTACCGGAGCGGTCTTCAAAAAGATCCGGCGCGTCAAAGCTACGACGCCTTTCAAAAAAAACTGGTCCGGGACGGAATCGAGGCGCTTCCTTCTCAGGGGCCGTTGGATTTCGCTCGGGAGGTGATTCGACGACGGCCGGACCTGCAGCAGCCGGTTCGAGAAATCACCGATCTCTACATTCGGCTTCGGTACGGCACCGGCGAACATGTAGCCGGCGACGGGAAAGCGGCCTTTCGAGATCTCAAAAATCGGGTGCAGCGGTTTGACCCGCGGAAACGGACCGGATTGGACCGATGAAGATCAATTCCATCGCCAACCGGTACCTGTTTTCGGAAATGGTCGGCCCTTTTGCGGTGAATGTCTTTTTTTTCACCTTCGTCTTTCTGCTCACCGAAATCCTTGAGATCACCAACATGATCGTCAACTACAGGATCGGTCTGGTCACGATTATCTGGCTGCTCGCCTATTCCATGCCCTATTTTCTGGTCTTCGTGGTTCCCATGTCGGTAATGATGGCGGTGCTTCTCACCTTCCTTCGGATGTCCGGGGACAATGAAATCACCGCTCTGAAATCCTGCGGTATCGGCATTTATCAACTGCTTCCGGCGGTGGTCGGGTTTTGCCTGGTCGGTACTCTGTTGACCGGGTTCATGATCATTTGCGGGCTGCCCTGGGGGAAACTCTCCCTGAAGCGGATGACCATGGAGGTGGCCCGGTCCAATATCGACATCGGACTGAAAGAGCGGACCTTCAACGACAATTTCGAGGGGGTGATGCTCTATGTCAACAAGGTCGATCTCCAGAAAATGGAATTGATCGATGTCTTTATTCATGATGAACGCAGTGCGGACACCGGTATTACCATCATCGCGCCCCGGGGTAAGATGACCACCGACCCGGATCAGCTGAAATTCCATCTTCAGCTTTATAACGGCGCCATCAATCAGGTCAGCCTCAAGGATCAGACGGTCAATTCCACCCGTTTTGCGACCTATGATTTGAATATCGATCTTCAGCAGGCGGCGCTTCGGCAAGACTCGGGACCCAAGGATGAAAAGGAGATGAGCCTGACCGAACTGAATCGATTCATTCAGACCCGTCCGGAAAAGGATAAACAATATTACAATGCTCTTCTGGAGTTTCACAAAAAGTTCTCGATCCCGTTTGCCTGCATCTCCTTAGGAATCCTTGCGGTGCCGCTGGGGGTTCAGTCCAGGTCCGCCCGCACCTCTTTCGGGCTCGGATTGGGGCTTTTCCTGTTTTTGCTCTATTACCTGATGCTCTCCGCCGGGCTGGTTTTCGGTGAAGCCGGCGTCTATCCGCCGCTCATCGGCATGTGGTTGCCCAATATCGTGACCGGCATCATCGGGGTTTATCTTCTCGTCCGCACCGTCAAGGGCCGCCCCATCTATATCGATTTGCTGCCTCGACTGTTCACGGGCTTGAGAAAATGATGCTCTTGTACAATATTTTTCTTTGTGCAGGGGCGACCCTTGCACTGCCGGTCCTGCTGCCGATGATCCTTCGGTCTCGAAAACGGCGGAAGACCGTGCTTCAGCGGCTGGGCTTGATCCGCATTCCCCGGAGGGGCCCCGGCGCCCGGCGGCGGATCTGGGTGCATGCATTATCGGTGGGGGAGGTGATCTCCTCGGCGCCCCTGGTGACCGCCATACGGGAGGCGTTTCCGGATCGGGAGGTCTTTTTTTCGGCCTCCACACTCACCGGGTATGAAACCGCCCGAAGGGAGGTTCAGGGCGGGGTCACCGCCTTCTTCTATTTTCCCTATGACCTGATTTTTTCGGTGAAACGGATTCTCGGTGCAGTGAACCCAGAGACGCTGGTGATCGTAGAAACCGACCTCTGGCCCAATTTCTTATTCGAGGCGGCCCGGCGCGGAATTCCGGTTTTTCTGGTCAACACCCGATTGTCCGGTAAATCCTTTGCCGGTTACCGGCGATTCCGGTTTTTCTTCAAACCGGTTTTCGATACACTGGCCCGAATCTGCACCCAGACCCGGGAGGATGCGGACCGGTTTCGAAGGCTGGGGGTTGCCGAAGAGAAAATAGCAATGACCGGAAACCTCAAATTCGACAACCCGATCGAGCCTCTGTCGGAGGCCGACATTGAGGTGCTGCGGCGCGAATCGGGCATCGGTCCGGATCGACGGGTCTGGGTGGCCGGGTCCACCCATGACGGGGAGGAAGCGATCCTGCTGGCGGCATTCAAACGGCTCGGGCGGTCCTTTGAAACCCTTTTCCTGGTCCTGGCGCCGCGGAACCCGGACCGGGCCCCGCGGGTGTGCGATATCGCCCGAGGGCTCGGCCTTTTTGCCGCCACCCTGTCGGCGGTTGAGGCGGATCATTCCGGGGCGGACCTCGAGGTCCTGGTGGTGGACCGAATCGGCTTGCTGAAACACCTCTATGGGTTGGGAGAAGCGGCCTTTGTGGGCGGCAGCCTGGTGGAATGGGGCGGGCATAATTTTCTGGAACCGGCGGCCCATGGCAAGCCGGTGCTGTTCGGACCGTACGTGTCGGCATTTGCCGAGATTTCCCGAATGCTTTTACAAGGCGGGGCGGCGGTGCAGGTGTCCGGTGAGGACGACCTTCACCATGCGCTCGCCGAATTGCTGGCGGACCCCCTTCGGGCCCGGGAAATGGGAAAACGGGGTCGGAAGATATTCGATCGGAACCGGGGATCGGTGGATCGGACGGTATCCGTGATTCGGGAGCAGATGGGCCCGTGAACCCGCTTCGCCGAAAAGTGGAAGGCATTGTTTCCGGTCGGGACCATGACCCTCTGCTGAGCCGAATACTCGGTTTTTTCTCGGTCCTGTACGGGGGTATTCTCGATCTACGGGCCCGGGGGTACCGCCGTGGCATTCTCAAATCGAGGCGGCTTTCCTGCCGGGTGATTTCGGTGGGCAATATCACGGCCGGAGGCACCGGGAAGACCCCGATGACGATCTATCTGGCCCGGGCGCTTCAGCGCTCGGGGTACCAGGTTGCGGTCGTGAGCCGCGGCTACGGCGGAAGGGCCCAAAAGACCGGCGGCATCGTTTCCGACCCCGGACGAATTCGAATGGGGCCTGAAACCGCCGGAGACGAACCCTTCATGATGGCGCAAACCCTGAGAAAAACCCCGGTCCTGGTGGGCGGCGATCGGTATCGGTCCGGGATCACGGCCCTGAAACGGTTTCAGCCGGAGATTATTCTTCTGGACGATGGATTTCAGCACCTGAAGCTCAAGCGGGACCTGGACCTGGTGCTTCTGGATTGCCGCCGGCCGACGGGAAACGGCCGTGTGCTGCCCCGGGGTCCGCTTCGGGAGCCGCTTACTGCGCTGAAGCGGGCCGACGCATTCGTGTTGACCCGGTGCGAGGATACGACCCCGGACCGGGAAGATGTGCCGCCGTTTTTGCCTTCGGGAAAGCCGATATTCCGATCCGTGCACCGGCCCTATATTCACCGCATTTTCAAAATCGGGCAGGTCGGAGAAGCCGGGTCGCTCGGGCAAGCCGAATCCGAAAAAACGGTGACCGGTGAGTCCGATCCGGACCGGCTCCTGCGGGGACGTCGGGTGTTTGCTTTTTCAGGCATCGCTGACCACCACTCCTTTTTACATACCGTTGGGGAATACGGCGGGATACTGGCGGGCCATCTTGAATTTTCAGACCACCATCCCTACTCGGCACAGGACCTGAATCTCATTTCCCGATCGGCTCGGGAGACCGGCGCCGAATGGATCATCACCACGGAAAAGGATTTTGTGCGTCTTCCGGAAAATGCCCGATGGCCCCTGAATCTGGCGGTCATCGGAATCGCAATCTCTTTCGGAGAATCGGAGGATGCCTTTCTGCGGTTTGTCCATCGGCATCTAAATCTACGCGAGGCGTCATACCATGAATCGCCTTGATCTGCGAAAGATGGCCATGACCACCGTTTCGGCCGCCCCAGGATATTTTGCCGGACCGGCAAGAACTCGCTGTCGCTCAAACAGCTTCCCGGCCCGGCAAAATATCCTGGGGCGGCCTCTCTATTACCTAAGTCGGCGGAAACAATGATCAAGGCCCGAAAAATTGATCCGCGAAAGATCGACCGCGTCCTCATTCGGGCGGCGAATTGGGTGGGGGATGCGGTCATGTCCACCCCACTGATTCACGGGCTTCGAATGAATTTTCCCCGGGCGGAGATCGCCGTTCTGGCCAAACCCTGGGTGGCCCCGGTGTTTGAACACAGTCCGGATATCGACCGTATCCTGATCTACGATGCCAACGGGGATCACGCCGGGTGGAGAGGGATATACCGCTTGTGCCGGGGCTTGCGGTGCGGCCGGTTCGATCTGGCCGTGTCGGTCCAGAACGCCCTGGAGGCCGCCTTGATTTTCTTTTTCGCCGGTATTCCCCGCCGGGCAGGATATGACACCGACGGGCGGCGGTTCCTGCTCACCCACCCGGTGCGGATGACCCCGGCCCTAAAAAAACGCCACCAGATCGATTATTACCTGGGCATTCTCGAAGGAATCGGCCTTCCCGCGACGGGGCGAGACCTGACCCTGCGGGTATCGGACTCGGAGCGCGACCGGGCCCGGGAATTTCTCCACTCCCGGGGAATCGGTCCGGACCGGCGAATCATCGGCATCAATCCGGGTGCGGCGTACGGCACCGCCAAACGCTGGCCGGCGGTTCGTTTCGCCGAACTGTGCCGACGTATTCAGCACCTGAAGCCGGATGCCGCTATTCTCGTGTTCGGAGGGCCGGGCGAAGCGGCATTGGGCGATAAGATCGCCGGCCGGGTGGGCCGAGGCTGCGTCAATCTTTGCGGAAAAACCCGGCTTCGGGATGCGATCGCCCTGATCGGGTGGTGTCGACTGTTCATCACCAATGATTCGGGGCTCATGCATGTGGCCGCCGCCCTCCATGTTCCCCAGATCGCCGTCTTCGGCCCCACCGATCACACCACCACCTCCCCGGCCGATTCCGACAGCTTTATCGTCAGAGAGGATATTCCATGCAGCCCCTGCCTTCAGCGCGAGTGCCCCCTCGGGCATCACCGGTGCATGACGGCGGTGACCGTGGACAGGGTCTTGGATATCGCCCGGGAGCATTTTGGAACGTGAACATTCTGATCATCAAACTGAGTGCCATCGGCGATGTCATCCACACCCTTCCAACCCTGAACGCCGTTCGCGACCGTTTTCCGGATGCCCACATCACCTGGGTGGTCGAGGAAGCGGCCGCCCCCCTCGTACAAGGCCATCCGGCCCTGGACCGGGTGCTGATTTCAAAACGCAAACGCTGGATAGGCGGCCTTGGGGGGCCGAACCGGCGGCGGCGCCTTCTGGAAATGGCCCGGTTTATCCGCGACCTTCGGGATACCCGGTACGATCTGGTGTTCGATTTTCAGCAGCTCCTCAAAAGCGGAGTGCTGGCGGGCCTGGCCCGGGGGGATCGAAAGATCGGCTTCGGAAAGGGGATGCAGCACATGGAGAAGAGCTATCTTTTCCTGAATCGACCTATACCGCCGGTGAGTATGGAACACCACGCCCTCAAGCGATACCTGATGCTGGTGGAGGCCGCCGGCATTCCGGTACAAAAAATCGTCTATGACCTTCCGGTGGCGGATGAGGACCGAAAGGCGGTATCGAAGCTGTTGGGCCGTCCCGAACCCACGGATTCGACACAAAATACGGACAGGACAGCTGAAAATCTTTATGTCGCCCTCAACCCGATGGCTCAGTGGGAAAGCAAGCTGTGGCGAAATGACCGGTTTGCCGAGTTGGCGGATCGATTGATTCAGGCGTACGGTCTTCGGGTGGTCTTTACCGGGGGACCCGGGGATGTTGAAATGATCGCGGATATTCAGTCCCGAATGGATGGGGCCGCACTCAACCTGGCGGGTCGAACCTCCCTGAAGCAGTTGGCGGCCCTGTATGAACGGGCTCGGTGCGTGATCACCACCGACACCGGCCCCATGCACCTGGCTGCGGCCGTGGGCACCCCGGTGGTGGCCCTTTTCGGACCTACCGCGCCGTGGCGGACCGGTCCGTTCGGAGCCGGGCACCGGGTCGTCCGTCTCGGGCCGGGGTGCAGCCCCTGTTTCAAGCGGAGGTGCCCACTCCCGCATCGGGTATGCCTGGAATGGGTTACGGTGTCGGATGTGTTGAAGGAATTGAATCGCCTCGATATCCCGGGGGTTTCGGCAGAAAGGTGACGCCTCGGGTTTTTTCAGGTAGAATGCGGCCGTTTTTTTGAACAAAAGTCCGTTCTGAAAACCGAACCCGGTGGTCCCGGCCTATGACCAAGACCGACGAAGAACGGGTGCCGTATGCTTCGCCGGTGATGAAGCGGGAAGAGAGCATCCGCTCCAGTTCCAGGCCCACCCCGGTATTCGGGAGTTTGTCATCCGACGGGCGGGTGCGGTCTGCAAGCAGACGAAACAGCGATTCCGTCTCGATCCGGTCTCGGGAAAGAATGCGCTCAAATTCCTGTTTCCCCGTCTCCACCTTGGGCCAGGGCGTATCCAGGAACCGATTGCTCAGCCCGTAAATACCGGGGTCCAGCTTCCGGGTTTCACCCGTTCGGTTGGAAAAATAGTACAACCGGCGGCGGTCTCCCACCAGGAGATTGAACCCGTTATAGCGATCCGCCATGGAATGAAGCGCCTCGATATAGGTTCGGGGGGTCAGCGAATCGCGAAGAAAATCCCTGACCAGGGCGCCGCGGGACGGGGCGTCGGGTCGTAGCGAGGCCGGGTCCCTGAAATTGGTCAGGGCTGCAAACCGGCCGAATCGGTCGATGCCCATCCACGTGCCGTTTGCTTTCAGGTCCCGGCCCGCCAGGATTCCCGGTGCGTCCGTCCAGAAAGCCAGGGGCGCGGTGGCCCGGTCGAAGAATTCATCCCGGTTGGCCGCCAGAATCAGGCGGTAGTCGGGATGATGATCATATGAGAATAGAATCAGACACATAGCCGTTGATTTCGGTAATCAGGAATGATAGGATACATATTTTATAATATAAGTTTCTTTTTGAATCCGTAAAGGAGGAAGTGGTTATGAAGGAAGTGGTCATTGTCAGCGGTTCCCGAACCGCCGTCGGGTCTTTCGGCGGCGCTCTGAAGGATGTACCGGTGGTGGAACTGGGTTCCATCGTCATGAAGGATGTTCTCAAAAAAGCCAATCTGAAGCCGGCCCTCGGCGATGAGATGAAGGCCGGAATACCCGATAAACTCAAGGACCAGGGGCGCATCGAACTGGAAAAAGAGGCGGATGAGTGGGATGAGGCCGCGGCGCCGGTGGTGATCGACGAGGTCATTATGGGCAACGTGCTTCAGGCGGGGCAGGGGCAGAACCCGGCCCGTCAGGCCATGATCAAGGCCGGTTTGCGCAAGGAGACCCCCGCCCTCACCATCAACAAGGTCTGCGGCTCCGGGCTAAAAGCCATTGCCCTGGGGGCATCCTCCATCCTGTCCGGACAGGCCGAGGTGGTTCTCGCCGGGGGGCAGGAAAATATGAGTCTGGTTCCTATGTCGCTGCCCAAGGCCCGGTGGGGATACCGAATGGAGCTGAACGGGGTGGGCGATATCCATGACCTGATGGTGTTCGACGGCCTCTATGAAATTTTCTATGGGTATCACATGGGGCTCACCGCGGAAAATATCGTGGCTCTGTACGGCATCAGCCGGGAAGAACAGGACAAGCTCGGGGTGCTGAGTCATCAGCGGGCCCGCAAGGCGATTGAAGAGGGGTGGTTCAAAGACGAAATCGTGCCGGTGGTGATGAAGACCCGCAAGGGCGAGGTGGTGTTTGATACCGATGAACGGCCCATGGATACCACCCTGGAGAAAATGGCGAAACTGCGGCCGGCCTTTAAGAAAGACGGATCGGTCACCGCCGGAAATGCCTCCGGAATCAATGACGCGGCCGCGGCGGTGCTGTTGATGACGGCTGACAAAGCCAAGGAATCGGGCCTGACCCCCCTGGTGAAAATCAAAGGATTTGCCGGCGGCGGGGTCGATCCCGCTTACATGGGGCTTGGTCCGGTGCCGGCGGTGCGAAAGGTCTTGAAACAGACCGGTATGACCATCGAAGACATCGATCATATCGAACTGAACGAGGCCTTTGCGGCCCAGGCCATCGGGTGCATGATCGAATTGGGCATCGATGTGGAAAAGCCCAACCCGGTGGGCAGCGGCATCTCCATCGGCCATCCCATCGGGGCTACCGGCGCCCGGCAGATGGTCACCGCCATCAATCACATGAAAAGAACCGGTCTCGGCACCGGTCTGGTCTCCATGTGCATCGGCGGCGGCATGGGAATGGCCATGATCGTGGAGCGGGTGTGACCGGCACGGCACAAGGTATGACGCTGCCGGGATTCGTTTTTTGCTTTACTTTGCCCATGCGATGTTGTTAAAAAATCGGCATCGATGACCCATCAACCGGCCTTCAATGGAACCGAGAACCGAAAAGGAGATGTTTGACCATGGATATGAGTAGGAAGTTGGGAATCATGGTGTTTGGCGGCGTTCCCGCCATTATCGGGGGCGGAATCCTTTATGCCGTTTTCGGCGGCAGCTTTGTCCCGGTCATTGTCTATCTGATGATCCTGCTGTTGTTTGGGGGCGCTTTTTTGAGCAAATAACCCCCGTCTCTCTCGGCTTTTTTAGCCACTTTCCGCCAAGCCGATGCCTTATGAAGCCATTGATCTGCTCGCCGGGTCAATGGCTTCCCGAAATTCCCCCCTAAACGCTTCGGCGAAACCATTATCGGTTTTGCAAAAAGGGGATCCGCACCCCTTTCCCCGTATCAGGTTCTGATTCGGATCGGCAAATAATCCTTGAACTTAAAGACCATCCGGGCTATAATTATACGTTTTGATAGCGCATACGGATACCCGGGAAAACCCACACGTTTGCCGTGTCTCCTTTGGAAACATTCTGAACATACCAGCCTAAACACAGGAACCAAATATGACGTTCATAGAAAAGTCGTCTGATGTCAGCATCGAGAACGAGATGAAAAAATCGTATCTCGATTATGCCATGAGCGTGATCATCGGGCGGGCCCTGCCGGATGTGCGGGACGGTCTGAAGCCGGTCCATCGACGCATCCTGTTCGCCATGCGCGAACTTCGAAACGACTGGAACAAGCCGTACAAAAAATCGGCCCGTATCGTGGGGGATGTGATCGGTAAGTACCACCCCCACGGCGATACGGCGGTTTACGATACCATCGTGCGGATGACCCAGGATTTTTCCCTGCGGTATCCCCTGGTGGACGGTCAGGGAAACTTCGGCTCCATCGACGGGGACAGCGCGGCGGCCATGCGGTACACCGAAATTCGAATGGCCAAGATCGCCCATGAAATGCTGTCCGATCTCGACAAAGAGACGGTCGATTTCGTGCCCAACTACGACGAGTCGATGAGCGAGCCTTCGGTGCTGCCGGCAAAGATCCCCTGCCTGATGGTCAACGGCTCGTCGGGGATCGCCGTGGGAATGGCCACCAATATTCCGCCCCACAACCTCAATGAAATCGTGGCGGCTTTAACCGCCCTCATCGACAACCCGGAAATCACCATCGATGAACTGATGAACCATGTGCCCGGTCCGGATTTTCCCACCTTCGGCATCATCTACGGCACCGCCGGTATCCAAGAGGCGTTTCGGACCGGCCGCGGGATCATTCGGCTGAGGGCCCGGGTGATGGTGGAAAAAGACAAGGCAACCGGCAGCGAAACCATCGTGGTCTCGGAGCTTCCCTACCAGGTCAATAAGGCCAAACTGATCGAAAAAATTGCAGAGTTGGTCAAGCAGAAGCAGATCGAAGGGCTCCGGTATGTGCGGGATGAATCCGACCGCCAGGGGATGCGAATCGCCATCGGCCTGAAAAAAGACCAGGTGTCCGGGGTGATCATCAACCAGCTTTTCAAGCACACCCAGATGGAGACCAGTTTCGGCATCATCTTTCTGGCCATTCTGAACAACCGGCCCCAGTTCTTCAACCTGAAGGAAATGCTGGAGCAGTTCATCATTCACCGCAAGGAGATCGTCGTCCGGCGGACCCGATATGACCTGCGAAAGGCCGAAGAGCGGGCCCATATCCTTGAAGGGCTTAAGATCGCCCTGGACAATCTGGATGAAGTAGTGGCCATGATTCGCGCCTCCAGAAACGCGCAGGAGGCCAAACAGCGGCTCATGGAGGCGTTTAACCTCACCGATATTCAGGCCCAGGCCATCCTCGACATGCGGCTTCAGCGGCTGACCGGTCTCGAGCGGGAAAAGATCGTGGAGGAATATGAACAGGTCCTCAAGGATATCGCCTGGTTCAAAGAGATCCTCTCCAGCGAACGGCTGGTCCTCAACATCATCAAGGATGAGTTGATCGCCGTTCAGGATGAATTCGGGGATGAACGCCGGACCGAGATCGTGGAATCCACCCGGGAGCTCACCATCGAGGACATGATCGCGGAAGAGGATATGGTGGTGACCGTTTCCAAAAACGGATACATCAAGCGAAATCCCATTTCCCTCTATCAGAGCCAGCGCCGGGGCGGGCGGGGCAAAACGGCCATGGGAACCCGGGACGAAGATTTTGTGGAGCTGCTGTTCGTGGCCTCCACCCATCACAGCTTTCTCTTTTTCACCAACCAGGGAAAGGTATACTGGTGCAAGGTCTATGAAATCCCCCAGGCGGGCCGGGCCAGCAAGGGCCGGGCGATTGTCAACCTGCTCAATTTCGAACCCGGCGAACGGTTGAGCACCGTGCTGGCGGTGCCGGAATTCGAACCCGGGTATTATATCATGAGCGCCACCCGCAAGGGGCTGGTGAAAAAGACCGACATTATGGATTACAGTCGTCCCCGGGCCGGCGGCATCATCGCGGTGGACTTGGTGGAAGGGGACGAACTGATCGCGGCCCGAATCACCGACGGCACCTATAATACCTTTCTGGGTTCCTCCTCGGGCAAGTCGATCCGGTTTCACGAGTCGGATGTCCGTCCCACCGGCCGGGTGTCCCGGGGGGTTCGAGGGATGACCCTGGAAAATGACGACGTGATCGTGGGCATGGAGGTGCTGAGCTACGGTCAGACTCTGTTCGCGGCCACCGAGAACGGATACGGCAAACGGACCCTGATCGATGAGTATCCGGTGCAGAAGCGGGGCGGCAAGGGGGTTATCACCATCAAGACCAACGAGCGAAACGGCAAGGTGGTGGCCATTCTGTTGGTGGAAGAAGAAAACGACGTCATGATCATGACCAACACCGGCAAACTGATTCGCATGCCGGTGTCTGGAATCTCGGTGATCAGCCGCAATACTCAAGGTGTGAAACTGATCGAAATGGACCCCGACGAACGGGCGGTGGGCGCCGCCAGACTGGCTGAAAAAGAGGTTGAGGAAACGGAAAAACCGATAGCGGAATAAGAGGAGATCGGGATGGAAAAGGCGAACGGGATAAGCATCTCCCAAACCCGAATCGGCGTCGTGGGCGGCGGCAGCTGGGGAACCGCCCTGGCCAATCTGTTGGCGAGCAAGGGCTTCCGGATCGAATTCTGGGTGTTTGAAGAAGAGGTTCGGGAGCAGATCGAAAAAGACCGGGAAAACAGAATTTTTCTCCCCGGATTTACCCTGTCGAAGAACCTGCATCCCACCAATGATCTGGCCCGGGTGGCGGCGGAAAAAGACCTGGTGCTGATCGTGGTGCCCTCCCATGTGATGCGGGAAGTCTCTTCCAGAATGTCCGCCCATATCGGTTCCGATACGGTGCTGGTGTCGGCGTCTAAGGGAATCGAAAACGTCACCCACCGAACCATGACCGGGATTCTGGCGGAAACCCTTCCTCATCTGGACGACACCCGCCTGGCAGCTCTGTCCGGCCCTACCTTCGCCAAGGAGGTGGCCCGAATGGCGCCCTCCGTCATCACCGCGGCCGCCGTGGATACAGCGGTGGCCGAATATGTGCAACACATTTTCGCCACCCCCTATTTTCGGGTCTATACCAGCAATGACCGGGTAGGTGTGGAACTCGGGGGATCGATTAAAAACGTCATCGCCATCGCCGCGGGCATCATCGACGGGCTCGGGTTGGGGCTCAACACCCGGGCCGCTTTGATCACCCGGGGGCTGGCCGAAATTCGGCGGCTCGGGGTTCGAATGGGCGCTAACCCCCGCACCTTCACCGGATCGGCCGGCATCGGGGACCTGGTGCTGACCTGCACCGGGGACCTCAGCCGAAATCATACGGTGGGCAAAAAAATCGGTGAGGGAATGACGCTCGATGAGATTCTTGCCGAAATGAGAATGGTGGCCGAAGGCGTTAAAACCGCCAAGTCGGTCTATAATCTCTCCCGAAAGCTGGAAGTGGAAATGCCCATCTCCCAGGAAATCTACCGGATTCTGTACGAGAATGTCTCGCCACGGGAGGCCCTCCACCGGCTGATGACCCGGAACCTAAAACAGGAACTGGACGAATACTAACCGGGGAATATCCGATTTCCATGAACGAGGGCGACGGCCGAAAAGACGAGGGGCACCGGGAGCGGCTGCGGGATAAATTTCTGAAGGCCGGGCTTGAGGGATTTCTCGACTATGAGGTGATCGAACTGCTGCTGACCCTGGCCACCCCGCGCAAAGACTGCAAGGCCCCGGCCAAGGCGGCCCTGGAACGTTTCAAAACCCTTCAGGGGGTGTTTGAAGCCTCTCCCGAGGAATTGATGCAGGTGAAGGGGATCGGTCCCAAGAATGTCCTCGGCATCCGCCTGATCAAGGCGGCGGCGGATCGCTACCTGGAACGTAAGGTCTTAGGGAAGCGCCCGATTCACAATGCCCGGGAGCTGTTCGACTACCTCTACTTCAATATGAAAGACCGGCATCGGGAGTGTTTTAAGGTGATCTTTCTGGATGCCCGGAATCAGGTGCTGGCCACCCAGACCCTGTTTGAAGGCACCCTGACCGCCAGCTCGGTCTATCCGCGGGAAGTGGTGCAGGCGGCCTTGGAGCACCGGGCCGCCTCCTTGATCTTTGCCCACAATCACCCCTCGGGGGATCCCAACCCGTCCCGGGAGGACATCGCCATCACCCGGCAGCTGGTCTTCGCATGCCGGGTCATGGGGGTGACGGTCCATGAACACCTGGTGATCGGAGACAACACCTACTTCAGCTTTGCGGATCAGGGGTACATATCGGAGATGAACCGGGATTTCGAACGCCAGGCCTGAGCTTTCGTCGGGTTTGAGCGGGAAAACGGATACGCGTATGACCCAAGATAAAAGAGAATGCCCCCCCTGTTTCGGTGACCTGGAAACCGTTTTTCCCATGGGGCCGGACGGGCTTCGCCACTCACCGCCCCGGTGCATGCGGTGTGCCTGTAACACAGATTGCATGCGGCTCGGGCTCAGCGGCGGCCACGGTTTGACTGTTCGTGAAGAAAAACTGGACCGGGCCTATGTCTCGGGCGCCATCGGGTTCTGGGAACGGTGGTCCCGAAAAAAGGCGCTTCATCTGCGGAAAAAAAATGGACCCAAAAAATCCAGACGGTAACGCAGTCTCGCAAAGACGGATTCGGACCGGTTTTTGGCGGCAGCAAAGGAGAAAAACTAATCCATTCAGCTGAATACATTCCATGATCGGCAGCTGACCAGACATCGAACGGAGCGGATATTGGCATTCTGGAGCATCAGGGAAGAACTGAGTCAGGCCAATCGATTACGGCGGTCCTATTATGAACTCTTGAGGGACGAATTGGATCAATACATGACCCGGTATGCCCTGATCGATTCCTACCGCAATTTCAGGGAAAGCAAAGTCCCCTATCCCTGGGTGGAAAAGCGGGAACTCAAACCCCGGGCTATTCTACCCGATCTCGAATACGAAGATCAGAATACCTTTTTGGTCATTTTCGTAGAAGACACCATCTCAGCCCGCCACAAGAAATATATTCGGTTTTTCGACCGCACCAAGACCACCAAGGCCAACCTGTTGCGAACCCAGTCCCTGCCGTTGCAAGGAAAGCTCGACCGGTATCAGAAATATCTGGAGTCGGCGAAATTTTTCGATTTTATACAGGTGCTGCTGCCGGTCGATTATGCTCTTATGATTCAGCGGGACCCCGCCACCCGGTCCCGGCACCGCTATAAACTGACCCACTTCCATGTGCGGATCGACTGGCCCATCGCTGAGGCGGCGGAAGATCTGGCTCGACATCTGCGGTATATCTCCAAAGATCTGTACGAAAAGGGAGATAAATACGCGGATGCCATTCAGAAGAAATTTTTCGATTATTACGGCCTGCCGATGATGGTGGGCGGGCGCCGCACAGCCGCCTGTGTGGCGGCCCAATATCTGAGACAGCTGCCCTGCATTACCACGATTTATGCGGCCAGCAGTGAATCCCGGGCATTGCTTCAGTTTTCCGAAAAAGGGGTGACCAAGCTGATTCTCATGAAGTTCAAGCCGGAGGAGGTGCGGGAAATCGCAGACAAAAACCAGCTATCCGTGAAAAGCTTTGCAAAGAACTATGTGGTGACCCAAGAGGGAAAAGACAGCATCTGCATTTTTCAGGTGACCTATTCTCACACGGCCTGGGCCCGGCCCCCGGATGACGGAAAACTTCGGGAGATCAAACCCGAGGTGAACTGGCTGAGCGTCGACACCCAGCACCTGGCGCCGCTGCCCGGAGTGTGGCAGTACCCGCCGATGCCGCTCAATATCATCTACACCTGATCCGTTTTTCGGCGTGCATCCTGATCGTCCGGTGAAGCGGCCAGATCGATGATCAGGGCGTTTTCATCGCAGTTGGGAAATTTGACGCAGGCCATGCAATCGCTCCAGATCTTGAGCGGCAGCTCTGAACGGTCGATGAATCGGAAGCCGAGTTTTTGGAAAAAACCGGGCCGGTAGGTCAGGGTAAAGACCTTTTTGATGCGGAAGGATCGGGCCTCGGCCAAGGCCTCCGCAACCAGCCTCGCCCCGATTTTTCGGCCCCGGAAGTCGGGATGCACCGCCAGAGAGCGGATTTCGGCCAGATCCTCCCAGCAGAACTGGAGGGCGCAGCAGCCGATTACCCGCTCCGTGGACGGGTCTTTGTACACCCGGAAATCCCGCAGATGGTCATAGAGCTGGCTCAAAGGCCGGGGGAGGAGTTCCCCTTTGGCCCCGTATCCCTGCAAAAGCGCATGAATCGCTTTCACATCTTGAATAGTGGCTTTTCGAATCATAGCGGAGGGTGTTATATCATGAATGGGATCGGGTGCAAGCGTGAAAAAAGAGGCGTGAACAGACCGCAGGCGCTTCTGCCGAACGGGAATCGCATTCTCCCGATTTGGAATCATTTTTTGTGCGCAGGTGGCCCATGAAAAAAGACATGATCTTCGTTCTGATAACACTCTTAGCGGTCCATTCGCTCACCGGTTGTGTTCGGCCGCGGAGCGGCGGGGGATCCGACAGCCGGAAATCGCTTGTTATAGAGAAGGCGCCGGCCGTATCCTTAAATGAAGGGAATCGATGGGTCCCGCCCTACCAGCAGACTTCCGACGCGTTTTACAGCAGTTTGGATGCCATCCTGGGGCTCTCGAAAACGCCGGTGCAAGTCTCGGGCGACGATGCAAAACCGAAAGGGCCGGTCCCGGGTGCGGCCGAAAAGGTATCCCTCGATTCATCCCTTGAGGAGAAACCGCATCTGCCTCCCTATCAGCAGACATCCGAGGCCTTTTACATCAGCCTGAATTCCATCGTTCATCTGGCGACCATGTCGGTGCGGGAAACGGTTGCCGAAGAGGAACCGGTTCCCCGTCCTTCCGATTCGGAGGATCAGGATCAAAAAATCGCCGGCAAACCGCTGCAAACTTTGAGTCCGCCCCCGCCGCTGATTACGCGCAAAGCCCCTCCCAAACCGTCCGGGCCTGCCAATTGGAAAACCGAATATTATGGAAGCCGGCCGGAAGCGCTGTTTGAGGCGGCGTTTTATCTCTACCATGAAATGGATTACGAAAAAGCACGGGAGGCCTTTGGCGCCTTTTTAGATCAGTTTCCGAACCACCGCCTGACCGACCAGGCCCAATACTGGATCGGAGAATGCTTCTATGCGCAGCGCCTGTACCGGGAAGCCGGCGATGCCTATCGGCAGGTCCTGACCCGATTCAATACCGGCAACAAGTTCGCCGACGCCTTCTTTAAAACCGGTCTCTGCTATCACCGGCTGAATGCGCACCGCCGATCAAAGGAATACTGGAACCGCCTGATTCAACGATTTCCCCACAGCCGGGCCGCTGAAATGGCCCTGCGCATGATGGGCAATCCGGCGGCCTAAACTTTGAAAAAAACATCTCTTTTTCTCTTGCAATAATCACCGCTGCGGCTGCCGCCAGGACGAGGGTTTCGATACACTTGGTGGTCTGAGTCAGGTCCAATGCTTCATTGGAGATGTTGACGATAAAATGAAACACAACGGCCGCCATCACGCTTTTTCCGTTTTTGACGCAGATCCAGCTGATAATGATTCCCAGGGGGAGGATGCCGACGAAAAAGTTGAGACCGTACCAGAAGTTTTCATGGAAAATCTCGTATTGGTAGGAGTGCTTTACGAAGACCAGCGGAAAGTGCCACAACGACCAGAGGACGCCGAACACGATGGATGCCGTGAAGAAGTTAAACCGGCTCTGAAGGCTGTCGAATGCATATCCCCGCCATCCCAGTTCTTCGAAGACGGCGGCCATCACCAGCAGAGAAAGCGCCGGGACGACGCCGTATGAAAAGGAAAACCCTTCGGCCAATTGAAACTGCGACATCGATCCGCCGAATGGAAGGGAAATCAGAATCGAGACCGAAACCGCTGCGGGCATGATCAGAAAAAATACCGGAAGCATGTCCGGCCGAATCCGCTTGGGGTTGATCAGCCGGTCGAAAAAATCCTTCATTAAATCGGAACGGCGGGATGTGAAAATCATATACTGGGAGATGAAAAAGGGGGCCATCAATCCCGGCAGCATCAGCAGCATATACAGGCTGTGTTGATCCTCCTGAAAACTGATGTACGCCCCCGCAAACCAGAGGGTGAAGGTGACGGAAAAGGTGATGACATAGTATTTGAGCGGTTCATATGAAAAGGGAATAACCATGGGGCGCCTCCTGTTTTTTTATCGTGTTTGTTGGAATCTTCGCGCGGGAGCGGTCTCTCGCGCGACAGCCTGCCGCTCCTTCAGAATGCGGCCTGCCTTGTATTCACCGGGAAATCAACGGATCTGTTTTGGGTGCCACAATCACCGTTTCGGCCATCCCGGGACCTTTTTTCCGGACCGGCAAGAACTCGCATTCGTTCAGACAGCTTCCCGGCCCGGAAAAAAGGCCCCGGGATGGCCTGCTTATCATTCAGGCTTGGCTGAAACGATGATCAAAGCCTGTTTTGGGTTTTAATCGGATTCGGCTTTTTGCCGCCTGTCGGGTGTTTAGAACCGGTACCCGACCCCGGAGCCGGCCAGAAAGTCGGAGCTGTCGAAAAAGGTGAGATCGGCGTCGGTTTCGGAGTAAGCCGCGAGGCCGAACAGATAAGCATTTTTAAGGCCGAAGGGTTCGGCAAAAGAGATGGTTTCGGACACGGTAAAGGTCACTTCTTCTCGCTTCTCATTGAACACCGGATGATCCTCGTCAAACGATTTGGCGCTGAGTTCAAAACCGGTGGCGAATGCGAACCGCCCCGCTTCAAGCACATGGTTCAGGGCTGCGGCATAGCCGTATCCGGATTCCGCGTCGCCGTCCCGATCCATTTGAAGATAACGGATGCCCGCCTGCAAAACGCCTCCGTGGCCCAGATTCCAGGGATAACCGACGCCCAATGTGGTGTCGGTGCCGTCCCGCCGCAGGTCCGGCGCGATTTTGCCGATCCGGTCCTGGTCCACATCGATTTGCATCTGTTGCGCAAAGGCGCTGAGGCCGGTGTTCAGGATGTCGTCCCAGTAGACTGCGTAGCCAAGCGATGCGGCGTCGGTTCGGTCGCGGTCCACCCCGGTCAGGTAGGGGTTTTCCCAAACCTCTTCTTCCACATAGAGCGCACTGAGCCTGATTCGGCCCGCGCGTCCGATTTTCTGGCCGAAGGAAACATGCCAGGGGTCTTGTATTCCGCCGCCAGCGGATACCATCGTCCCGGTTTTCTGAAAGCCGTATCCGATTTCGCCCCCGATCAGAGGAAGTCCCTCGGATACTCTGGAGCCTTCTTCCGTAAGGCTGTCCCGTTGCTCATTGTCATCCAGAACCTCCACCCCGGAGGGGCGGGCGTTGACGACACCGCCGCCGATTTGCAGATCCCCGAACCAGCCGTCTTTCCAGGCGTCGCCCGCCTGCACCGCCCCGGACAGGGGCAGGAACATGAACAGGCTGAGGATTCCCGACTGTACGGATTTGCGCAAAAGACTGCGGTTTCGCTCCGCCGATGAAATGATGATCCCTGAAATGCACGTTTTGGACACGAATGAAACTTGTTTGTAGTGGTACATGATGTTTACCTCCGAATGGTTTTGGCCTTTGGACTGTGTTGTTTATTCCGTCAGAAAGTTGAACGACCCTTCGGGGGCGCTCAACAGGTCTTCCAATAATGAAGGGAATGCCGCCATGCGGCGCTCGATCGCTTCTTTGCTCCAGGGATAGAATCCCACATCGGTCAGAAACTGGATGCCCGCCAGCAGAAATTCGGCGCATTCCAGCGGATGGTCGGTCTTGAACAGACCCTGTTTACATCCGTCTTCAATCAAGGCCGCGTAAATCGGCGCCAGTTGCGTCAGATAGCGGCCAAGCTGCCGTGCGTGCAGGATGATGTTTCCGGGTTGATGCAGCATCTCGAGGATGTCCTCATTTTCTTCCGCCATTCGGTCCCTCGTGGATAAAAAGCGAATCGTTTCCACTGCATCGAGCTTTTTTCGCCTGCTTTCTTTAACCATCTTCTCCTTTTTGGCGAGTTCCTCATCGATCAGGTCTTCGACCACCGCTTCAAGCAGCTCCTCTTTGGAGGAGAAGTAGTGGTAGATCGTTCCCTTGGCGATATTAAGGGTTTTCATCAGTTCCTGCATGGTGGCCTTGTCGTACTCTTTGGAATAGAAGAGTTCCCGGGCCGCCTTGATGATCTCCCCTCGCCTTTCATCCGGTTTCTTCACGGTTCTGGTCATTTTTTCCTCCTTATCTATCGAGTTGAATTCATCTCTTCGATATCGATAGGCGGATAATATACATTGACCGACCGGCGGTCAATAGTAAAAGTAAAAAAAATAAATTTTTTGTGGGGAATTTTTTTTGTCTGAAATTCAGATTAAAATTCGAATATGCGGAGAGAATTCGATCGTGAATTCCCCATATTGCGGGGTACTTGCCGGTTCGGTGTTTCAGGATTTTAGAATCTCATGGACTTTCGCCGCCAGCTCCCGGTTGGAAAACGGTTTCTGGAGAAAATTCACTCCGGCATCCAGCACCCCGCGGTCGGCGATCACATTTGCCGTATAGCCGGACATGAAAAGAACCTTGAGCTTCGGAAATCGGGCCTGGAGGGTTTCGGCCAGCTCGTGGCCGTTCATCTCCGGCATCACCACATCGGTGATCAGCAGGTCTATCTGAGCGGCATGCGCTTGGGACAGGTTCACGGCCCTGCCGGGAGTGGACGCGGTCAGGACGGTGTAGCCCCGGCGCTCGAGAATGGTTCGCGCCAATTTCAAAATGGCGGTTTCGTCTTCGACGATCAGCACGGTTTCGCTCTGACCGGCGGGGATGTCGGCGGCTTCTTCCGCTTTCAGTAAAGATTCTTCGCCGGTGTGAGGCGGCAGATAGATTCTGAACGTCGTGCCTTTTCCGGGCTCACTGTAAACATGGATGAAACCCTTGTTCTGTTTGACGATGCCGAAGACCGTGGAGAGCCCCAGCCCGGTGCCCCGGCCCACCTCTTTGGTGGTGAAAAACGGCTCGAAGATCTTTTCCAGCGTATCTTTGTCCATGCCGCATCCGTTGTCGCTTACGGCAAGCATGACGAAATCGCCCGGAATGAATCCGGCATGTTCGGCGCAGTATCGGGCGTCAAAACGGACACGGTCGGTTTCGATGCTGAGCCTGCCCACTCCGCTGATGGCGTCCCGGGCGTTGACGCACAGGTTGGCCAAAAGCTGGTCGAGCTGAGACGGGTCCATGAAAATCGACATTGGACCGGTCCCGGGGCGCCAGAATAACTCGATGTCCTCGCCGATGAGCCGGCGCAGCATCTTGAGCATCGCCTCCACGGTTTCGTTCAAATCGATCACATCGGGATGGATGGTCTGCCGGCGGGCAAAGGCCAGCAGCTGTCGGGTGATGTCTGCGGAGCGCCTGGCCGCGTTGAGGATTTCATGCAAATCCTCCTGCAGGGGATCATCCGGGTCCGTTTTG
>CAZNLT010000032.1:30248-34577 GCA_964573705.1 uncultured Desulfobacterales bacterium
TTGAGGATTTCATGCAAATCCTCCTGCAGGGGATCATCCGGGTCCGTTTTGTCCAGGGCCAGCTCCGCATATCCGATGATCAGGCTGAGCATGTTGTTGTAGTCGTGGGCCACACCGCCGGCCAGCCGGCCGACCGACTCCATCTTCTGCGCTTGCATCAGCTGTGCCTCCAGCTGTTTTCGCTCCTGTTCAGCCGTTTTGCGTTTGGTGATGTCCCGTACAAAGACCAAACCCCCGTTTTTACCATGATAAACGATCGGCTGTCCGGTTGTTTCCACCCACACCGAAGATCCGTCCAGACGAAGGTATTTCTGTTCAACCAGCTCCTTGACCGACTTATGATCTTCATTCAGGGTTTGGATGCGTTTTCTGATCTGCTCGTGAAAATCAGGGTGAAATCTTTGCATCACCGGGGTCCCGAGCAGCGGCTCGGCATCTTCGGCTCCGAAAAGTTCGATCGCTCTGGGATTGAGATACGCAAAGCGCATTTCCGTCTGAATGAAAATCGGTTCCGGGGCGTTCTCGACCATGGAGCGGAATCGAAATTCGCTTTCACGCAGTCTGTTTTGAGTTTCAATGCGGTTTATTGCCGCCGCCGTCAGGTTGCTCACCGATGCCATCAGGTCGATTTCTTCCTCTTCAAAACGCGATTGTGACCGGCGGCCGAAGGATAACGTCCCGATCAGGCGATCCTGAACCATCAGCGGATGACAGCAGTAGGCCCGGATCCGGTAAGATTTCACCAGATCTGTCAATGGATCTTCGCAGTTGGAGATGTTCTCGCAGGTCATGGGCTGATGCTGAGCGACACACCCGCAGACGGAAGCGCCGTGTTCGAGCCATTTGACTTTTTCTGCTTCCTGCTCGGGAATGCCGGCAAAGGCATTCAAGCGCAATCCGCCCTTTTTCGGATCCTCCAGAAAATTGAAAAACACCCGGCAATCCAGAAATTCCATGACCCGGCCGCAGATCTTCTGGACAAGGGCTTGAGGATCATCACTTTGCAGCAGGCGGGCGGCCGTGTTCGAGAGCAATTCATTCCGCTGCAGGTTCCACCTTAGCTGATTCTCAAAAGCTTTGCGCTGGGTGATATCCTCGGCCGCGCCCAAAATACCGACGGTTTCACCTCGGTCGTTTCGAACCGGCGCAACGGAGAGATTGACGGGAAACAGGGTGCCGTCCCTTTTCAGGCGCATCAGCTCCCTGCCGAAAAAACCGCCGCCTTCCAGCACCTGCTTCCGGTTCGAATCGAATTCCCGGCGGAATTGCTCAGGTATGATGGGCAGCGGCCGGCCGATGATTTCTTCGGCGCGCCAGCCGAATATCTTTTCCGCCGAAGTGTTCCAGCTCAGCACATTCCCATCCAGATCGATGGTATACAGCGCTACAGGTGAACAGGCGATCATGGCGCGCTGGTATTCCAGGCTCTCCTGCAGGGCCCTGGTCTTTTCCGCCACCTGCCGGCGCAGGAACCAGGACCATGCGAAGGCGGTCATCAGAATCACCAGCAGGGGAATGATCACCAGGGCCGAGTAGCGCAGTGCGGTGATCAGAGAGGCGGGCTTCTCCTGATACACCCCGAGCCACCTGTCATGGATGCGGCGGTATTCACCGCTGTTTTCCAGGGCCTTGAGCCCTTCGCTGAACTGGGCCAGCAGCGCTTTGCGGCCCTTGGCCGCCGCGAAACAGTATTCAGGTGCGAGCAGCGGTTTTTTACCCGGTTCCAGGTCGGACCAGCCGTATTTGTCGATCAGAAAAAGCGCCGTCATTCGCGAGACCAGTGCGCAATCATGCCGGCCCCGGACGAGTTCGCGCAGGGCCTCTTCCTGGTCGGCCACCCCGGTCAACTGGTTTTCCAGCCCCTGTTCCAAGGCGAATTCATGCAGAATATCACCGCGTTTGACCACGATGTGTTTTCCCGCAAGGGCCTCGACCGACTCCGGCGCCGGGGCCTCGCTTTTTCGGACCACCGCTACGTAATGGCTCACGGTATGTGCCGGAGTGAAATCGAAATCCAGGTTGCGGCCGGGCGAGTAAAACATGCCCTGCATCACATCGATTTTTCCGGATTTCAGGGCGGATTTCCGTTCCGGCCATCGGCCAAGCCGGATCTCGACTTTCAGGCCCGTCTCCCGGGCGATGGCGCGGGTCAGATCCACGTTGTAGCCCACAGGATGGCCGTTTTCATCCAGGAACTCATAGGGCGGGAAATTCCGGTCGCCGCCGACCACAATCGGCCGGTCCGAAGGCAGCTGCATGGCGGCGAACCACTTGGCGTGCAGATGGCGATAGGCGCCGTCCGCTATGACGATCGCCAATCCTTCATTGAGCAGGGCCAGGGTGTTGCGGTCGCCCTCCCGGACGGCGAAGGAAAAAGCCTGCTGAAAACCTTCAATGGGATGGTCGATCACCCGCAGATCGGTCAGGCCGGTTTTCTGAATCAGGCGCAGCGCCACCAGCCGCTGGACCACCACCGCGTCATACCGTCCCTTTGACAGTTCCCGCAGGGCGATTTCAAAGGTCGGCGTGGTGTGGATGTCGATGCCGCGCTCCTCGCGCCGTAAAAACTCCTCCGCGTTGTCGCCTTTCATCACGGCCACTCGGCGGCCGGCCAGGTCGGCCAAATCCGTAATCTCGGTCTCACCCTCCCGGACCACGATGGCGCCGTGCAGCGTCAAGTAGGGCACGGTGAAATCGAACAGGGCTTCCCGCTCCGGCGTGCGCCCGACCAGGGGCAGGGCCTGAACCTCGCCCCGTTCCAGCCATCCGCGCACCTCGGTCCAGGGCCCGGTGCGGAAGGTCACCCCGCGCCCCATGGCCTTCAGGGCCGCACGCATCAATTCCACTGAAAATCCGCTCGGCTCGCCGCTGTCGTCCACGAGGCTGAAGGGCGGGTAGTCGATTTCGGCCGCCGAACGGATGGGGGGCGCCGATCTTCTTATTGTTTCATCGGCCTCAGCCGAACCGCCCCTGAATAGAATGGCGGCGATCAGTAAAACCGCAACCAGAATACGGCTTGGGAATCGTGTCGTGAATTTGTGCCAATGCTTCATGCCGTGCATCCTCGGCGTCTCTTTATTCTTTCAGTATGGGGCATCACCTTATTCCAATCGGAATTCTTTTTGCAACTGTTTAGTAGAACGGCAGCCGAAGACCGTTTTCAGATAAACAGACCGCACGGGGGCGGGTCACCGGGAAAACCCGGGGGCTTCAGGGCAGACGGCTTCCGCCGAAGAGGTCTCTTCTTCGATGGAGGAGGTGGGGTCCAACATTCGGCAGAATGCGGACAATGCCCGGCAGACCGAAAAGATCGGCCCGCCGGTCCGCCGGTGAGGCTGAGCAGGGGGGAGAAGCGGTGAAACCGAATGGAACCCTGAGTGGGGTAAAACAGCGAAATTCGGGAGTTTAATAAATGTCAGAAAATAGTTCTGCAACCCTGCTCGATCGGCGGCAATTTTCGCATGGAAGACTGATCCCATAGGTGCATTTGTTGCAGACTTCGCAATGCCATTCACGCCAATCCCGGCATGTACCGCAGACTTCACAATGCCAGGTTTGGGTCTCTTCGGCAATCTCCCCCCAATAAAACGAATACCAATACTGGTCCCCGCATTTGGAACAGGTGTAAAGATTAAGCAATTTCTTTACCGGTACTTTTTCGCATCCACAGGGGAGTTCAAGCAGTTCATCCAGTTCTTCCTGCGATAGATCTTTGACGATTTGGATGTTCTGAATCGCGCAGATGGACAGTGCCTCTACATCCACACCGTTCAAAGGATTTTGGCAATTCTCGCATCCACATTTCTCGTTGCACGGTTGATTGTTTTTCAAACAGGAACACCGCCGGGAGGTACACCCGGTTTTGCAATTACAAGATATCCGATTATCCATGTGTATTGTTTGCTCCTTTCTTGATATTGTCCATCCAGCCTCAGCAGTTAAATTGGGTTGCCAGTGCCGCGCCTCTCCGGTTCCAGGGATCATAATCGGGCTGAATAAATAAATGCAATATAATGACGATCCTGCAAGGCTCAAGTGCGGCGCCGGGAACCGCTCGAAATGCTTTCGCAAAATCGCCTCGACCCCGAGATAAAAGCGCCGGTCCTGGGGATAATGAAGGGTGATGAAATTCTTGTCGGCCCAGAAGATGGCGTCGAGATCAAATCCCCGGCCCTGGCCGTGCGACCCGGGCTTGTTGACGTATGCCCCGGCGGATGTGACCACCTCGGCACGGCCCAGCGGGCAGACCCGCCAGAGCTCTTTGAAACATTCGTCCAGTTTGTTTTCAAATTCGACGGCGGCATAGAAGGTATAGGGTTTGCCCCGGGT
>CAZNLT010000032.1:34677-43578 GCA_964573705.1 uncultured Desulfobacterales bacterium
TGTTTCTTTCGAATGTCATTCCAATCAAACGCTTCCAGTTCTCCATGCTGATACGCCTTGTATCGGGCTTTGGATTCCGCGACCTATTTTCTTTCCAATTTCCGGATCAGGTGTATCGAGGTTTTGTAGGATAAAATTCAATAGTCGAATTTGTTTCTGCGGCCGAAGACCTTTGGAATTTTTGGTTGATTCCTCTGAAGAGTTCATGAAAATTCCTGATGTTGATTCTTTCTGATTTTTAATGAATGTTTCTGAAAAAAACGTTTTTCTTTTTCACAATGCGAAATGATCGCTGAAAGATTTGAAACTATTGACCACTGCGAAATCGACTTCCGTATTCAGTGCCTTGAAATGCCGGCGGCCGCAGTCGATTTTCGCCTGTTCGGTCGGGCGGAGGGCGTCGGTGAACAGGCTGCCTTTGGTTTCGACGACAAAATAGAGCCGTTCGGCGCCGTCCATTTCGACCAGGACGGCCCAGTCGGGGTTGTAGGAGCCGAGCGGGGTATCGATGGTGAACCAGGGCGGCAGCTTGGCATAGACTTTTATGTCTTCATTTAATTCGAAGGACTTTGCGAAGCCTTCTTCCACATCGGAATCGAAAATCACATGGTCATATACGGATTTTTTACTTTCCAGCATATTTTGGCCCAGATATCCTAAAAGCTCGTTTCTTTCGAACAACTCTTGGGCGTAATAATGGTCATTTCCGATTTTCTGATATTTGATCCCATCTACGATAAACACCCGCATCTGGTGGCGAATAATAGTCGATACCTGTTCGATGTATTTCTGAGGGTTGGCCTTAAATTCCTGGAGCTTGTCGCTGCGTTTCAAGATCTCAACCAGAGTGCGACGGGTGAGGTTGGTCTCATTCTGAAGATAGGTGACGATGTCGGGGAGTCGGTAATCGCGGCCCTCGTACAACGCACGCTGTTCAAGCAATTTACCGGTTTGTACACCGCCGCGGTCGATGTCCAGAGTGGTGGTCTGGGTCACAAAACGGGTACGCCCGACGACGAGGTTTTGATTGATTTCTTCGGAGCACTTTTGAATGAGGTCTTCTACATCGAAGTCGACCCGGAAAGTGGTATGATATTTGATGCGCTCCCAGAGCGCCTTGAATTCCTTCCCCAGGAAGACGGCTTTGTTGAGTCGGACCGTCTCTTTTTTATTCCCGTCTTTGATGTTCAGTTTACCGGCGACCTTTTTCAGAATTCTCGTGATCGGTTCCGCCTGTGCGGCGAAGGTATCCGGAAGCTCGACCTTGCCGTTTTTGAGGTCGGACCGCAATGAATCCTGAATCTTTCCTTTTGCATCGATGTAGCCTTTATCCTTTAAATGGTCCCAAAGCGCTTCCGAGGCTTCGACACCTACATATTGGGGCCGACCATTTTCAAGGGACTTCACAATTCCGGCAAACAGATGTTTTTCAACCACGCCGAATTTGATCCCCACTTCGGTCTCGATTTCTTTTTGCAGTTCCCGGGCGAACTGGTCATAAGATTCATTGGCCATGACGGTGAGGGTATTGACATCGAACCCATGGACCCGCTCCCCGTTTTGATCCACGCAGATGCGCAGGCCGCGGCCGATTTCCTGGCGTTTTTTCATCATGGAGGCGGTTTCGTTCAGAGTGCAGATCTGAAAGACATTGGGATTGTCCCAGCCTTCTTTGAGGGCGGAGTGGGAGAAAATAAACTTGAGCTTGGAATCGAAGCTCAGAAGTGTTTCTTTGTCCCGCATGATGAGCTGATAGGCGCTCTCGTCGGCAAGGGTTTTTCCTTCGCCGGTGGAGTCCTTCAGACGGCCTCGACCGCCGGCATCTTTTTTCTTGTCGATGGCGAAATAGCCGTCATGTACACCTTGGGGCGCTGTTTCCCTCTCTACTTCTTGAAAAAGAGTGTCATATTTGGGTTTCCGAATGGCCCGGGCATATTCTTCCTCGAATATTACTGCATATTTGCCCTGTCGGGAATTGCCGTCATCATCATACCATCGGTAATTTGCGACTTTGTCGATAAAAAAGAGACTGAGGACTTTGATTCCCTTCGGGCGGAGTTTCAGTTCCTTGTCCAGATGGGCTTCGACGGTCTTGCGGATCTGCAGCCGTTTGAATTCATCTTCGTCCAGATCGCCGACGGTCTGCCCCAACCGCAGAATTTCGGGTTTGCTGGTAAAGCTGACGTATTCCTTACCCGGTTCGCAGTAGATTTCTTCGATGATATAACCGTCATACACATCCCGCCCGCCGGAGATGTCCAGCAGGTCGTCGCCGGTGCGAACCGTTTTTCTCATACGTTTGACTCTGCCGTTTTTCTGGTGAATATCCATTTCGATCTGCGCCGTAATGGGGCTTTTTTTATGATCCACTTTCAGCAGTTTGATGAATGCCTTGTTGTAGCTGTCTTCGACCTGGGTGCTGGTGACCTCGATCTGTTTGACGAGCTTCTTTTGATAGGCGTCCACCGCGTCGAGTTTGTACATCATCTGGTGTTTTTCAATATGGGTGGCCGAATACCGAAAGGTACACAGCGGATTCAGCGACCGGATCGCCTCCCGGCTTTTGGGGGTGGTAGCGACACTTTGGGGTTCATCGATAATGACGATCGGGTTCGTGGCCTGGATGAATTCGATCGGGCGGCTGCCGGTCATCCGATCGTGGGGGCGGTGAATGATGTTGGCCTTGTTTTCCTTTTTCGGATCGGTAAAGCTTTTTCGAAAGGCATCGATGTTGATGACCATGATCTGGAGATAATCGTTGGTGGCGAACCCGCGCACCTGGCCCAGTTTCTGGGAGTCATACACGAAGTAATCGTACTGAATGTTGTCGTAAATGCCTCTGAAGTGCTCTTCGGTCATCTGGAGGGATTTGAAAACCCCCTCTTTGATGGCGACGGAGGGAACCACGATGATGAATTTGGAAAAGCCGTACAACCGGTTCATTTCGAAGATGGTTCGCAGATAGATATAGGTCTTTCCGGTACCGGTTTCCATTTCCACCGTAAAATCGTTGAACTCCTTGAACTTATTTCCCTCCAAGCCTTCGGCGGGACGAAGGCCGTTTCGAAGCTGAATCCCGCGGATGTTCTCCAGAAGTTCCTCCTCCAGAAGCTTGAGCCGGTTTCCGACCCCGAGATGGCTGTCGGCGGGGGACGGTTCCATGACGGTAAGGGGCATCTGGGGATCATACTTCAGGGGGGAGACCGTGAAATTGGTCCGGCAGATTTCCTGGCCTTTGAAAATGTCAGAGATGGCGGCGACGGAGTCTTGCTGGAAATCGAGGTTCGGATCGAATTGGATTTTCATTATGCCTCAGTCGGTTGAAATGGAACGTAAGATTTTAAGTTTTAGGGCTTCATTTTCCAGATCGTTGTTCAATATGGCGCTGATAACCTCCAGTAACAATTCCTTGGTTATATTTCCTGATGCAACATGATAGCTGATATTTTCCATTTCCCGGATGAAAGAGTTGGTACAATATAAATAACCATTCAAGAGCAGCATCTGAGCGCAAAGGGTAATCGCAACCCGTTTGTTGCCGTCTAAAAAGCAGTGAAATTTGCAGGCGCAAAAGAAAAGATGTGTAAGCTTGTCTTCAAATGACGGATAATAATCGTCATTCTGTATATGGCTCAATACGCTATCTAATTTTCTCAAATCCAAATGGCCGATTTCGCCACCGCCGCTGACTTGTACGGTTTTACGATGGACTTCAACTGCCTGATCAAGGGAGAGATAAACGATACCCATCTCTATCGTTCTTTGAGTCGTTTCATCACGTCTTTAGCTTCTTCCAGACGTTCGGAAAGCTCTTTGCTTTTTTCTCCAAGAAAACGTTCGAATTCTTTAGCTTGCAAGGGCGTGATATAATCCTTGAGTTGAAGGTGAAGTGCGTCACGGAATGCCAAATCCCGGCTGGCCATTTTGTTCCTGGCTTTTTCCACCAGCGGTTTCCAATGTGCCTGATTTTCGAAATGGCTGAATATATGATCCACCTCAAGCGCCGTTAATTTTTTTCCTCGCTTTTGGCATTCCTTTTGAAGTATGTCTGCAAACCCGCACTCATAAGCGGCGACCAAATCCAAAATTTCGGCGTAGAAGGTATCTCGAACTTTCTCCTTTTTATGGAGACGAAGAATTTTTCGATATTCACGCGCTTTTTCTCGAAAAATACTGACGTAAATTTTGTCCGTGTACAGCGGGTATTTGAATTGACCCATAGCTACGCAATCGCGCAGAGCATCTGTGAATTCTTTCCGGTAATTTTCTTCCTGAAAGGCCGCATGAAGAAAATCCTCATCCCTCTGATTGATATATTTGGTGCCTCCGCCGGTACGCTGGTTTATGGTGTCGATAGCGATGTCAAGAACCATCTGACGAAGGAGCCGAGCGCGTTCACTCTCTCCGATGAGCATTCCCATGTTGAGAAAAGCTCGAAAATCGAATATGCCGATGACCGTCGTTTTGGTAAGGAAGTCTGTTTCCTTACCAAAATGGTCTACAGCAGAGGTTTTAAATGTTTTCAGTCTTTTACCACGTAAAACCTCGTACCCGTTTTGTCGAAGTTCTTCACCATATTTTTCAAGATAGCTGTTGATGGTTCGTTCGGTCACTTCAAAAAATTCGGCAACCTGCTCCTTCGTAACCACGCTTTTTCCCTCGAATGGAATTCCCTGGAGTTTCGAGGCCTTTTCAATCTCTCTGAGGGCATACGGATTGTTTAGAATATTCTGCCGGTCAACTTGGGAGGTGGTCAGTGTTTCACCCATGATTTTCTCCTCCCTTACAGACTCTTTACATCTTCAATTCCGGCCTGTTTGAGTATCTGAATGGTGTTGGTTTTGACCACATCATCCCTGAAGCCGGAATCCCGGAACACTACCCGCATCACCGCCGGGTTCAGTTCCTGTTTCAGTTGGGCGATTCCCTGAACGGTATCCAGGGTGATGTCCTTGTCCAGACAGACGATCAGGGCTCCGGCGCCGATGATGTACACGGTTTTCTTGTTGATCTCTCGTTTCTCGATCGGAACGGCGAGGTCCAGGCCGTATTTGAGGAGGAGTTCATAAAGGACATCCGATTCGCTGCGATCGGATTTGATGTTTTCCACGGCCTTGAAGAGGGCGTCTTCGAGGTTGTCGAAGTCGGCGTCCCAGGGGATGATGTTGCTGGAGTCGAGTTTGAAGACTTTGAAGCCGAGGTCTGATTGCGGAAAAATCTCATTTATTCCTGGTAATTTGTTCTGTTTGTCGAAATTTTCTTTTCCGCGTTTTGAGGTTAGAAATTTAGCAACATTTCTCAGCCTTGATTTTCCTAAGTCAGCAATTGTTTTTACGTTTGGTTCATCTTTCGGGAGGGGTTCGGGCAATTGAACAAGAATATATTTCCTATTTCCTTTATCTTTATGGTTTTGGAGCATTAAAGCATGGCCTAAAGGAGCACTTCCTGCAAAAAAATCGAGAATTATATCTTCCTGATTTGATGTTGATGCAATTTTAAGTAAGTGGCGAAGAAGTTTTGTTGGTTTTACCGAGTTTAAGACATTTTCAGTTTCGTTGAACTGCGCATATTCGAGAAGCTCTTTCTTTGCTTCTTGTGTATTGCCACCAATTTTATGTAAAAGTAAGGTTTGAGGTACAACTCCATCTTTTACTTCAGATAAAAACCTTTTAAGTCGTGGCATATTGTTCTGATCTGCACCCCACCATATACGTCCATCTTCATCAAGTTCCTTAAATTTTGTAATATTTTGGCGCCAATAACGTCCTTTACCTGGACCGAATGTTTTTCCCGTTGGCCCAGTTACCTCATATTGTCCATCACCATAAAAATTCCTAGCGGTCAGGTCACTCGAACTCCATTCTCCTCGTGGGTCTTTGTCTGCGTTAGTGTAACGTGCAACTGCTTCTTCGCTGCGGGGCAATAACTGAGGAGACCACTTTTCCTTTCTTTTGGCATATACAAGGACGTAATCATGGTCTTCAGAAAAATAGGCGGCTGTATTTTTGGGGGAGAAAACTTTTTGCCAGATTACTGTTGCAATAAAATTCTCTTCCCCAAATATTTCATTACAGAGTTGGTGGAGGCGTGAACATTCATGATCGTCAATAGAGATGAAAATTGCACCATCATCTTTTAAAAGATTTCGGGCTAGTTTTAGCCGAGGAAACATCATGTTGAGCCAATTTGTATGATATCTCCCTCCCTGTTCTGTATTTACTGAAAATTTCCGACCCTCCGAATCTATTTGCCTTGTATATTTCAAGTAGGTCTCAAGATTATCTGAGAATTTATCAGGGTAAATAAATTCATTCCCGGTATTGTAAGGTGGATCGATATAAATCATCTTCACCTTTTTGTGATAACTTTTCTGCAAAAGTTTGAGAACTTCC
The DNA here is from genome assembly GCA_964573705.1 of uncultured Desulfobacterales bacterium. Taxonomy (GTDB): domain Bacteria; phylum Desulfobacterota; class Desulfobacteria; order Desulfobacterales; family Desulfococcaceae; genus JAABSQ01. The sequence goes on from CAZNLT010000032.1 coordinate 41,070, forward strand.
AAATTATCACCTTCGATGAAAATGTTCTTTGTTGAATCCCAGTCCACCGACTCTTCCGGGCAAGGACGCAACGTACCTGTTGAAGGGGTCTGCGCAATCATCCGCGCCCGTGATTTCCCGTACCAGGAAAAGTTGTACCGCTCCTGTTTCTCCTCAACAAAATTCCCCAGAATTTCCCGAAGGCAATCGAAATTCACCTTCCAGCGAGAACCCTTTTCGTCTGAACTTTCTGTGAAGGCTTCCGGAAACAGTTCCCTCAGTTTTTCGATGTTCTCTGCCAGAAGGTCCTTTGAAGTGCCGTCCGTTCCCGGATTCAGTTTTTCGATCTTCACGATTTTCATCCCCGCAGGCCGTTCATCGATCGGCCGAATTCCAGTTCAAGTTCCTTGATTTCCATGTTCAGTTCCACCTGCCGGTTGAACTGCTTTTCCTTTTTGATTTTCGCCCGAAATTCAGCCATCCGGTTTTCGACCTCTCGGCAATGGGCCAATAGCTCCCGCCGGTCTTCCGTGCCCAGTTCCTCATCCACCTGAAAAACCCCTGTACGGCGGGCGCATTCGAGCGCGACAACACGCGCCATAGCGGACTTGTAGAATGCAAAAAAATGGGTGTGCGGCCATGTGTTGATATTAAAGCTATCCAGAAAATCGGCATGAAGGCCGTCCGGGTCGGTCGGATCGAACCAGCCGGTCGAGATAAATTCCTCGGCCACAATCGCATCCTTCTCCGCCTGGGAAAACCGCTTATGCGCAAGGCTGACGGATACCCCCTCATCCGATGCAAAGACCACGATCACTGGGTACGGAATCGCCCTGTGAATGATCTCCGCCAATCGATGAACCCGCCCTGTTTTCTTCAATTTCACTTCCAGGAGTGCGATTTCCGGGTATTCCCGCATCTCATCTTCGTAAACGTGAATGGGAATCGTCGTCGGCTTGAACGTGTACTGCCAGGTAACGGTATCCACATCATCTCCCAAAGCGGTCTTATCTGCAACGCCCAGTTTGGTATGTTCCAGAAAGAGCTTTTTGTAAACCCGTTTTCCAAGATGGCAGGTCGCCGGTACGGCCATGGCCTCATAAAGGGAATCGATCATGCCGTCGCCTTCTCCAATACAATCAGATAGGAGATGACCTCAAAGTCGTCAATGCCTCGAAAGGAATCCCGGCTCAATGCAGTACCGCCTCGCTGGAAAAGGCTTTCGACGCCTTTTTCTTCGGCTTTGCCGGTAATGGCGGTTACCGCCTTAGCCAGCAGATTCCGGCAGCGGCTCATGTCCGAGCCGTTTTTCGTCATGCGGTTGAATTCCGCCACGCCCGCTTCATCGGGAGCCGAGTACATCATAATTGAAACGGTCGGCCGCAAAAAGATTTCGTTTGTCATTGACCGTGAAGATGGTCCAGTTGTCCCGCAATTTCTTCGGACACAGCACCAGAACCCGGTCGTTTCGCAGTTCACAGTATTTGATGATGGTCAGAGCTTCGAAGGTCTTCCCCAATCCAACGCTGTCAGCGATGATGCAGCCGTTGTATTTTTCAATTTTGTCTATGGCGCCGAGAACGCCGTCCCGCTGAAATTTGTACAGCTTGGACCAGGTCATTGAATCCTTGATCCCGGTGCGTGATTTGATGATCTTTTCTTCAGAGATCTCACCGAGGAATTCATGGAAAATGTGGTAGAGGGTCAGAAAATAAACCTGTTCGGGAGATTTGGTAGAAAACAGTTCCGCCAGTTGTGACAATACGAGTGCTTTGACATCCCGGGTTGCTTCGGGGCTCTTCCAGATGCTATCGAACCAGCCGAGAAGCGCCTGGGTTTCCTGGGGAGCGGAAAAAAGCGTATTCATTTCGAAACCCTTCGACGGCAGAAAACCGAGCCCGCTGGCGGTAAACGGAGAACTGCCGTTTACCGCGATCGTATCACCGCCGGGATTGTCCACATGAACCAGGTTCTGCGCCACGGGGAAAAGCACCGCTTTCACTTCCGCCTTTTTTTCAATCCAGTCCGCGCACTCCCGGGCGATTTTCGTCACATTTAGTTTGTTGCGAAACCGGCGGTCAATGTCGCTGCCCGCAAGATCTTTCAGGCGAAAAGAGGGTATCCCGTTTTCGGCCGGAACCACCAACCGAAGCGAATCGATGCGGGAAAGCTGTTTTTTCAGTGATTCGTAGCCGAAAATGGAAAACAGGGCAGATGCAATGGAGAGTTTTGCACCTGTTTGAATCCCCTGGGCAAGGGCATCGCCGACTTTGCCTTGGGTTTTGTTGTCCAGAAGCGTGGTCATATCTTGAGAGAATAATAGTCTTTGAATCTGAAAAAAGTTATACTCCTGGTGGTGGAGAAATTTTTTGAACTCTTATATCGTGAAAAAGCTCGAAAAGTCAATCGTTGTTCGCAAATATTGAGACATTGCAGAATAAGGCGAAAGGCAATAAATTGAATGAAAAAGCTTATATATAGATATTCTGATAAACTCTATATATTATTTGCATTATTTTATTAAATCAGA
>CAZNLT010000033.1:0-43220 GCA_964573705.1 uncultured Desulfobacterales bacterium
ATCGAAATTTAAATTGCCAAATCTATGCATAGAATTTATGAGACAGGATACTAGGGGCAGGCACGGGGGCCTGCCCCTACGGTTGTTATGAAATTATTGATGAGGTACTTAACTTCCATTCCTTGAACCCCGAGTGATTCCTGCCTGAATTTGACAGGGATTACGTGAACCGCTATAGGTATGATCCGTGATACAATCCTTCAAAGATACTGGAACTGAAGATATTTTTGACGGTAAAACATCTCGGTCTGCCCGGAAATGCTGCCCCTGTTCCCTTTGGTCTATTGCGCATCGACTTCCCCTTCATCGACCGCCCACCGATCCAGGAGAGATGCTTCTGGAGGAATTCATAAAACCTTTGGGGATGACCCGGGCGGAACTTGCGCGCCGCTTGGGTGTTTCTTATCCGCGGCTGAATGAAATCATCAAAGGCCGTCGTTCGGTGACGCCGGATACCGCTTTGAGATTGGCGCGCGTTCTGGGAATGCCGGCCGACTTCTGGCTGGATCTCCAGAAGGATTGGGACCTCTGGCATGCCATGAACAGCCCTGAAGCGAAAGAGATTTCAAAGTTGGAACCGGTTACTCAACCAGGCCAAAAGGCCGCATCATTTCTTGTTTAGCGTAGCGTGTTTCTTTAGGGTCCTTTTTTCAGGTCGGTTCTGCTTAAATTGAAAAGGCCGTCGCTGTTAACGGCGACGGCCTCCCAAAAGCGGTGATTGCGTAAGGGTCTGGTTTTGAATATGCCTTACGGGAAAGCGACCTCCCGAAGCGCAAAGATCGCCTCTTCTAATCCGATGGATTCCCCTGATATTCTATTGTCCAAGGCGATGGTCGTACCGTCGGAGATGCCGGCCACGATTTTCAGGGCGAGGATGGCATCGGCGAGGTCCACATCGGTGTCGTTGTCGTAGTCGCCGGGTGTTGTTCCGATTTCTTGGAAATATCTTAATCCAATAGACCCACCGGAATATGGGTCGTTTGTATCGCTTCCGATAAAAAGATCAACATAGTTGGTGCCCCCATCTATATCGACAATCATCGGATCAGCCATCCGATTAAATCCAGCACTACCTACCCCTACTGTGATGTCTTGAGTTGAACCATCACCCATCTTTACTTTTAAATTGGAAAAAGTAGAGAAATCAGGGAAATTGGTCGTGCTTTGGTTTAGATAAAGCCGAACCTTTCCACCATTTGTACCAACAATTAAATCGATTTTACCATCATCATCATAATTTAAAAGTTGTGGTTTTGGTTCCGGTTCTGCTGAATTCCAATCTGAAATGGGATTATTGGTAGTATTTTCTTCATATACCGTACCGTTATAGTCAAAATATCGAAATTCATTATCTAATTTATCGGTTCCAACCAACGCCTCTGGTAGGTCATCATCATCCATATTTCCAAAAGTGACTTTACATACTCCGAGGTCGGAAATATTTCTGAAAGGATTATCATTATCATTTTGTGTGAAAGTGCTATTGCCGTCATTTTCAAAATAATAAATTTTACCATCATCTGTCGAATTTTGGACACACAGAAAAAGGTCAAGTCCGTTCAGACCGTCCCAATCATAGAGGGTTGGCTTAATGAAGGAACTCGGTTCAAAGGAAACTGCAGGGAAGGAGATACCGGTATCCTGCACATATTGATTCGATGCATCAAGGTGCAAAAATTGAATTTCATATTGGTATTCGCTGTTCCAATAGCAGACTACCGCTTCTAATCTATTATCGCCGGTTAAATTTCCGAATGCAGGTGAAATTGCAAACCTGATTGTACTGTTAAAATCGTTGAAGGGATTATCAGAATCAGATTGCTCCTGATATGGGTTCACTTGTGCCATTGCACTATTCAAGAAAAAAAGAAGAAGAATGGACGATAACAACAGATAATTCAATTTTTTCATCTTTCCTCCATTGAGTTGCCTTGAATTGATCGGTGAATAAATGCTCGTGTTCATTTGGGGATATTTATATATGAACGGCGGATGAAATGCACGGTAAAAAGTTGCTTTTTACTTGTCAAGCGAATTTTGTGAGGTAAGGGATGATAGATCCTTTTAATCAAAAAAGGCGCGGGAAGTTCCCGCGCCTTTTTCAATGCCTATTGTCGGTTAAATTAAAACACCTCCCGCCACCAGCTCTCGGAGACAGTCGGGTTGCCCGATTCGATGGTTTCTTTGTTGTACTCTCCGGACCCCATGGATTCGATCCCGCTATCCGCATCATCCGGAGCGGTGATCGGCGGTTTTACGTACACGTGCTGGTCGTAGACGGTCGGCTGGGTATTGATGTCTCCGGTTTCTACATAAGGCAGATCCGGATCGGCGTAAGAGCCGTCTTCTTCCAGCACATAAAGTCGGCCTATGTCTTCAGTATCGCCTCCAAGGCCGAACCCTTCGCAGGGGTCTTCGGTATCGGCGGTGGAGGTACCGAAGTAAATGCGCCCTGCGGCTGCAAAAGCCGATGCAAAAACCCGGTGGCCGGCAGGTAGTTCCATGAACCAGTCCAAATCCGCCCCGTTGCATTCGCCTTTGCCGGCGGAATCGACATATCCAAAGAAATGGTAGTTCTCATCTGCGGCGTCATTCCTGGCATAAGGGCTGTCGCTGGTGCCGTAGAAAATTTTAACGACCCCGCCGGCGCCCTTCACAACGGTCGGGGCTGCATGAATCGGTTGAAAAGGATTCTCGACCGTCTGGTTGTCATCGGTCACGAAATCGGAATTGATGACACAGTTGGTGATGCTACCCGTGCCGGTATCCGGCAGATTCACCTTGTACATGTATCCCTTGTCGGTGCCGACATAGAGCCGATCAATAAAGCCATTGTTGTCATAATCCATAATAGCCGGCTGCCCGCTGGGGATGCCCCCGATCCCGTCGGGGTTGGAATCGAGAAACGCCCGTTCGATTACGCTTCCGTCCGCCATGTCGATGATGAAAATCGACGGATAACAATAGGTGGAGCCGGCGGTTTTTTCAGCCGGGGTGCATCCGGTCCTGCCGGAGACGAAAAAGGCGGCCCATCGTTCATCATCGCCGATGGCGATTCGGCCCACCTGCCCGATTGCCGGGGACGAACTGCTTCGATAGAGATCCGGGTCGATATATTCCCACATGAAGGATGGGGCATTCGGATTGGTCACATCCAGGGCAAACACCGAATCGCCGCCGTTGCCTTGGGCCGACATCAGCACGGTTCGCCATCCCCCGTTGACATGCACATCTGCAATGGCGGGAGAGGCATCCACATAGGCTGGGTCCCCGTGGCCGGTGACATTGCTTTTGAGCCGGGAGAGAAGGTTGCTAGGGATATAGGCCCAGAGCTCGGCGCCTGTACCGTAATCGGACGGGTCGGTAGGACCGACCTCGGTCCATTTGAAATAGCCCCGGTGTTCTGTGATATCGGCGGTTTCCGGGTTGTCTCCCCATCGGTGAGACCCGCCGTCGAATGCATGGAGCATACCGCTTCGGGAACCGATATAAATGGCGGTGTCGCGCTCACTTTTGGCCTCCCGGTAATTTCGGTAGCTTTCGCCCAGGGGTAATTTCTCGATGGCGGGATACCAGCTCGGCCAACCGGGCGTCACCGCCACCGCGGGGGCGGAGTGGTCGATGGCGCCCAGGGGCCAGGTTTTGGGTGTTGAAGCGCCGTCTTTGTAGCCCCGGGTCCAGTTCGCGAGCCAGGTGACATCTTTATCGTCGACAAGGTCGTCTCCGGTGAAATCATCCCGGATCCCGATGCCGATGATGTCTTCATCGGTCAGATTCAGAATCGCGGTGTTCAAATTGGATGGAATGAAATCGGTCAACCCGCCGGAGGAATAGTAAGTATAGGAGGCGGTAACCTTCCTTCCACTGGGCGGCGCCGTATTGAATGTCACTTCGAACTCCCCGGTAAACCGGTTGATGAAACCGGTTCCGCCGTCGTTGCCGCGAAGCTGGTCGGTATGGAAATCTTTAAAGGTTTCCCGGCCGTCGGAAATGACGACGCTGCCGCCCTGAATAATGGTGTGGGCAAGGGGGGTTCCGGGGGGGGTTCCGGAAAACTTTTTCTGAAAGCCGTTGCCGGTGCCGATATCTTCGAAATTGACTTTGGTAAAGGTCATATTGTTGAAGTAGATGGTCCTATCGGACGGGTCTCGGTCCGCCAGCAACGCTCCTGCGTCCCAAATTTTCGAGGTATTGGTCTGGGACGGATCGGTCGGATCATAAATCCGGGTGGCAATCAGGTGGCCGCGAAGCCATCGTTCATCCATGGGCCAGTCGATGGCCGGGGTTTCATAATTGCCGCTGTAGACGACATTGGTCTGGGCGATCGGTGCAGAGCGGGAGAAAATGGCATTGTTGGCCACGGTGCCGATCAGTTCGACATCGATGATGGTAGGCACGCAGGCTTCGTTCTCACTCATCAGTTCGGATTTCCACAGCAGCTCCCGGCCGGCCATGCCCTTGGCGGCAAAATCGATCCGGGCGGTACGGTGGGTCGTCTCCGGGGTGCCCGGTGTCCAGTCTGAAATATGGCCCAGATTCAAGGAATCGCCTGATGAATCGGTTTCTTCAACGAAATCCCATTCCAGGATTTCCTCCCAGTGATCCCCGCCGTCGATGGAGACATAGTATTTGATGTCGGTTTTTCCACGGCAGGAACCGGTGTTGGGAATGATGTCCCATACATCGATGGTGACGCCGGTGTAATAGGAGTTTTCATTGGGCGGAACGATGGCCTCCTCCGGCCTTAATGAGGCGGTGCCGCCGGTTTTTCGCTCGATCCGGAAAACCAGGTCATTGTGGTCGGTGTCCCCGCCGCCATCCAAGTCCTCCCAGCCCAGAATCCACTGGTCGGGGTCGTTTTTCGGGGCGCCGACGATGACATACTGAAGCGGTTCGCCCCGGGTGATCTTTATGATATATTTGTCGTCCTGCTCCAGAGTGATGTTGAAGAAGGTGTCGAGGGTATCGATCGCGGCGTCGGTCATCCAGCCGGCATCGATTTTCCAGGATTCCCCGCCGGACCGACCGATCTGATACACTTTGTTGAATTTGTCCGGATTGGTGGAGATCCAGTATTCTCCATCGCAGCAGTCGCCGGGCGGATTGCCGCTGTTGGAACCTCTTGTTGAGGTGTAGTTTCGATTCCAGGCGGTTTTACTGTAACGCATTTTGCTATCTGCGGCGGTTTTGTAATGGGTATCGGCCGACAGCCAGAAGACGATCTCGGTGCCGCCGGCAAAGGTGCGGCCGTTGCCGATGGATTTTCGCATGTCCCGGTTGTCGACTTTGCCGTCGTTATTGACGAGATAGGGAATGCCGGTGCCGTCATTCCAGTTTTTGATATCGGTTTCCGAATCTCCGCTGCGGCTGCTGCCTGGGGAGCGGTAGTTGTCGCTTTTTAAAATAAACCCCCCGCCTTTGGATTCCTTGTCTATTTTGAGAAAAAGCGGGTGTTTCTTGTCATCGGGTATATTCCCCCAGCCTAGGAAATTGCCGTTGTCATCCACCGCATGCTTGTATTCCATCCAGCCGAAGTCCGATTTATAGCCGGCACCCTCCCAGATGAAGTTCACAAAGATCTCCTGTTCGAAGGGTACGACGATATTGTCCGGATTGATCCCTTGCTGCCCGGTCAGAAGCTCCAGATGGCCGGATTCGCTGACCCCCACGTTGGTAAAACTGAAATCGTCGGCGACAAAACCGTCGCTGTAGTCGGCGTGGGTGCTGGTTTCGCAGCCGGTGATTTCACTGCCCTGGGCGGCAGCGGGTCCTATACCCACCGGCCAGGAAAGTAAATATATCAGGATCGTAATCACGATCTTAGTTACAATCTGGCTTTTTCCTATGGTGTTCATCTCAAACCTCCTTTGTTTAATGCATTGCCGATATGGCATAAATATCTAATCATGATTATATGCGCCCATTTGGAACTGGCCGACAGCCTCATTGGCATCGTTGTCTTTTCGAAATTCAGCGACCCCTGAGTCGGTGTTGCTGTGTCCTTTTTCCCTGCCGCCCTCAGCTTCATAATCTTCTTCCCTAAAAAGAGAGATGGAGGTCTCATAACCGATTTCCAACCGGGATACCCCGCCGTTCGGTTTGCTGGCTTGAGATGACAGAATTACCATTCCGTCGCCGTCTACTGTAGGGCTCATGTCGGAGTCACTTCTATTGTCATATATCCGAACGCTATAAGTATATCCGTCTCCAATGGGCTGGTTTTCCAAAGCCGCGGTTCTTGCACCGACCTCGAAGGTAGTATTCCCTTCTTCATCGGTAGTTGCGGCATCCCATCCGTCGGAGCTTCCGTCCAACAGAAACGTAAGCTCTGGTTTTTGCACAGTCGGATCGGCGGCGGCGCCTATGTTGGTGCTTATCAGCGGCCCCACCACCATTTTCCCATGCTCCAATCCGGCTTCGGCTGCGTAAAAAGCGGCATTTTTTCTTCGTTCGGCACCGGAGATCATGATTTCAAACATCGAGGTCTGGGTGGCGGCGATGCCGATAACGGTCAGGACCACCAAAAGAATCATGGCGGTGACCAGTGCGAAGCCGTTTTCTTCAGTTATAATTACAGAGGCTGTATTCATCATTTGGCTCCTTTGATTTTAAAGACTCAGATTTCGGACCTGAACATCCTGTTCGATCACCCGGCGCCGGAAATGGTCGTTTCTGGTGCCGGTGCTGTCCTGGTCATCGAGGTCGGGGCTGTCGGTTTTTCCAAGTTCTCTCCACTCCTTAGAGGTACGGGCCAGTATACGGATGCGCACCATTCGTACGGCCTGCTCCTCTTCTTCAATTGCAAAATTCCCATCTGCTCCGAAGTTGTAATTCAAATTGTACCACTCCGGCGCCCCAGAGACTTCCATGCTGCCATCCTCATTGAAGTCTCCGAGATAATCAAATTGAAGATCTTCGATGCCATCCGCCAAGGGCATGGGATCATTGTCATTGACTTGCCGCATTAGGGTATCCGAGACACCATCACCGTCCCGGTCATCGAGAAAATATCGAACCTGCTGGTAGGCCTCTATGTTGAAAAAGGATAGGGTGCCAGCCACGAAGGTTCTGTCTTCTGGCATGTTGTCAGTTACGAACCGATTGTCGACCGAATAGGTATCTCCGTCGAAGCCGAATTGCACGTCTTCGGCTTTCGATACCTCATCGGGATCATCTGATGTGTCTAAGGAGTCGATAATGATGAGATGATTTAACTTTCCGTCCGGCGATTTGATGATGGCCGGGGGAAGAGTCCATGAATTGCCGCCGCAATTGCAGGCGCTCCCCCACCGGTTAAACGGTGCGATGGTAAGATCCTCCTTGACATCGAATGTCACATCCCCGTCATCAATTCCGAGCAGATACAGCCTTGGAAGGTCGGTGCAAAAAGGCGCCGCGGCCCCGCCCTGCTCGCAGAGAAGGTTATCCATATTCACATACCGAACGATAAGTTCATCCGTTTCATCGCTATTCGGCCCTTGCCCGTTTCCCGCAGTGATCCCAAAAACCCGAATTGTTTCCCCAAAATCGCCGTCCTCATCAGCATCATAAATGTCAAACATCATAAAAACATCCCCGAGACCCGACCCCGCCATCCGAATATCCTTCCGAAGATACATCAACGCCGCCCGAATGTTCTGCTGGGTAGCGGAAATATCGTCCTGAACCAGGTAGGATTCATGACTGGAGGTGAACACCGACAGCACCGGAATCAGCACCAGCATGAAAATACCCGCGACGATCATAAGTTCCAGAAGGGTAAAGCCGCGGCTGTTTCGTAGGAATTTATTCATATCGATCCTCCTAATTTGCGATAATGGTTTCGAATTCGGTGCGGCGGGTCAAGCCGACGTCATTCTGCCAGGTAATGGCGACGTTTACCTGAACTGTACCGGCCACCGGGCCGTTGCTTACATCGACGGCCCGGGTCATGAAAAAGCCGCTGCCGGGTTGGGTGTCTTGGACTTGGGGAACCTTGTTGTTGAAGGTGATGTAATCGGTTTGATTCGTTACGTCACCGAAGTCCCCGTTGCGAAGCTCATCGATTTTATCCCCGACCAGGGAACTGGCCAGGGTGAAATTTTTTCCCTCGGCATTGCCCTGAATGGCCGTCATCTGAAGCGCCGCCACTCCGAGGAGACCGATGGCGAGGATGACGGTTGCGATGAGAAGCTCCAATAATGTAAATCCCTCTTGACCTGCGGGGCGGATACCTTTGTCTCCGATAGATTTTGCTTCCATATCAACCCTCCCAATGCCCGTCGTAGTTTCGTGTCAGGCGAATCCTGGCATTATTGAATGATAAAACCACCGCGAATGTCTCACCCCTCCGGTTTTTCAAATAAACCGTTCCGCCATTATTGGCGCTTCCCTGGGGCAGAAACTCTACATCATTACCGGGAAAGCTGATTCCGTCATCTGGTTCGGCCAGCCCGGGGATCGGCCCCCGTTCGGTTCCGAACAGGATGGTTTTGAATTGATTCGAAATGTCGACCGTTTTTACCGTGACATCGTCATTTGTATCCAACAGCATATCCGGTCCGGCGCTGATCAATGTATAGGAATTCCCACCGCTGTCGAAGTCGATACGCCAGGGGCCGCCGGTTTCCATGGCTCGCACCCGGGCGATCTGCATATCGGCATAGACCGTTCGGGCGGCGCTGCGCAGGCGGGCCCGCTCGATCCAGGTCGTAAATTGGGGAATACCCATGACCGCAAATACGCCGATCACTGCGAGGGTGATCATCAGTTCGATCAGCGTGAATCCTTTTGAGTTTTTTTGAAATGCCATTATTCCTCCAGATTAAGAAAAAGAGGTGTCATCAACCTCATTGGTCTGCTGAAAAGAAAATATGCAAGGACTGCGCCTACAGAGAAAAATATTTAGGGAATGCTATCCAACCGGCAGATGGGGTTGAATTCCGGAATATTATTTGACTATTACGCAGAATCAAAGATATTCTATGGGTAATCGCCTGCCGGGCTGACCGGCTTTCTTTATTGATGCATGGGCCAAGGATTTCTATCTGGGAAACTAGTACCCTCAATGATGCAATTTCGATGGTGCTTGGGGTTTTCAAATTTCGGTTGACCCTTCTGTCAGAAAAGCTTATTAAAGAATTTATGGAACTAAAAAACTTTTATAGATAAGAATTATATTTCTGAATAGAGCGTCCCCTGCTGAGTTTCCCACGCCGCTATCAGATAGCATGTGATTTTCACCTTCCTGCAGCGCAATACCCGAGTATCCTGTAAGGGTGGGTTTTCGCCACGTTCGCATCAGATGATCTCAGGAGGTGTTTTTTTAACCCGATACGAGATTTGGAGAACTCATCAGACATAAATTACTGAAGAAGAATGGATATCCTTTTCCCATTTCATAAAACAGCAGGAGGGGATGATGAACAAAAGAGGTTTTTCCCTTTTGGAATTGATGATCGTGCTGGCCGTTGCAGCCGTCGGCGCAACCCTGGCTTTTCCGAGTTTTATCGCCTGGAAAAATAAAGCGGCGGTTAGAGAAGAAGCCCGGAATCTGCACGCAACCCTGAGACAAGTCCAAATGGAGGCGATACAGACCGGCTGTCGATTTGCAGTCGTTTTTGATCTGGTCGACAAAGAATATTCCGTGGTCCGGCGAAATTGGGGCAATTGTACAGGAGAGACACGGTCCCCCCATACCATTGAAGGGAATGTGGACTTCGCCATCGTCCATATGCCGAACGACATGATCGACTACGATCAAAGCGGGATGCTGGAGGCCAACTATGTGAATAGCTTGACAAGCTCAACCGACGGATATCCGGTGAAAGTCAGGTTCGGGAATGGAGATTTAATATTGGGTGTGGATGTTTCTCATACTGGATCGGTGCGAATAAGAAGATAATCAGTACCTGATTCGTGGATTACGACTTTCGGTTATAATTCTCTCGATACCCAACCTGAGCATCAAAAATTCAGCCTTTTCTTTTCGGCGTGAAGAAACTGCTTTTCAATTGAAAAAGCCGGTCAGCCATTACAGCAAAATAAGGCATTTTCCGGCTTTTTTAAGCATCTTTCTTAGAAACCAACAATATCAATCAAGCACATCCACAAACCGAAACCCCGAATGGATACTCCTGTCCGATCTTGTAATCACTACCGTTGATGCCGTCGGTTCTGCCCTGAGAACAAGCAAAGACCCGATGCCGTGGGGGGTGAGCAGGATCTGTTCCCGGGTATCCGGATCGACCTGAATGTTCTCCTGATTGAAAATAAAATATTCCTGCCCCGGTTGTATTCCATCCGCTGTCCCTTTATCAATGAAAGCGGTCATGTATTCCCCGATCAGAAAAGTATGTTCTTCCGAAAAAAGGATTTTCCCCAACAAACCGGTTTGACTTTCTGAGCGGGTGATTTTAGGGGTCCGGGGTTCGTAAGGCATGAGAAAATCCTTGACCCGAATCACCCGAAACGCCTGAATCACCTTCCCCAGGCTGAAATCATCCTCATTTTTGACGATTTCCACAATCCCGGTCAAAAGATGCTGATAACCGATAAATTCCTTGGTGGCCCGGTCCCGAATCGGATCTGAAACCCGGTACAGGGTATAAGCCTTTCCCACGATCAGCGGTTCCGGCCCGCGTTCCCGAATATAAATGAGATCTCCATAGCTGATCATCTCTTTATTCTCCCGCACCTTAAACACCATCCCATGCGGCGGCGCCGGTTCCGGCCGAATAAACCCGACCTTGTCGATGGCGGCAAAGGTGTAAAAAGCAGGCTCCTCCGGTTGCGGCGGAGAAGGCGGAACCGCGATTTCGGGCTCCGGCGGGGGCGGCACGGGTTCGACCGGCAACTCCGGTTCGGGAGGGATGGGAACTTCCTGGGCTCGAAGGATACGCTCCAGTTCCGCCCGGCGGTACAGACGCAGTCTTTGCCCCGGATAGATCAGGTGGGGATTATAAATCGGCACCTGATTGCTGTTGACTTTCCACAGCTCCGGCCAGTACCAGGCGGAATTGAGAAATTTCTGTGAAATATCCCAAAGCGTGTCGCCCTTTTTAACAATGTAGTAGGCCCGGCCCTCTGCATCCACCACGATACCGTTGTCCGGATCACTGGTAAATTCATCCGGGGTAAACTCATCGGTTTCGGTCCCCCGTGAAACGGCGGTGGTTTCCGGCGGAGCCGTTGAGGAGGGCGCCTCCGGGGTGTCCGTATCTTCAGCCGGGATATCGACATCCGCTTCCAGGGTTTCAGTGTCGTTTTCCGGTGAGGGGAGGGCGTCCGCATCCCCGGGAGGTATTGTCGGCAAATCCGCAGGCGGTGGACCGCCTTCCGGGGCGGCGGTCTGACCAAACAGAGTCCCGGCCGGCCAGGCAAGGATCAGGATGCAGAACAGGTACAGGCAACCGAACCGTCCTGTTTCTTTGATGCGCTTCATCATAAGTCCATTCTCCATATCGGGTTTATTGGGTTCAGAAAATAATTCTTTTATCAGTATAGCGGATTAAAAGCTATTCATCTGTGAAATTGCTTACAAAGCTTTCGAAGCGGTTGTCAAGTAGGGTTTCCCGCAATTCTTCCTGCGTTTTATCAACCTGACCGCGCTCAGGGGATTCCAGGAACAAAAAACAGCATCAAGAGGAGGACAAATTCTTTATCCATTATCCATTATCCATTATCTGATATTTCTTTTTGCATCCACCACGAATGAGCCGCATAATTAAAAGGCAGTCCAAATCCGATCCCCCCGAGGTAGGCGACCACATCATGAATTCCCAAGCCTTTTGCCAGAAAAAGGAAGAATCCATAATTAATAATCGCCCCGATACTCGAAATCAAATTAAAACGAAAGAACGCCGGCAGCGGTTCGGTTGTTGAAGAGCCGGTGAAAGGAAAATGCCGCAGAAGAAAATTCCAGAGAATAGAGGTCTCCAGAGCGATCAGCGGTGCAATCTCCATGGTGATATCGAAGATGCGGGTTAAAACCAGATATACACCCACATTGACCAGGATGCCTGAAATACCGGATAAGCAGAATCTGATGAACGGTCCGGAATTACGGTATCTTATTTTGGGGATGTTGATTAGAAATTCCATCTGGTCCCGAAAAGACAGTTTGGATTCTCCTCGGGTCCGGTCCGGGAATTCAATCGGAATTTCGATGACTTTTGAACCGGTTCGTATCAGTTCACATAGCAGGGAGGATTGGAAAGAATACCCGCGTGTGGATAAAAAGGAAAGATCGCACCTTTCGAGGGAAGTTCGTCTGATACACCGAAATCCGGATGTACAATCCCGAATCCTCGGCAGCCCCCCGAAAAACCGAATCAACCAGTTCCCGAACAGGCTGATCGTCTTGCGTTTGAGAGAGAAATTGGGTGTGCTTCCCCCCGGCGCAAATCTGGAGCCGATAATGACATCGAAATCGAACTGGGTCAGATAGACAAACAGAGGGATCATATTCGGGTCATGTTGCAGATCCGCGTCCATTTCAAAGATCAGATCCGCGTTCGGTTCTGTGGTTGCATATGCGAACCCTCTTTTATAAGCATCGCCGAGACCGTTTTTATCTCCGGAAATCAACCGCAGGTTCGGAAATCGGTTCATCAACTCGGTAACCACCTCGGCGGTTCCATCGGGCGAGTGGTCATCCACCACCAGAACAAAGAGCGCATGGGGTGAGATTTTTTCTTCCTGTCGGAAGATCTCGGGAATAAGCCTGCCGATATTGGCTGCTTCATTGTAGGTGGGAAGCACGATGCAGACCCGACCGGCAGCATTTTGATTATGCATTCATTATTCCGAATTCTTTTTCCGAAGTGAAGTGATTCTGCTGGATTCGTATGCGCTCCGACGCATTGACTTCTTATAGAACGATGAATTTATTTATAAAACTTCAGGGATGTTTGTCAAGGAGGGTTTTCCGCATTCGGAATGCGGTTTTGATGAGAATAAAAAAAAGCCCCCGCGCCGGGGGTTTCCGGCACAGGGGCTTTTCGTATTCGATTCTCTTCGGGCGTCGGGTCTCCTCTATTTCATCAGAATGGACCCGGACCGGATAGTAGGGCTTACCGGCTTACATCATGCCGCCCATTCCGCCCATGCCGCCCATTCCGCCCATGCCGCCTCCCGGAGGCATTCCGCCGCCTTCGCCCTTCTCTTCGGGCTTGTCGGCGATCATGGCCTCGGTGGTCAACATCAGGGATGCAACGGAGGCCGCATTCTGAAGCGCAAGACGGGTCACCTTGGTGGGGTCGATGACGCCGGCCTCGATCAGGTCTTCATAGACGTCGGTGGCGGCGTTGTAGCCGTTGGCGCCTTCGCTGCCCTTGACTTTTTCGATCACCACGGAGCCTTCCATGCCGGCGTTGTTGGCGATCTGGCGGAGGGGTTCCTCCATGGCCCGCATGATGACCTTGACGCCCAGCCGTTCTTCTTCGGTGACCTCGGTGCCGCTCATGGCGCTCAGGCACCGGACCAGGGCCACGCCGCCGCCGGGGACGATGCCTTCTTCAACCGCCGCACGGGTGGCGTTGAGGGCGTCCTCGACACGGGCCTTCTTTTCTTTCATTTCGGTTTCGGTGGCTGCGCCGACATTGATGACCGCCACGCCGCCGATCAGTTTGGCCAGTCGCTCCTGCAGTTTTTCACGGTCGTAGTCGGAGGTGGTTTCGTCGATCTGGGCGCGGATCTGCTTCACCCGGCCTTCGAGAGCGGGCCGGGAGCCGGCGCCGTCCACGATGGTGGTGTTGTCTTTGTCGATGGTGATCCGTTTGGCCTGTCCGAGATCGGTGAGGGCGATGTTTTCCAGCTTCACGCCCACATCCTCGGAGACGACCTGGCCGCCGGTCAGAACGGCGATGTCTTCCAGCATCGCCTTTCGCCGGTCGCCGAAGCCGGGGGCCTTGACCGCCGCCACCTGGAGGGTGCCGCGCAGCTTGTTGACCACCAGGGTGGCCAGGGCTTCGCCTTCCACGTCTTCGGAGATGATGACCAGGGGTTTGCCCATCTTGGCCACCTGCTCCAGGACCGGAAGAAGGTCTTTCATGCTGCTGATCTTCTTTTCATTGATCAGGATATAGGGGTCTTCGAGGGAGACGACCATTTTTTCGGAGTCGGTCACGAAATAGGGGGAGAGATACCCGCGGTCGAACTGCATCCCCTCGACCACGTCCAGGGTGGTCTCCATGCTTTTGGCCTCTTCGACCGTGATGACGCCTTCTTTGCCGACCTTGTTCATGGCCTCGGCGATGATGTTGCCGATGGTTTCGTCGTTGTTGGCGGAAATGGTTCCCACCTGGGCGATTTCCCGCTGATCCTTGGTGGGCTTGCTCATGTTGTGGAGCTCTTTGATCGCGATCTCGACCGCTTTTTCGATGCCGCGTTTGATGGACATGGGGTTGTTGCCGGCCGCCACCAGTTTCTGGCCTTCTTCATAAATGGAGCGGGCCAGCACGGTGGCCGTGGTGGTGCCGTCGCCGGCCATGTCACTGGTCTTGCTGGCGACCTCTTTGACCATCTGGGCGCCCATGTTCTCGAACTTGTCTTCCAGTTCGATCTCTTTGGCCACGGTCACGCCGTCTTTGGTCACTGTGGGGGAGCCCCAGGATTTGTCGAGAACGACGTTTCTTCCCTTGGGACCGAGGGTCACCACCACCGCATCCGCAAGGGTCTTGACCCCTTTGAGCATCGCTTCACGGGCTCTCATGTCATATTTGATCTGCTTGGCCATCTTAATCTACCTCCGTTAATCTGTCGAAATAAAATTTATGTGGATTCAAACCGTTTGAAATGCTTATCCTTCGATGATACCCAGAACATCGTCTTCGCGCATGATCAGGTAATCTTCACCCTCGACCTTGACCTCGGTTCCGGAATATTTGCCGAACAATACCCGGTCGCCCTCTTTGATCTCCAGGGGGATCTTTTTTCCGTCTTCGCCGGTTTTGCCGTTTCCGACGGCGACGACCCTGCCCTCGGCCGGTTTCTCTTTGGCCGTATCCGGAATGATGATGCCGCCTTTGGTCTTGCTTTCCTCTTCCACACGCTGTACCAGAATTCGATCCTGAAGTGGTCTCAGTTTCATCTTCTCTTGTCTCCTTATTCCATTGAAGGTTAATAAATATAAAGGGGGTAAAAAAACCAATGGGTAGAATGCCTTACTTGAAATACATCGCCTGTACTTCACGGAAACAATAAGCACACATCATTGGTTGTAAAGCGAATTCGGAATTTATTTGGATGACGCGAAGGGTTTTCGACTGCGGTTCGCCAGTGAAAACCCCGGTTCGGCTTCCCCTGGTGGAGGATGCATAAAATTTTCGTTCATGTGCAATATGCCGCCGTTGTCATTCAGTAAAAAAGATGACTAATAAATCAAGATGCTTACCAATCATTTTTTACAGTTCAAGCTGATTTTGGAAAAAAATATAGGGCGGGTTTTCGGATTGTCAAGAATCGGCGGATGAAATTTTTTCAGAGCGGAAACGGTGGATGTTCGAATCGCTTACCGAAGGGAATCCACCGGTTCGCACCACTGCCGAAAGAAGTGGAGTACCTTCGCAAGCCCGGGGGTGGTGAGCCGGGTGAGGATTTCATGGGTGCGCTCATGGACCCGTTTTTCCTCTTCATGTTTTTCTTCGGCGGAGGCGTCGAAGCGCTGAAGAAACCGGCAGAATCGAATGATGTGGATGAGTTCGTGGGTGACGATATATAAAACCAGCGGATACAGCTGAATTTCCGGATGCCGGGCCGTGACCCTGAGAATGGCCTGATCCTGAAGGCAGATTTTATAGTAGTCATAGGTGGAGGACCCGAGGGGGACGTCTTTGGGTTTGGCTTCATACCGAATGACCTGGGCGAACGGACCGGTCACGATTTCATCCTCCTCCAGATCCGCCAGGGTTTTGATGTCAAACCGCAGGCGGCGCCACTGTACCGAGGAGAGTTTATAGAAATTGCCCACCAGTTCTTCCGCCATGGAGACGGCTTCCTTGATCACCCGGACCTGCCTGGCCGTAAAACGCTTCTGCTTTATCGCCGGTGAGGACGCGGACGGTTCGGGCGCCGGTGTGTTCTCATCCACGGTACACAGAAAGAGTGCGGGGTTCGTCTGTAAAAAGGTGGACAAAATGGATTCTCAATGGTATCATTTGATGTTTAGGATATACAAATAAGGGTATACAATCTTATAGAACAGGAGGTGAAATGCATGGGCAGTGTGGTTAAAAAACGAAGAAAAAAGATGAGAAGGCACAAGCACCGAAAGCTTCTGGCTCGAACCCGTCATCAGCGAAGAAAGCGGTAGCTCATGAGACCGTATGGAAAACAGATAAAGCACCGCTCAAACCGGCGGCGGTGCTTTTTCTGTTTTTTTGTTTTCGCCTCAGGGGGTCTCGGCCAAGTACCCCTTGAAGTATTTCATCAGCTCCGAGTCGGTTGAAAGGACGAGCGAGCTGTTTTCTTCGAGGGCGGCGCCGTAAATCTCGAGGGTTTTCTGAAATGAATAGAACTCCGGGTCCAGGTTGAAAGCCTGAGCGTAAATCGCGGTCGATTCCGCATCGGCCTTTCCCTTGAGCTGCTGGGCGGTTTTATACGCCTCCGATTCGATTTCCTTCAGGTCCCGCTCTTTTTGACCCCGAATCTTCTGGGCCTCCCCCCTTCCTTCAGACCGGAATTTTTCGGCGATCTGCTTTCGTTCGGCGATCATTCGCTTGTAGACCGAATCCCGAACCGTATCGACGTAATTGACCCGCTTGATTTTTACATCCACCAGTTCGATGCCGAACTTGTCGAGCTTGGGCTGGGCCTGTTTCAGGATGCCCTGGGTGATCTTTTCCCGCCCGACATCGATGGTATAATCGGTATCGAGCCCCTCGTCTTTTCGAATCTCCTCCAGGCTGACCTGTTGAATCTCGAGCAGGTCCAGTTTCCGGTTGCTTTTTCGAATCGTTTCGATCAGGTCGTGAGAGGTGATGAAGTTACGCACCGCCGGATCGATGATGTCATTGAGTCTTCCGGTGGCATTGAAGACATCGGTGACGGTCTGAAGAAACTTGATCGGGTCGACGATTTTCCACCGGGCGAAGGCGTCTACCCAGATATAGGTTTTTTCTTTTGTGGGGATCTGGCCGGGGTCTCCGTCCCATTGGAGCAGGTTTTTGGGAAAGAATATCGCCTGTTGAATGAAGGGGACTTTGAATTTGAGGCCGGGATTAATCTTCGGCTCGCCGATAATCCGGCCGAACTGGGTGACGACGACCTGCTCGGTTTCGTCGACGATGTATGCCGATTGATATACCACGAAAAGGCCGATCACCGCGATGATCGCGATAACGATGAACTTTGGTTTCATTGGGTTACACCACTCTTGTTTTGATTTCCGAGGTTGAGCAGAGGCAACAGGTTTTTCTGCTCCGAATCCACGATGTACTTGTTTTCCAGCTTGGGCAGAAGGTCCCGGAAGGTCTCCAGGTAGAGGCGCCGTTTGGTGACATCTTCGGCCTTGGCGTACTCGCGGTACATGTCTTCAAATCGTGCGGCATCCCCCTTGGCCCGGTTGACCCGGTCGAGGGCGTATCCTTCGGCGGCCCGGATGGTTCGTTCCGCCTCGCCACGGGCCGCGGGGACCGCCTTGTTGTAGTCTTCCCGGGCCTGATAGATCATCTGCTCTTTTTCCTGGGTGGCCTGGTTGACCTCGTTCAGGGAAGGCTGCACCGGTTCGGGGACATCGGTTTTTTTCATTTCAATGGTCAGAATGTTGATGCCGCTTTCGGCCCCGTCCATCTCTTTTTGCAGAAGCTCGGCCGCTTCCACCGAGATCTCGTCCCGTTTGCTGATCACCTCGTCGATGCTGCGGTCGCCGATCACCAGGCGCATGGATGCCTCGGACATGTCCCGAAGCAGTTGTTGCGGATTTCTGACCTTGAACAGAAAATTGTAGGGATCTTTGACCCGGTACTGAACAATCCAGGGCACCAGGGCCACATTCAGGTCCCCGGTCAGCATCAGGGTGGCCGTGCTGCTGGCGCCTCCGAACCGGGACTGACCGCCGGTATTGAAGGAGCTGAATTCTTCGGTATTGACCTTTCGGACATTGACCTTCCGGACCGTTTCAATGCCGGCCGGCATCTTGAAGTGAAGCCCCGGCTGGGTGGTTCGCACATACCGGCCGAACCGCTGAACCACGCCGACCTCGCTGGGCTTGACCGTGTAGAACATGGTCGACCCCAGAAGAATCAGAAGCAGCAGAAGAATCAGGAGGGGACCTCCCGGCAGCTTGAAATTGTTTATCTTCTTGATAAACTCATCCATGTTCGGGGGAATGTCCCCCCGCTTTTGTTGTTGTTTCAGTTTTTCCCAATCCCAACTCATTGTCTTATCCTATTATAATTAGTAAGGTTTATCGTGATAATGCTACGGAACAATTTAAGGGACGTCCACCCTTAAGTCAAGAAAAATCCGGCGATAATCACCGTTTCGGCCGCCTTTCTATCCAGGTTTGGCCGAAACCCGGGTTAGGCCGAAACGATGATCACGGCCAAAAATCCAAACCCGGCGAATTGCCGGGGGGTTTCTCTTGACATCGGGAATCCACCCCGGCTATAGCCTCGATTATGGCTGAAAAAGCAAAAAAAAGAGACGGCTTTGTCCATATCGGAGAGATTCTTCAGGAGGCGCTTCGGGGATGCCGGCCCCAGGCCGACGGGGAACTGGTTCGAATCTGGCGCCTCTGGGATGAAGCGGTCGGGGATGCGGTGGCCGAAAACACCCGGCCGGCCGCCTTCAAAGGAAAGCTTCTGATCGTCCATGTCTCCAGCTCGCCCTGGGCCCATCAGCTTCAGTTTATGAAGCAGGACATCCTACGCAAAGTCAACGCCGCCCTGGGCAAGGACCTGGTGGCGGATATCAAGTTCAAGATCGGTCCCCTTTGATTCCCGTGAAAGGAGGGCGCAAAAAGGGGGTTCGGCCATGAAAAGACCGGCATCGGGGAATGAAGAGGATTCCGCCGATTTCACCGCGGATACCTTTTTTGAAGGGCGCATTCAGGTCCGGCAGCACCGCCGGGGCTACCGGTTTTCTGTCGATTCGGTCCTTCTGGCGGACCATGCCGCGGGCTGTCGGGCCGGCACTGTCCTGGATTTGGGCGCCGGCTGCGGCATCATTCCGCTGATCCTGGCCTGCCGCAACCCGGAAGCCCGCATCCTGGGGGTGGAAATTCAGCAGGACCTTGCCCGGATCGCTCGAGACAATGCGGCCCGAAACCGCTCGGCGGAGCGAATCACGATCCTTCAGCGGGATTTCAGGACCCTTCAGCGGTCGGATTCCGACCTGGCCGGGTTTTTGCCGGCGGACCTGGTGGTGAGCAATCCGCCTTACCGGCGGGTCCGTTCCGGAAGGATGAATCCGGATTCCCGGAAAGCGGTGGCCCGTCATGAAATCGCCGCCGACCTGCGGGATGTGGTGGGCGCCGCTCGAAGACTGCTGGAGATTTCCGGCCGGTTCGTGGTGGTTCACCTGGCCGAGCGGACCGCCGATCTGTTATGCGAGATGCGGACCGCCGGGATCGAACCGAAATGGCTTCGTATGATCCATTCCCGGGCCGAAGAGCCGGCCAAACGCATTCTGGCGGAAGGCAAAAAAGGGGGGCGCCCCGGGTTGACGGTCGGCCCCCCCCTGGTGATCTATCAGCCGGACGGGGAGTATACCCCGGAGGTGAACCGAATGTTTCTTCCCTGAGCCAAGAAAGAAGCCTGTTTTCTAATCGGTCGGACCGGGGGTGAGCGGGTTGATCACCTGGCCGGTGATTACCTTGGGGTAAAAATAGGTCGATTTCCGGGGCATGA
Organism: uncultured Desulfobacterales bacterium; assembly: GCA_964573705.1. Classification (GTDB taxonomy): domain Bacteria; phylum Desulfobacterota; class Desulfobacteria; order Desulfobacterales; family Desulfococcaceae; genus JAABSQ01. Next base: position 19,830 of record CAZNLT010000033.1, read on the forward strand.
TCAACCCTTCTCGGGCGATTTTCCGGACCTGCTCGATCCGGGTCGGGTTAAGAAGGAAAGCCATGTCGAATCCTCCCTCGAAAACCGCTTCCATCGCCGTATCGGCCCTGCTGGTATAAGAGATGGCGGCGGGATCATCCAGCCGGTCTCCGTCGAAACCGAGCACCTCCATCAGAAGAAGACGGGTCAGCACGGTGACATCGAGGGTCCGAAGGGATTCCGGCAGTTCATTCGCAAACCGATCCATCACCCCTTCCCGAAGGCGAAGCAGCAACAGCTCTGTACGGCCCTTCATAAACACTCCGATGGTATTCCGATCCGCCCCTTTTTCCAGTTCCGACAAAAATTCGGGCAGAATCTCATCTGGGGTATCGCCTCGAAACGGCATGGCGAAAATGTCGAAGAAGGCCTGGCTTTCGGCGATGAAGTCTCCCCGCAGATCGGCCGGAACCGACCGCACCATTCGGTGGGCCGGCAGCACCACCAGACCCGGATCGGTTATGCCGGTCAGATACATCATGATGAAGTTGGCTGGGTGGTCATCCGAAAAATCGGGATCGACTTGGGCCAGCCAGTCCCGGTAGGCCAGGGCGGTTTCGTACCGGTGGTGGCCGTCGGCGATGTAGAGGGTTTTGTCCTGAAAATTCCGGGTTGCCTGTTCGCAGAAGGGGCCGTCGGTGATCCGCCAGAGCCGCTGGCGGTCTCCGGCGGTATCGGTGAAATCCATGTCCGGATTCCGGTCCTGAACCCTGTCTTTGAGGGTGGTCAGAAGATGCCGGTCCGGGTCGGGGTACAGCGAAAAGATGGGGCTGAAATTGGCATGGCAGGCCTGCATCAACCGAAGCCGGTCGGACTTGATCCCTGAAAAGGTGGTTTCATGGGGAAGAATAACCCCCCGGTTGAACGGCTCCAGACGCACCCGAGCGATCAGGCCGAACCGGGTGAGGGGTCGGTCCTCCACGGTGAACCGGGTGGCGGTGAGATAAAAGGCCGGTTGCGGATCACGGATCAGGATCGATTCCGCGGTCCATTCTTTCCAGTACCGGGCCGCCCGGGTGTAACGGTTGTTTGCTTCGGAGTCTTCGGTCGATTCTTTTCCCAGAATCAGGCGGATGATGTTATGGGGGTGACGGGCATAGGCCAGGGCCTGTTCTTCCGGTGAAATGACATCATAGGGCGGGGTGGTGACCTCCCCCGGGTTCGGAATTTTTTCCGGGTTATATACTTTCCCCCTGAAGGGGATGACTTCGGCCATGTAATGAACTCCTCGTCTGTAGAGAATAAAAGTGAGCGACAGAGATACTAAAAAGAAAGCGGGAGTTCAAGTGAATTTGCGGTTTGGCCGCTGCTGAAGCGGCGTACCGCCGGCCGGTATCGCATTTTTCCAACCAGGCCCGGGAAAGATTCGAAGAAGAGGATTGACAGGCGGGGCGGGAACGTATATATTGCCGTTCTTATCGCAGAGAGGAAAAGGAGAGGTTGCCGAGTGGCTGAAGGCCCCGCTCTCGAAAAGCGGTATCCTGTGAATAACGGGATCGTGGGTTCGAATCCCACCCTCTCCGCCATTATCCGCCGCCATGGCGGAGGTTGGAAAATGTTTCTGAATCAGGTTTGAAAGCGAATCGCCCGCTTGTTATACGGAGAGATGACCGAGTTGGCTGAAGGTGCACGACTGGAAATCGTGTGTGCTGTTAATAGCGGCACCGAGGGTTCGAATCCCTCTCTCTCCGCCATTAACCGATCCCGTCCGAACACCTTCCCCCCATTTTCGTAACCGTTTTCTTTCGTCCGGCAAGAATGATTCACCGCGTGGCCCGCTCATACGGCTCCCTGTTGTTCATCGGATTGTTCATCGGGTCGTTCATCGGATTATTCAGGGGAACGGAGAAGGTGTTTTAGAAACCGGAAAACCGTCATGTCCTATCTCGTACTTGCGCGAAAATACAGGCCCCAGACCTTTGAAGAGGTGGTCAATCAGACCCATGTGACCCGGACCCTGGAAAACGCCGTCGCCGGAGACCGGGTGGCCCACGCCATTCTCTTCGCCGGACCCCGGGGCACCGGCAAGACCACCATCGCCCGGATACTGGCCAAGGCCATGAACTGCGAAAAGGGCCCCCGGCCCCAACCCTGCAACACCTGCCGATCCTGCCGGGAAATCACCACGGGCCATGCGGTGGATGTGTTCGAGATCGACGGGGCCTCCAACAACGGGGTGGACCACATTCGGGACCTGCGGGAAAATATCAAGTATATGCCGGCCCAGGGCCGCTACAAGATCTACATCATCGACGAAGTCCACATGCTCAGCACCCCGGCCTTCAACGCTCTGCTCAAGACCCTGGAGGAGCCCCCGGCCCACGTTCTCTTTTTTTTCGCCACCACCGAACCCCACAAAATTCCGATCACCATTCTCTCCCGGTGCCAGCGCCACGACCTTCGACGGATCGGGCTGGCAGAGATCGTAGGCCATATGGCAACCCTGAGCGACCGGGAGGGGATCGAGATTCCCCGGGAAAGTCTTGCGGCCATCGCCCGGTCCGCCGGGGGCAGCATGCGCGACGGGCTCAGCCTTTTAGACCATGTCATGGCCTGCGCCGAGGGGCCCTTGACCCACCCGCAGGTGCTGGATATTCTGGGGGCGGTGGACGGCCGGGTGCTGTTTGATATCTCAGACGCCGTATTGGCCGGGGACCTGAACCGGATTCTGGAAATTCTCGACGACATTCACGACCACGGCCACAATCTGAAGGAGTTTTACGCCGCCCTTCTGACCCATTTCCGCAACCTGCTGGTGGTGAAGATGGGCAAACAGGCCCGCAAGCTGGTGGATGCTTCGGCCGAGGAGATCGAGGAGATGGCCCGGCAGGTGGAAAAGGTTTCCCGGGTCTACCTGAGCCAACTCCTGGATGCGCTGTGCAAAGAAGAAACCGCCCTCAAATTCGCCACCCTTCCCAAGCTGACCCTGGAAACGGCGTTTATCCGCATGTTTCAGATCAAACCGGCGCTTTCCATCGAGACCCTGATTCAGAAGATCGACCAGCTGAGCCGGGGGATTATGGAAAGTCCGGTTCCGGTGTCGGCCGAGGCCGGCGCCAGGGTCGGGGGGGAGACCCGGGAAGAGACCCTCGGGTATGCCGATGCACCGCCTGCGGCCCAGGAGCAGCCCCCGAAAAGGGTCGAAGCGGCGCCTTCTCCATCGCCGCCGTCCGACCCTGATCCGGTGCCGAATGTTCGCGGCCCGGAAACCCCCGGCCCGGAAACCCCCGGCCCGGAAACCCCCGGCCCGGCATCCCCCGGTCCGGCATCCGATGATACCGATCATCCCCGGTACGATGCTAAGGAGAGCCCGGAGGTCAACTGGTCGCGGCTGAAACAGCGGATAGCCGGCAAACAGCCCAGTCTCGGGCCCTGGCTGGCCAAAACCGAATTGCGCAGCCTGGCCGAGAGAGAGGGAATTATAGAACTGGAGGTCAACGGCAACCATCTCCATTTCAATCGAATTCAGAAAAACCAGGAGAATATCACCGCGGCGGCCGGTACGTTTTTCGGCCGGGACATGCGGCTGGTGATCCATCCCGGGAAAACGCCTGAAAAAAAAGACCGGCGCAACCAGGTCGACGAGACCCACCGCCGACGCCAGGAGGCTTTGAACCATCCCATGGTGAGCGCGGCCCTGGAAATTTTCGAAGGAAAACTCGAAGAAGTCAAACTGCTATAGGAGGATGTTGATATGAAAGGTATGGGCAATATGATGAAGCAGGCCCAAAAGCTTCAGTCCAAAATGATGAAGCTTCAGGAGGAGCTGGCCGACCAGACGGTGGAGGCCACCGCCGGGGGCGGCATGATCAGTGTCGTGGCCAACGGCAAGCAGCAGATCGTCTCCATCCGCATTGAAAAAGAGGTGGTCGATCCGGAGGATGTGGAAATGCTTCAGGATCTGGTGCTGGCGGCGGTCAACGACGCCCTGAACAAGTCCCAGGAGATGGTCTCCGAAAAGATGGGCAAGCTGATGCCCGGCGGGATGAACATTCCGGGGCTGATGTAGCGGAGAATTCCGGGTGAGCCATTATCCGCCTTCCATTTTGAGTGTGATCCGGCATCTGTCGCGGCTGCCCGGGATCGGGGAAAAGACCGCCGAGCGGCTGACCCTGCACATCCTTCGGGCCCCCCGCCGGGATGCCGAAGGGCTGGCCCGGTCCATCCTGAATCTCAAGGAGAAGACCCGGCTGTGCGAATCCTGCTTTTCCCTGAGCGATACCGACATCTGCCGGATCTGCGGCAACCCGGCCCGGGATCGGGGCCTTCTGTGCGTGGTGGAAAACGTGGCCGGCATGGTGGCCATCGAGCGGTCCGGGGCCTTTTACGGGCTCTACCATGTGCTCCACGGGGTGCTCTCCCCCATGGACGGGGTGGGCCCCGACGACATTCGGATTCGGGAACTGATGACCCGGGTTGAGGCCGGGGAGGTGCGGGAGGTGGTGCTGGCGACGAATACGAATCTGGAGGGAGAGGCCACCGCCGCCTACATCGCCGACCGGTTGGGGGGCTTCGGGGTGAAGGTTTCCCGGATCGCCTCCGGGGTGCCCATGGGCGGGGACCTCACCTATGTCGATCAGGTGACGATGAAAAGGGCCATGGATACCCGTCATGCCCTCTGATTCCAACCAAAAAACGGCCCTGGTTGATCCAAAGAGATCCGCCCCTGAAAAATCCCCGGAGGATATTTTCGAGTGCCGTCAGTGCGGGGAATGCTGCAACGGGTACGGCGGTACCTATATCACCCCGAAGGACATCGCCGCCATCGCCGAATTCATCGGGTCCGACCCCGACCGGTTTGTAACCGAGTATTGTCAGATGTCCGGGTCCCGGCCGGTGCTGGCGGTGGGCGAAAACGGCTACTGCGTCTTCTGGAAAAACAAGATCTGCACCATCCATCCGGTCAAGCCCCGAATGTGCCGGGCCTGGCCGTTTCTGGAGAGCGTGGTGACCGATCCGGACAACTGGCGAGTCATGTCCTCCATGTGCCCGGGCATTCGAACCGATGCCTCGAATGGGCAGATCATTCGATGTGTGCGGCGGGTGGTGGAAAACCGGCGAGAAACCGAATGATCGGCATTTTCGATTCCGGCATCGGCGGGCTGACCGTGGCCCGGGCCATCCGGGAGGCATTGCCCGAACACGATCTTCTCTATTACGGGGATACGGCCCGGTCCCCGTACGGCGCCAAAAGCCTCGACACGATTCGCGAATATGCCCTGGATAATATTCGGTTTCTTCTGAATGAGGGCGCCGCTGTCATTGTGGCGGCCTGCAATTCCGCTTCCAGCGCGGCCCCGGAGGTGATGACCGGCCGGTACGACCCACCGGTGTTCGAGGCGGTCACCCCGGCGGTCGGTGCGGCCCTTCAGGCCACCCGAACCGGCAGGATCGGGGTGATCGGCACCCGGGCCACCATCGGCAGCGGCATCTATGAGACCCGACTTCGCGAGGCCGATCCCGAGGTGCGGGTCCATTCCGCTGCCTGCCCCCTTCTGGTTCCCCTGGTGGAAGAAGGATGGTTCAAAAAGCCCGAAACCACCATGATCATCAAGAAATATCTCCACCCATTAAAGGTCCGCCAGATCGATACCCTCATCCTGGGCTGCACCCATTATCCGGTGCTGAAAGAGACCATCGGCCGAAAGATCGGCAAGCGGGTGCGGCTGATCGACGCCTCGGTCGCCGTGGCCGAGGCGGTGAAATCCTTTCTGAAAGACCATCCCGCTATCGATCAAAAGATGAGAAAGGAGGGGTCCGACCGGTATGTGGTGTCCGATTCCACACCCCAGTTTGAAAAAATCGCTCGAACGATTCTGAAACGGCCGGTCCGATTGGAGACGGTCCGCCACTAAGCTCCCCCAATGCTCAAGAAGTCCCTTCCCCCCGCTTCATTCGGTGCAGATCCACCAACATCTTTTGCAGGTCGCATGAACCGCGATTTCCCGGATTATCCGGCATTCCAACATCCGCTTCTTTTCATCATCAAAAAATGAGGATTTCCGGGATGGCCGGGTCTTCGGCCGCCATGAGCGGTTGCGCTCGACCGGTTATCGGGTGTCTGCCGTCGGGGCCGTCCGCCGGGGAATGAATCCCCCGGCTGAATCCGAAAATGCCCGCTGAAGCGGGCTCGCACTTGGGAGGAATTCGAGAGGGGGAAGCGCCCTTCAGGGCGCTTTCCGGGGTGAGCCGGGGGATTCATCCCCCGGCGGCGGGCACGGTATTTTTATTTCGACAAACCGCTTTGCTTGTTGAGGGCCCGGCACGATACCTGCATAACTGGTTGCAGCAGGTCTCGACAAAGCCAAACCCATCGCGAGGTGGGGACGGAAAGCCACGGGTCTTCAACAAAAGACAGCCGGGTTGCCTTGGAAAAGAAGGGTAACCCGGCTGTCTTTTTTTTTGGCGGAAGGATCATTACGTGAAGCAAATACTGCTGTGGACGGTTGTGTGCGCAATTGTATTCCTGGGATGCCAAACCGGTTTCATATCTCAGGCCCATGCCCTGAGATTCAGGGCCTTCGGGGAGTGGTCCGGGGTCGTGTCGAACAATGAGTACGATCTTTACTGGATCGATAATGGTGATGAAGGAAATTCAGCCGGGTTCCACTGGGGGAAGGCTGCCGCCGGAAGTATCGATAACTACTTTGATTTCGACGGCATCGGCAGCGACCTTCGAATCGGCGGCGCTTCCGAAACCGAACCTGAATCCGGGCCTGAATCCTGGCTTGACACTCCTTTTCGGATCGGGGAGTTTTCATATCAAAACGGTATGACCTACCATTCCATCGGAATCGAAGGGGTCGATCTGACCATTGGGCTGGATGGGTTCGGCAGGGGGCGTTCATCCCATATATTTCATTTTTCAATTCGGAATACCCCGAATCTTTCGGGTGATCCGGTCGAGGACGGGGACATCGTGGCCATCGATTCCCCGCTGTCCGAGACCGCCTTCCTCTGGAATAACGGATTGTATACTCTGGAATTGCTGGGGTTTTCCCGGGATATGGGCCGGGGCCCGACCTTCGAATTCTTAAGCCCGGAAAACAGCCTGGTATCCGCCGGCCTCTATGCCCGGATCATCCCGGACGACCGTCAGCCGATTCCGCAGCCCGAGCCCGGCACATTCTTTTTACTGTTACTCGGTTTAGGGGGCGCTTGGATTATGAGGTCTCTGAAAAAATAGCCGTTTTTCCGGGTTGGTTCTTGACACCGAAGCCGGTTTCGGTCATAGTTCATATTCATGACTAAGTTCTTGTTTTATCGAGCGGATTGAGCCGAAGCCAGTGCGGCCCGATCTGCTGAATTCCGGCTTTCGAGGGTGGTAATTTCGTCATGGAAACGTCCGCATTTCAAGGAACATCCCGGGAAAAGGAAGCACTATCCCGATTTCTTTGGGAAAACTCAGATGACGGCATCTTCATTGTCGATTCCGCATCGGGAAAACTGCTGTCTTGTAATTCCACTTTCCTTCACATTCTGGGCCGGCCCGTCCTCGAAGAGATCGACTCTGTCTGGGATATGGTTCCGCCGGAAGCCCGGCAACGGCTTCAAGAGCGGATCACGAATGCCGCGGACCGGCGATTCGAGGTCTCCCCTCCGGATGTCTTTACCTTCCTTTCATCGGCTACCGGCCCCTTTGATGCTGAAATCCTGGTCTCGAATACCACCTATCGGGGGCAGCCGGCGGTTCAGGCAATTCTCAGAAAAATGACCGAACCGAGGCGGCTTCGGCAACGGTATCGCCAGGCCCAGAAAATGGAGGCGGTCGGGACCCTGTCGGGCGGAATCGCCCACGAGTTCAACAACCTGATGCAGGCGATCTCCGGATATACCGAACTCCTGATGTACAATCCGGGGCTGGCCGACCCGGTGCGGAAGAAGCTGGAGGCCATTCAGGAGACCACCCGGCGGGCCGCCGATTTGACCCGGGAGTTCATGCTGTTCAACCAGCCGGTGGAGACCCGTTTTCGCGCCCTGAATCTCAATCTGGAGGTCGCCCTGGTTCAGAAACTGCTGGGCAAGACCTTTCCGCCCACCATTCATGTTCATCTCGACCTGGATCCCGATCTTAAGAGCATTCACGGTGATTCCGCCTACCTCGGACAGGTCCTGTTGAATCTCGCCGTCAACGCCATGGAAGCCATGGAGGAGGGCGGTGAGCTGGTGATTCAAACCCGGAATATCCGCGTGGGGCCGAACGGCCTGCCCGAATGCCCGGAAATGGGTTCCGGCGAGTACGTGGTCCTGACCCATTCGGATACCGGCCACGGAATGGACCCGGCGGTGCTCGAACGGATATTCGAACCCGCCTTTACCACCCGCCGAGAATCGGGGCACCGGGGGTTGGGGCTGTCCATGGTACGGGATATCCTTCGGGACCATCGGGGGTATGTTCTCTGTAAAAGCGAACCCGGCGCCGGGACCGCTTTCAGCCTTTTTTTTCCGGTTCGCCTGGATTCTCCCAACCCGGAGGCCCTTCCTTCCGAGGGCCACCGGGCCGGGGGAAGAGAGACGATTCTGTTTGCCGATGACGAACCCATGATTCGGGATGCGGGCCGGGAATTGCTGTCTTATCACGGCTACACCGTCCTGACCGCCGAGGACGGCGAAAGCGCCCTGGCTACCTATCGCCGGCGCAAATCCGAAATCGACCTGATTCTGCTGAACCTGATCATGCAGGGCAGCGGTGGAGAGTGCCTGAACGCCCTTCGGGAGATCGACCCCGGGGTCAAGGTGATCGTCACCAGCGGGTATTCCCCGGATCCTCCCACCCGCAGACAGATCGATCAGGCGGCGAGAGGGTTTCTCGCCAAACCCTACGACCTGAACCAGCTCCTGAGACAGGTCCGGAGCATTCTGGACCAAAACGAACCGTAATCAGACCCCCGGGCAATGGAGGATAGCATGCGGAGCTTTACCCTATATGATATGTTCCACCGCAATGGACGAATCGCCCCCAAGGCCGACGCCCTGGTCTGGGGTTCGGAAAGAATGTCTTTCGCCGAGTTGTTGAATCAGGTGGATGGACTGTCCGGGGGGCTGGCCGGGAAGGGGATCGGGAAAGGGGACCGGCTGGCGATTCTGGCCCATAACGATTATCGGTTTTTCCTGCTGTTCGGGGCCTCGGCGGCCCTGGGGGCCGTTGTGGCGCCGATCAACTGGCGGCTGTCGGATGATGAAATCGTCTATATTCTGAAAGATTCCGGGGCCAAAGCCCTGGTGGTGGATGAAAAGCACGCCGACCGCATTCGGCAGCCGGCCTTTCGGGATTTATCCGAGGTGGCGATATTTCCTATGGCCGCCGGCGACGACGGGCCGGTCAGCATCGATTCCCTGTGCTCCGCTGACCCCCGTCCTCCGGCATTCACGGAAGAACAGGACCCCTTCTGCCTTATCTATACCGCGGCGGTGGAGGGAAAGCCCCGGGGAGCGGTCCTGACCCACGGCAACATGATCTACGGAAACCTTCAGACCATCGCGACCATGGGGTTGACCCCCAACGACGCCTACATCAACATGCTGCCGATTTTTCATATCACCGGCCTCAATCTCTCGTTTTCCGTCATGCATGCCGGAGGTAAAAACGTGGTGATCGAAAAGTTTGATGAAAAGCGGGTGGTCGAGGAAACCGCCAAAGAAAAGGTCTCGGTCTGGGGCAGTTTTCCGCCCATGCTCGCCCGGTTGACCGAGGCGGCGGATGCGGCCTCTGAACCCATCCCTTCTCTGCGGCATGTAATGGGTTTGGACGGTCCCGATGCCATTGGCGCCTTTGAAGAGAAAACCGGCGCCGCCTTCTGGATGCTTTACGGCCAGACTGAAACCTCCGGGATGGTCACCTTTTCACCCGCCTCGGAAAAACCGGGCAGCGCCGGAAGACAGGGGCTGTTGGCGAAGGTCAGGGTGGTGGACGAATCTGAAGACGAGGTCCCGATCGGGGAACCCGGCGAAATCGTGGTCCAGGGTCCGCTGGTGTTTCAGGGGTTCTGGAACCGAGACGAGGACAACCGCCGGACCTTTCGAGGCGGCTGGCACCACACCGGCGACCTGGGCGCGCTGGATGAAGACGGGTACCTCTGGTTCAAGGGCCGGAAGCCGGAAAAGGAGCTGATCAAACCGGGCGGAGAGAACGTCTATCCGGCGGAGGTGGAAGCGGTGATTCTGGAGCACCCCGATGTGACCGCGGTCTCGGTGATCGGCGTACCCGACCCCGAATTCGGGGAAGGCATCAAGGCGGTCTGCGTGCTCAAGGAAGGGGCCGCCTTGCTTGCAGAGGACCTCAAGGAATTCGTGGCCTCCCGCATCGCCCGGTACAAAAAGCCCGGCTATGTGGCTTTTGTGGACTCCCTGCCCCGCAAGCCCGACGGCGGCATCGACCGGGAACAGGTGAAGCAGACCTATGGATAACTATGGATCGGCTGAATCCTCTTCCTGAATCATCTCATCAGCCGGTATTCGAAATCGATTCTAACATGTGAAAACCGGTATCGGAGGCAAAGCAAAATGACCCAACCGATTATATACAATCCCATCGGCATTATAAGGACCCCCTTCGAGACCCCGGCCGGTACGCCGATTCAGCCTTCGGGCGGAGCGACCAGTGAAGGCACCGTAGAGGTCTTTCCGGAGTTCCGGGCGGGGCTGGAAGACCTGGAGGGGTTTTCTCATCTCATCCTGCTGTATCACTGCCATCTGAGCGGGGAATTTTCCCTCAAGGTGAAGCCCTTTCTCGACGATGCCGAACACGGGGTGTTCGCCACCCGGGCCCCCTCTCGGCCCAATTCCATCGGGCTGTCGGTGGTCCGTCTGATCGGGGTGGCCGACGGAGAACTATCCATTCGGGAGGTGGACATCATCAACGGGGCCCCGCTTCTGGACATCAAACCCTATGTACCCAAATTCGATGTCCGTCCGGAGGCCAGGGCCGGATGGCTGGAAACCCGATCCGATAAAACCGAATCGACCCGGGATGACGGGCGGTTTTCACGATGATGCGGGGAACCCCCCGTAAGGGAACGGTCGCGTTTATTTCCCTTTTTTCAGTTTCTCTTCGATATCCGAAAAAAGCTTCTGCTTCTCCTTTTGCTTTCGAGCCTGGAAGGATTCGATCTCATCGGTGAATTTCTTGCGGGAATTTTGAAACCGCTGAAGTTCCTCCTGAAGACTGGTTTCTTTGCCCTCTTTGGGGATCTCTTCCAGTTTGAGGTGGTCCTTGATGAACAGCCGATTCCCGTAAGGCCCGTCCACCATTGTAATGGCCGCCATTCCCTGAAGTTTCTGGCAGATCAGGTACCCCTGTTCCAGAGAAAGCGCCAGCAATTCGCACACCTTTTCTACGGAAGGCGGCTCCCGGTGCCGGTGCTCCAGAATGCGCACGGCCGCCACCACCAATTGGCTCTTGTCGTATAAATCTTTCATAAAGCCTACGTGTTGGGATACGAGGGCCAGGATCACCGTTTCGGCTGCCTGCCTATTCGTAGGGCTTGGCTGAAACGAGGATCAAAGCCGGATGCGTGAGTTCGCGGGCGGCGCCCTCGGCGAATGAAACCCGCTTCGATTTCTTGACATTCCTTTCATGGCAGAGTAACATTTTCCTGTTTTTTGTCAATCGGCAACACGGAATCCAAAGCAGATGGGATAAATTAGAAAGGGAAGGGGAAGAAGACATGACGGAGATCATCGATATAAAGGCTAGAGAGGTTCTGGATTCCCGTGGGAATCCCACCGTCGAGGTGGATGTGATCACCGCAAGCGGCGCCATGGGACGGGCCATCGTGCCTTCGGGCGCCTCAACCGGCCAGCGGGAGGCCCTGGAGCTTCGAGACAAAGAAGATCGGTATAACGGCAAGGGGGTGCAGACGGCGGTTCGCAATGTGATTGAAGAAATCGGTCCGGCCGTGGAGGGGATGGACGCCGCGGATCAGTTTTCCCTCGATTATAAAATGATCGAACTCGACGGCACCCCCAACAAATCCCGGCTGGGGGCCAACGCCATTCTGGGGGTTTCCATGGCGGCGACCCGGGCCGCGGCCGCCTATTATGAAATGAGTCTGTACCGGTATCTGGGCGGCATCAATGCCCGGTATCTGCCGATCCCCATGATGAACATCGTCAACGGCGGGGCCCATGCCACCAACAACCTGGATATTCAGGAATTCATGATCATCCCCTTCGGCGCCAAGTCCTTTGCCGAAGCCCTGCGGATGGGCGCCGAAACCTTTCATGCCCTCAAAAAGAACCTCTCCGGCAAGGGCCTCGGCACCGGGGTCGGGGATGAGGGCGGGTTTGCTCCGAATCTCGATTCCAATGAGGATGCCGTCAAGTTTATTATCGAAGCCGTTCAGTCCGCCGGGTTTGAAATGGGCCAGGATGTGGGGCTGGCCCTGGATGCGGCCGCCAGTGAATTTTTCTCCGATGGAAAGTACAGGCTGGCTTCCGAGAACAAGGCCCTGTCCGCCGAAGAAATGATCGACTATTACGAGGACCTGGTCAATAAATACCCGATCCTGTCCATCGAAGACGGACTGGCCGAGGGGGATTGGGACGGCTGGGCCCGGATGACCGACCGGCTCGGCAACGGCACCCAGATTGTGGGGGATGATCTGTTTGTGACCAACCCGGCCATTCTTCAGGAGGGGATCGACAAGGGGGTGGCCAATTCGATTCTCATCAAGCTGAATCAGATCGGTACGGTCACCGAAACCCTGAACGCCATTGAAATGGCCAAGCAGGCCGGTTACACCACCGTCATTTCCCATCGCTCCGGCGAGACCGAAGACACCTTCATCTCCGATCTCGTGGTGGGGGTCAACGGCGGCCAGATCAAAACCGGCTCCCTGTCCCGGACGGATCGGGTGGCCAAATACAACCAGCTTCTGCGAATCGAAGAGGAACTCGGGGTGGGGGCTGAAATTTCCGACGCCATTTTTGTGGCTGAATAAATTCGAGATCTGTTTTTGTATTGACGGATGCCTGAAAATTCTTCATAATTTCTGTTTTTCAAAATTGATGAGACCTGCAGAAACCAAGTTTTTGGGGAAACTTGGTTTCTGCATTCATGAGGTTACCTATGGCGTGCAGTAAAAAATTTATTTTCGTAACGGGGGGCGTGCTTTCGTCTCTGGGAAAGGGGCTGGCCTCGGCGGCCATCGGGGCGCTTCTTGAAAGCCGGGGGCTGTCGGTGACCATTCAAAAGCTCGACCCTTACATCAATGTGGACCCCGGCACCATGAATCCGTTTCAGCACGGAGAGGTGTTCGTCACCGATGACGGCTCCGAAGCCGACCTGGATCTCGGCCACTATGAACGGTTCACCAACGCCCGCATGTCCACCCGGAACAATTTCACCACCGGCCGGATTTACCACTCCGTAATCACCAAAGAACGCCGGGGGGATTATCTCGGCGGCACCGTTCAGGTCATTCCCCATATTACCGACGAGATCAAGGACAGCATTCGCCAGGTATCCGAAGGGGTCGATATCGTCATCGTGGAGATCGGCGGCACCATCGGGGATATCGAAAGCCTTCCGTTTCTGGAGGCGATCCGCCAGTTCAAAGCGGATGCGGGCAAGGAGAACGTGGTCTATATTCACCTGACCCTGGTGCCCTATATCGCCACCGCCGGCGAGGTCAAAACCAAGCCGACCCAGCACAGCGTCAAGGAACTGCGGTCCATCGGCATTCAGCCGGACATTCTGCTCTGCCGCACCTCCTGCGCCCTGTCGGACGAGATCAAATCCAAGATCGCCCTCTTTTGCAATGTGGAAAAGAATGCGGTGATCACCGCCAAGGATGTAGACTGCATCTACGAGGTGCCGCTCTGGTTCAACCGGGAAGGGCTCGACGACCGGATCGTGGAAAGTCTTCGAATCTGGACCCGGGCGCCCCGGCTGCAGGAGTGGGAGGATTTCGTCGCCCGCTACAAATCCCCGGAGCATGAGGTGACCATCGCCATTGTCGGCAAATACACCGACCTGACCGAATCCTACAAGAGCCTCAATGAGGCGCTTTACCACGGCGGGGTGGACAACCATGCCCGGGTCCGGCTCGATTTTATCGATTCGGAAACCATCACCCCGGAAAACTGCGCGGAAAAACTGGCCGGAGCGGACGGAATTCTGGTGCCCGGCGGATTCGGCTCCCGCGGTGTCGACGGCAAGGTCAGCGCCGTCCGGTACGCCCGGGAAAACCGGGTCCCGTTTTTCGGGATTTGTCTGGGGATGCAGATTGCGGTGATCGAGTTCGCCCGCCATGTGGCCGGTATACCCGAGGCCCAAAGCGCCGAGTTCGACCCGGATACCCACGATCCGGTGATCTACCTGATGCGGGAATGGTACGACGAAAAGACCCAGACGGTTCAGAAGCGGGATGTGGATTCCGAAAAGGGCGGCACCATGCGGCTCGGGGCCTATCCCTGCCGGCTTCCGGAAGGCACCCGGGCCCGGGAGGCCTATCACCAGGATGAGATCTCCGAGCGCCACCGCCACCGGTACGAATTCAACAACATCTACAAGGACCGCCTTGTAGAAAGCGGGCTTGTCATCAGCGGCATTTCTCCGGACGGGCAGCTGGTGGAGATCGTGGAAATCGCCGACCACCCCTGGTTTCTGGGGTGCCAGTTCCATCCGGAGTTCAAGTCCCGCCCCATGAATCCGCATCCCCTGTTCAGAACATTTGTTCGGGCGGCCCTGGAAAATGCGCAGAGTAAATAACCCCGGCCGCCGTCTCATTGATATAAGAAAGTCCTGCGGCCGGGGCTCTTGAAGGTTTTTCGCCGACGGCTGCGGGATTGAGCAAAGATTCAGCCTGAAAATGGATTGCTTCAGGAGGCGAGCAGGGTCGCTTTGGCCTCTTCGCCGCCGCTGTCGGTTAAAAAGGACTTTTTAATAATTTCCTCCAGCCGATCCGGGTTCATCCCCGATTCCTTCTTCTGCTCCGAAAGGTTGACGATCAGGTCCGCATCATACACCGCCTTGAAGTTCAAGGTCTCCTCCGGCCGGGGATGGTGGTGATGACCGACGATATCGCAAACCTCCTCGATAAGCCCTTCTTTGGCGCCCAGCTTCTCCAAAATCGAGCGGGCGATGGGTGGTCCTTCCTCTTCCTGGTACTTGGCCGCGGTGCTCTGATGTTTACGTTCGGCCTCCTGAATCCCGATGTCGTGGAGATAGGCCGCCGCCAGAATCACCGCCAGATCGCCGCCTTCTTTTTTGGCGATCCGTTCCGCATACCGGGCCACCTTGGTGGCATGGCCGATCCGTTTAAAATCCCGCTGGAAATACCGCTTCATTTCAATCGCCACCCGGTCTTTGAATAGATTTTCCTGCTGGGCCACCAGTTCCGGCGGCAGGTCCCCGATGCACTGCTCCGCATACTTGCAATAGGCCGCGCATCCGAAATCCATCTTCGGGTTGGCGAACCGGTGTCCACAGTGCTCACATTTCCGAGTCGTATCGTCCTTGAAAAATTCAACCGTTTTCTCACACTCGGGACACCGGACCTCGAATATCGCATCCGGGCCCCAGTATTGGGTATCCTGTCCTGGACATTTCATATGTTTTTTCCTCCTCTGTGTCGATCCGCTGAAATGGAATGAACTTTCCTGGTTGTGTCTGAATTTATACTCAATAAACTTAGGGTTGGCATTGACCTATGTCAAAAATAAAGAATACTCTGAAAATATGTCGGTAAAGGGCCTGCGTCTGTCCGGAATTGCCACCCCAGAGTGAAATCGGAGGTGGCTCCAAAAAAATCCAATCGGCTGGTAAGGAAGAGCCTATGTATTGAGAAAAGAGTTCGACCCAGCCGGTATAGATAATCCTGTTGCATTTATCGATGATTCGGTTTATTGTGTAGTCTCTTTAAAATGAATAACGTTTTGTGCTATTGAAGTTTCTCTCTGCAATACCAGAACTTTCCCGAACGGAGCATCCCACCGATGGCCATAGACGGTTCCAAAATCATACATGCCGTTATGGAAGGAAGCAAAATTCGAGAATCCAAGGGAATCCTACCTCTTTTCGGGGTATATCTTTCTATTTTTTCCGTTAATTATTACAATCGGCTTTGTTTCCGATTCGAACAGGAACTCGGACCGGACCGAAGCCAAGAGGCAGCCTTTTTGCTCATGAAAGCGGCCCAGGAGTGCGGATATGCCACATTTAACGGGATCCGTAATTCATGGGAATGGGGGGAAATCGTCGAGCCGATGATCGAGCGGAAAGAGGACCAGATTTTTGGATTTACCGCGGTAGCCGTGGCATTTGGATGGGGTGATCTGAAAGTTTGGGAACTTATACCCGGTGATACCTTGATCATCCGGGCCAATGATTCTTACGAAGCCCGCGGGTACCTTAAAGATTACGGTATCGCGGAATCGGGCAAATGCTACATGCTGAGCGGGGTGGCAGGGGCTTTCATGGATCTGCTTTACGGAGGGGACTACCCCGACGGCTGTTTCACCTTTCGAGCAAAAGAGCCGTTCTGTCGCGCCAAGGGAGATGCATACTGTGAAATCATTGTTCGAAAAACCTCGAATTGAATCTTTAATCAGGTGTCGGAACATTCCGGACGAGGGTAAAATCGCCTGCTGGAAAATACAGGGCTGCTCTCAAGTCCTATGCCCGATATATGGCCGGTGGAATGTGGATTGCTGGCTGGCCCCCCGGACAAAATGCGGAAATCACACCACCGATGATTTTTTCAAGAAACTGACCGACTGCATGGGGTGCAGCTATTTCAAAGCAAAGGGAGAGGCGCATCCAAGGGGTTGGAACCATTTTGTTGCCGAACAGCTGAAACGGTTTAATCACGGCTTATTGGGGCAAATCTATCAGACGGAGGAAAGCTTCTTAACGATCTTAAACCGCCTTCCGGATGGCCTTTTTACCACTGATCATGAATGGCGGATTACCTATTTCAATCCTGCTGCGGAGATAATTACGGGTTTTTCAGCCCGGGATGCGGTGGGGATGTACTGCAAAGACGTTTTCAAAAATCCCATCTGTGAACACACTTGCGCACTGAAGCGTGCGGGCTTCGAGGGTCGGGACATTCATAACCGGGAAGGGACGATCACCGATATCGAAGGCCGCCGAATTCCTATCATCTGTTCCACCGCGGTATTTCGGGATTCAGCCGGAAAGGTGACTGGAGGGGTTGAAATTTTTAAGGATATCAGCGAAATCAAACGGCTTCAGCAAGAGGTGGCTCAGCGGAAGAAAAATTATATCCGTGTATTTGAAGGCAGCCACGACATGATTTTTACCACGACCCTGGATGGCAAGATCATCGATATTAATCAGGCCGGCGTTGAATTGATGGGATATAGAACCAAGAAGGACCTGCTCAGCCAGCTGACCGCAGTAGACCTGTACCGAAATCCTGCCGACCGTGAGCGGTTTATAGAAAAAATCACCGCCTGCGGTTCATTAAAGGATTATGAGGTCGAGTTCAAAAGGCGGGACAACTCGACTCTCCACGTGCTGATATCCAGCCGGATGTATGAGAATCTTCAAACCGGTGAAGTGGAGTTAGAAGGCATTATCAAAGATATAACCCGACGTAAACAGATCGAAGATCTAATGAATCAGCGCAATCGAGAGCTGTCAATCATCAACAGCATCGCTGTCGCCCTGAAACATACCATGGGGCTCGAAGACATTCTGACGAAGACCATCAAAGAGGTCAGTCGGGTTTTACGGGTGGATCGGGGGGGAGTATTTCTAATTGAGCCGGAAACCCGAGAGATTCGGCTCCAGGCCCGATATAACCTTCCACAATCGAACCTCCAGGAGTCGGATCAGATCCTATTTGAAGACGAAATGTTGATGCGTGCTCTGATCAAAAAGAATTATCCTTTGCCTTTTGGCGCCTATTATCCTTCCTTCAGAATTCGTTATCGTGCATACGGATTCCAGACCTATTTGTCGCTGACTTGTTTTCTGATTGTGCAGAAAAGCAGGGCAGTCGGTTTTTTTGGACTCAGCATTCCAAATGAAAGGGTGCTGAGTCATCGTGAAATTCATCTGATGAGCTCGTTAGGAAGTTTTCTGGGCGGCGCTATTGAAAATACGCAGATGATGGAGATGATCCGACAGCATCGTCGGGAATTGCGGGGATTGACGAATAGGTTGTTTAAAAATCAGGAAAACGAGAGGCGCCGAATCGCTCGAGAACTTCATGATGAAGCAGGGCAGTCGCTGACCGCGGTGAAGCTGGGGCTGGACCGCCTGGAGGAAAAGCATCAGGATACTGTCATCGCCTCGGAGATAGAAGATATTCGAAAGATTATTCGGCAAACCGCATCGGAAATCCGGCAGCTTTCTTATCGACTGCACCCCACACTGCTGATGGATTTGGGCCTGGAACCGGCTTTGGAACTTTATTTCCAGGAAATCAGAAAACAGTCGAATCTGGAGATCGATTTCCGATTGATCGGGTTCGATCAGCGTCTCAATTCTGAACTGGAGACGATTCTTTACCGCTTCAGCCAAGAAGCCCTGACCAATACTTTGAAGCATTCGGGGGCAGAGCGGTTTTCTATTTCGATCATCAAAAGTTTTCCCCGGATTATTTTTCTTGCAGAAGATGACGGCGTTGGATTCGACCCTGAAACCTTGTGCAAGGAGCGGTTCAGCCTTGGGCTTCTGGGCATGCGCGAGCGGGTGACCCTGAACAAAGGCCTGTTCCATCTGCGGAGCAAACCGGGTGAAGGAACCTGGATCCGCATTGAATTACCCATTACCCCGGATTGAGAACCGAAATATGAGCGAGAAAGTCCGAATCCTGATTGCTGATGATCATACCATGGTCCGCCAAGGGTTATCCCGCCTGCTCGAGCAGCAGCCGGATTTGCAAGTGGTGGGGGAGGCTACAGACGGGCAGAAGACGGTGGAACTGGCCCTGAGCCTCAAACCCGATATAGTCATAATGGATATCGGCATGCCGAGAATGAACGGAATTGAGGCGGCCGTAAGAATTCGGAAGTTATTGCCTAAAACCAAAATCCTGGTTCTGTCCATGTATTCTCACGAACATTATATTCACCAGCTGATTGAGGCCGGTGTATCCGGCTATCTGCTCAAAGATGACAGTGGCAGGGATATCACCAAAGCTGTCCGGGCGGCGATCAAGAATGAAATTTTTCTTAATACAGCTGTCTCAAAAGTGCTGACGGAATCATACCGATCGCCTGGCCAAGGCGGTACCCCATTCGAGAGATACAATCAGTTGACAAATCGTGAACGAGAAGTCCTTCAACTGATCGCCGAAGGACACTCTACACGACAAATCGCCGAAATGCTTTACGTCAGCGTAAGCACAATAAAATCCCACCGTGCCAATCTGATGGAGAAACTCAACATCGATTCCTCTGTCAAGCTGATACATTTTGCCATTCAAATCGGTCTCGTGGACCCGGAACTATAAGCTCTAAACCCCAAAATCATCTTTCATCCAGTTTGAAATCGGCCTTTGGACTATAGGCATTCTGATGTCGATTTTGATAGGTTTCTTCATGAATGGCTCAGTCCCCGGACCTGGAAAGGCATGATTCAACCGCGGGTCACACGTATTCTGGAAGCATGGAAATCCCCGAAAGTCCTCTACATCTGTGGTGCTACGGATATGCTGATCGAGATGATGGCCGAATGCGGTGCGGATGCTTTAAGCGTGGATATTAAAAACAATCTGGTCGAATCGCGTAAGAAGATCGGAAACGACGCCCTTTTGGTCGGCAACTTCGATGTCTTCGCCCTTCCCTGTAAAGAAGAGACCACGGAAGATCTTTCAATGCAGGAAGTTTTCCGATGCCCGAATGAGGCCGCAGATCATTTAATAAGGCCGGAGATTGATCGATTCCATCAGAGTCGGGGACGCAGACCCCGGCTTCTGATCACTTGGTCCACGGGGGCAGAAGGCATTCGCACCAATGAAGTTGCGGCCGAGTTCGCCCGCTACGGATTCGATGTGGATATCAGCCCCGATCATGTAACCCTTCTTCAGATTGCCCGGATGGCCATAGATAACGATGTCCATGTGATTTGCCTTCTTTCCGATGCAAATGCGGCAAGGGAACTTACGGCTGCCCTGAAAGAGTACGCCTGTGAAAATATACGGGTTGTTATCATCGTCCGTGGCAGGGCCGAAAATGGCAGTGAAGATTTGCCTTCGGATCGGATGAACCCAATTCGAATCGATCCCTGGATGGTATCTGATGTGTTGCTGCTGTTAAAAGAGCTGATGACAAGGCGCACCAGCACTTAGCTGCAAAAAGACGATGCGGAAAGGGTCTCAGCCCACATCCGCTGGTTGCGACCTTTATATCAGACGATTACCCCTGACTGAAATCGCTCAGATGGCGCGGATGACATCGGCCGAGTCCTGACCGTTTTCTCCGGGCAGGTGGATGGGGGGGGGGCGAAAAACTGTTCTGGTTCAGAATTGATAAGAGCTGAAGGCCTGATTTAAAATTCGATACCCCTTCTGGCAGGAACTCCTTTACTCATGTAGTGCTTCAACGCTCTGCATTCCGTGACCATGTCCGCAAGGTTGATAATCTGGGGTGAGGCGTATCGTCCGGTGATTACCAGTTCAAGCCGGGGCGGTTTGCGCAGGATCAGATCGATCAACTCCTGCACACCTAATAGACCGAGTTTTACCGCCACATTGGCTTCATCAAGGATGACGAGATCGTAATGGTCGGATGAAATGATCTCTTTGGCCCGTGCCAGTCCTTGGCGGCTGGCTTGGATGTCCTCGGGGCCCGGCTTTTCACCGATAAATCGGCCCGAGCCGAACTGTTCCACTTTGATTTGATCGGCAAACCGGTCCAGGGCCTTGATTTCGCTGTAATCTCCTTTTTTGATGAACTGCAGAATGAATACCTGGAACCCGGCTCCAGCAGCCCGAAGGGTCAAGCCCAGAGCCGAAGTCGTTTTGCCTTTTCCGTTTCCGGTGATGATGTGTACATAACCTTCTTGCATTTTTCGCCTCCGGGCGGTGTGCTATTGATTATCCATTGAAATTATACAAAATACCTGCGGCGGCGTACCAGAACCAATCAAACGGCTTTGGATATCATACTAACCTGAGGATGTAAACGGCCATCCAAATCAAGCAGCAATTCTCGGTGAATCCGATTCAGTGCTTTATTGTTTGGACCGCCTCCCAACCACGGGCTTTACGTGGTCAAAAATGAGCTGTTTTGGCTATAAACTCAAAAAAATTGGAGCGGCATTCGCTTTCCGAAGAGTCAATTTGCCGATCATCTGGAATTTCACAAACACCAATCCCACCCCGCTATATTTGGAAAAATGAAGCGGGCAGTTTGGAAGCGAAATTTTACGATTGAGAGTTCGATGATATTAGGGAGGGTCTCTGACAAACTCCAACAAATGATGCCAAGAACGAAACAGCATGATTCTGATCGTGCAACGCAGTTGATTCCAGAATTCTCTGCGGGAGCTGAATGTTTTTCGGCACGCTTGGAAAAGCGGGTCTGTCAATTCGAGTATTTGATGGACGAAAAAGGCTATGAGTATGAAGAGGAAAAAGTTGTATCCGGCGTTCTTTTTGCCGTGTCCATAGTTGTGTTCCGCATGATATCCTTGGTTTTTTAATGTGTTGAAATTTTCATTTTCGATTTTCCATCTGGCTCGACCGGCTCTGACGAGATCAACGATATTGTGGTCCCCGATCACCAAGTCGGTGACCCAACTACCGAAAAATGCTCGCTTCCCTTTCTCGTTAATAAGAGTGTATTCAAAATAACTGACGTCGTGAGCATTTTTTCTTCCGTTCAGCGGGACCTCGTTAACCCATTCGAAAATGTGTCGGCGGCCTTTTAAATCCCGGAATTCCAAACGTTGGGTTTCTTTCATCTGCTTGATTTCAGATACCCATTCAAACAGCACTTTGTGGTCGTCGGGCTTGGCCGCCAAGATGAAGGACATGTCGTTTTCCTTCAATTTGTCTACAAAGGGCTGCTTGGAGTACAGACTGTCGCCGAGTATGATGATGGGCAGTTTCGGATGGTCTTTTCGAATCTTATCGAGCATCCGTTTGCCCGCATTGATTTCACAATCCTGCTTTGATTTTCCGTCGATTCGTTGAATTGGCTCTGGAGCGAGTGGGATAACCTGACGGATGTCCGGGTGAACGACAGCGCTGCACAGCACCTGATGATGATAGATGATTTGCCCGGATTTCAGGTTCTTCTGTAAACAATTGGAGCAGTGGATCGCCTCAGAGCTAAATTGCTGCGATCCATCCAATGTAATGAGGTAGGCGTCATTGAGAAACCGGTATGGCTCAAGCTGTTTTCCTCTTTGTAACGTTCTAAAATAGACAGGAAATACTTTCTCTATGTCATTGCTTGGGACATTGTCCGTGGTCTCTCTTAATTGGGTAGATTTTGGGACAGATTGGACATGGAACAGAGTTTTAAGATTGTTCAGGTTTAAGGCTTGTTCCAATCGAGTTTGAAATTCAAGCATGGATGGGTCTTGGAAGAACATCATCGCAAAAGCGCTCATACAACAATCATGAATTGAATGAATTACTTTTCCAGCTTGACGATCATCCTCAATGAGAGACATTTGATCGGAAAGATCTTTGACCAAGCTGTGTAAGTTAAGGTGTTTTTTCTGATGCATCCGATATTCCTTGAGCGCTTAAGCTTTCAATTACAAGGATATCAGATACTTATAAGGATGTCTAGATTTAAATTTTATCTAATAATTTCAGATAGTTGCTTAGATAAAGAGGATCAATTCTCATTATTGAGGTTTTTTAGCTCTTGGTGGTTTTGAAGTATAAGCCCAGATGTGGTTGGTTTTCAATTTAAGAATATGTTCTGTAATTGGCTCGATATTTTCAGAACGAACGGGTTCAACATCGCGAAAAAAAGATCGTCAGGTTGATGCAACCTGCTATAGGGACACATAATAATTTTTCACCGAGAATTGCTGCAAATCAAGGGCCTCGAAAACTTTATGGTACCCAGCGCCCTTTTAGATCTCGCTATAGAGACGCCCCCGTGATGTTGGACATGAAAACGAGTCCCATGCCGCTTTAGAACGCCTTTAGATAGATTTTCCCCCCTGACTCCCGAGGATTACGCCATGAAATCCCCAGACGATTTTCGCCTGGCCCCCAGCGTACTTAAAGCAATCGATGCCTTTACGTCGGTTCAAAGTCTTGACGACCTGCTTGAGAACGCCTTGAACCATCTTTTAGATATTTCCTGCGTACGCCGGAGTGAAATCCTCCTTTATAACAGCCAAAACGATCTAATCTAGGCTGTCTAAATCCTTACTTCAGCCTTCCCCGGTTTTTGTTCTTGCCTTTG